>CADEEH010000073.1 GCA_902826305.1 uncultured Burkholderiales bacterium
CCGTCAGCCTGCGCGAGGCGATCATCGCCGCCAACAACACCGCCGGCACCGACACGATCACATTCGGGATCAGCGGAACCGGTGTCCACACGATCGTGCTCGCCTCGGCGCTGCCGGCGATCACCGACACCGTGGCGCTGGACGCCACCACCGACGACAGCTTCGCGGCCAACGGCAATCGGCCCGCCATTGTCCTCGACGGCAACAACGCGGCGGCGTTCGGCGTGTTCCTGGACGCCGGCAGCAACGGCAGCACCGTCCGCGGCCTGGTCGTGCAGCACTTCACCTCGGACGGCATCCGGATCGATGGCAGCAACGGCCACACGATCGCGGGCAACTGGATCGGCCTGGACGCGACCGGAACCGTCGCCGCATCCAACCAGCGCGGCCTCGCGCTGTTCAACACCAGCGGCAACCTGATCGGCGGGACCGGTGCCGGTGACGGCAACGTGATCTCCGGCAACCTGACCCAGGGCGTGCTGATCGACACCAGCGCGAACGGCAACATCCTGCAGGGCAACTTCATCGGCACCGACGCCGGTGGGACCGTCGCCGTTGCGAACAACGGTACCGGCGTCTGGATCTCCGGTGCCACGAACCAGATCGGTGGCACCGCCGCCGGCGCGGCCAACGTCGTCGCCGGCAACACCAGCGCCGGCGTGCGGATCTTCGGTGCCGGCGCAACCGGCAACATCGTCGAAGGCAACTTCATCGGTGTACTGGCCGACGGCAATACGTTGCTGGGCAACACCAGCGGCGGCATCGTGCTGGACAATGGCGCCAGCGGCAACCGGATCGGCTCGACGCTGGCTGCCGGCGCCAACCGCATCGCGGGCAACGGCGCCACCGGGATCGCGGTCCGCAACGGTTCGGACGACAACGCACTGCTCGGCAACACCGTCTGGAGCAACGTCGCCCTCGAGATCGACATTGCCGCCGTCGGCGTGACCGCGAACGACGCCGGTGACATCGATGGCAACGCCAACGACAGCCAGAATTTCCCGGTGCTCGGCGCCGCCTACCGGACCGGTGCCGACACGGTGGTCACCGGCACGTTGTCCTCGCTCGCCAGCACGACCTATCGGATCGAATTCTTCGCCTCGCCGGCGGCCGACGCGGATCCGAGCGGACACGGCGGCGCCCGCCAGTTCCTCGGATTCGTCAGTGTCACCACCGATGGCGCCGGCAACGCATCGTATGCGCCGACCTTCACCACCGGACTGGCGCCCGGCGATGTCGTCACCGCCACGGCCACGGTCGATCTCGGCGGCGGCGTGTTCGGATCGACATCCGAATTCGCGCGCAACGTGTCGGTCACCGCCACCGCACCGGCGATCATCGTCACCCCGCTGACCCCGCTCACCACCACCGAGGCCGGTGGCACGGCGCAGTTCTCGGTCCAGCTCGCGACCGCACCGGTTGCCGACGTCACGATCGCGCTGACCGTCGACAACCTGGCCGAAGGGCAGTTGTCGGCGGCGTTGCTGACCTTCACCGCGGCCGACTGGAACGTCGCCCAGACGGTCACCGTCACCGGTCGACAGGACTTCGTCAACGACGGTGACACCGCCTACACGGTAACCCTCGCGCCGGCGAACAGCACCGATCCCGCTTACCAGGGGATCGATCCGGCCGACATCGGGCTGCTGAACCTGGCGGTGGCGAACCAGGCGCCCGTCATCACCGCGCCGGCGGTTGCGACGGTGGCCGAGGATACGGCGCTGTTCTTCTCGGCCGGCAACGGCAACCCGATCTCGATCGGTGATGCCGATGCCGGCTCGAATCCGCTGCGTGTGACACTGTCCGTGGGCAACGGGCTGCTGACCTTGGGGTCGGTGGCCGGCCTGGTCCTCGTCACCGGCGATGGCGTCGACGACGCGACGATCACCTTCGACGTGGCGGCCGATGACCCGGCACTCGCCGCGGCGCTGGCGAACCTGCGCTACCTGCCCACCGCCGACTACCACGGTGCCGACACACTCGGCATCCAGGTCTCCGATCTGGGCAATTCCGGCACCGGCGGCGTGAGGAACAGCAGCCACGACATCGCGATCACCGTCCAACCGGTCAACGACGCACCGGTGGCCGGCGCCGACGCCTACGGCATCGACGAGGACACGCCGCTGATCGTCAATGCACCCGGGGTCCTGGCCAACGACGCCGACGTGGAGCCGGGCGCACTGACCGCGGTGCTCGACACCGGCACCACGAACGGCAGCCTGACGTTGAACGCCGACGGGTCGTTCAGTTACCTGCCGGATGCGGACTTCGTCGGTGTCGACTCGTTCACCTATCACGCGTCGGACGGCCAGGCTGGATCGGCACCGGTCACCGTCACCATCACGGTCGGCGCGGTCAACGATCCGCCGCAAGGCACGAACCGGACGTTGACGATCGACGAGGACACGAGTCACGTGTTCGCCGCGACGGACTTCGGTTTCACCGATCCGGCCGATGCACCACCCGATGCGCTGGCTTCGGTGCACATCACCAGCCTGCCCGGTACCGGTGCGCTGACGCTGGGCGGCATCGCGGTCACCGCCGGCCAGGAGATCAGCGCGATCGACATCGCGGGCGGGTTGCTTCGATACACGCCGCCAGCCGACGCCCAGGGGGTGAACCTCGCCTCGTTCTCGTTCCAGGTCCGCGACACCGGCGGCACGGCCAACGGCGGCGTGGATCTCGATCCGACACCTTCGACGATCCGCTTCGACGTGACGCCGGTGGCGGATGCGCCGGTGGCCGGCGACGACGCTTATCTGGTCGGTGAAGACACGACCCTGAACGTGCCGGCAACCGGTGTATTGGGCAACGACAACGATGCCGACGGCGACACGCTGCAGGCGCTGCTGGTGGCGGGTCCGGCGAACGGCTCGTTGACGTTGAACCCGGACGGTTCGTTCGCCTACACGCCGAACGCCGATTTCACCGGCACCGACAGCTTCACCTATCGCGCCACGGACGGTGCGCTGCAGTCGGGTCTCGCCACCGTCACGTTGACCGTGCAACCGGTCAACGACGCCCCGGTGGCCGCCGACGATGGGTATGTGATCGCCGAGGACGGCACGCTGCTGATCGGACCGTCCGGTGTCCTCGGCAACGACGGCGACCCCGAATCCGATCCGTTGACGGCGGCCGTCGTCGACGTGCCGGCGCACGGCTGGCTGACGCTGAACCCGGACGGCGGATTCACCTACGTGCCGGACCCCGACTTCGCCGGCACCGACAGCTTCACCTATCGCGCGTTCGATGGCACGTCGCTGTCGAACCTGGCCACGGTGACCTTGACCGTGACGGCGGTCAACGACGCACCGCTGGTGGTCGTGCCGGCCGGGCCGGCGCTGTTCGACGAGGGCGGCGGGGCGGTGCTGGTCGCCCCGACCGCCACCGCGACCGACATCGATTCGGTGGACTTCGACACCGGTGTGCTCAGCGTCGACTTCGGTGGCACCGGCAGCGCCGGCGACAGGCTGTCGATCCGCAACCAGGGCAACGCGGCCGGCGAGATCGGCGTGGCCGGCAACGTCGTGAGCCATGGCGGCATCGCGATCGGAACGGTGGCGGGCGGCAACGACGGCGTGACGCCCCTGACCGTCGCGCTGAACGCGAACGCGACCCCGGCGGCGTTGACGGCACTGATCCGCAACATCCAGTTCCAGAACATCGCGGCTGATCCGCCGACCAACCTGCGCACGATCGGGTTCACCCTGGGCGACGGCGATGGCGGGACCAGCGCGCGGGGCACGACGACGGTCTCCGTGGTTCCCGACACGGCGCTGATCGTCACCACCGCGGCCGACCAGGCCGACGGTGACACGAGCTCGATCACCGGTCTGCTGGCGAATCGGGGTGCCGACGGCGAGATCTCGCTTCGCGAGGCGATCCTGGCGACCAACAACACCGCCAATGCCGGCTCGCCGGACGTGATCCGGTTCGGCATCAGCGGCGCGGGTGTGCACACGATCGCCGTGACGGCGAGTGCATTGCCCACGATCAGCGACACCGTGATCATCGACGGCTACAGCCAGGCCGGCAGCAGCGCCAACTCGGCCGCGTTGGGCAGCAACGCACAACTGATGATCGTGCTCGACGGGCAGGCGGCGGGAGCGGCGGCCCAGGGCCTGGACGTCGCCGGTTCGGCCGCCGGCAGCGTGATCCGTGGCCTGGTGATCCAGCGCTTCGGCCACCAGGGCATCGTCATCGCGGCCGACGACGTGGTGATCCAAGGCAACTTCATCGGCACCGATGCCACCGGCAGTGCGGTCGCCGGCAACGGCTCGAGCGGCATCCTGATCCAGGGGGCCCGCAACGTGACCATCGGCGGGGCGACCGCGGACGCCCGCAACCTGATCTCGGGCCAGGCAGGCGCCGGCATCGACATCAACGGCGCGGCCGCGACCGGCAGCCGGGTCCAGGGCAACCTGATCGGCACCGACCGCACCGGACTCCTCGGGCTGGGCAACGGCTTCGGCATCGGCATCCTGGATGCGCCGGGCAATACGATCGGCGGAGCGGGCGCCGCGGGCAACCTGATCTCCGCGAACGTCATCGGTGTGACGGTCGCCGGCGCCATTGCGATCGGCAACTCGATCACGGGCAACACGATCGGCCTGAACGTCACCGGTGATGCGGCCCTGGGCAATACGCAGGGCATCACGACCGATGCGCAGGGCACGATCATCGGTGCGGCCGGTGCCGGCAACGTGGTCTCCGGCAACCAGGGCGACGGCATTTCGGTCTACGCCAACGCCGTGGGCACGACGATCCAGGCCAACCTGGTCGGTCTCGACCGCACCGGGACGACCGCCGTCGGCAATGCGGGTGCCGGCGTCTCGCTGTTCGGCGTCAACGGCATCACGATCGGCTCGACCGACCCGGCGACCCGCAACGTGATCAGCGGCAACGACAACGCCGGGATCCTGGTGTCCGGTTCGAGCAACGTGGTCATCGAAGGCAACTACGTCGGCACCGACATTACCGGCATGTCCGATGTGGACGGAACGGTCGCCGACGTGACCCGGTCCGGCGTCGTCCTCAGCA
Source organism: uncultured Burkholderiales bacterium (assembly GCA_902826305.1). GTDB lineage: Bacteria > Pseudomonadota > Gammaproteobacteria > Burkholderiales > Burkholderiaceae_E > CADEEH01. The sequence goes on from CADEEH010000073.1 coordinate 5,041, forward strand.
ACGCCTCGACCAACGTGCGGATCGGCGGCACCGCGCCGGGCGCCGGCAATCTGGTCTCGGGCAACAACTGGTGGGGCATCCTGCTGTTGGACGCCGGCACGGACAACAACCAGGTGCTCGGCAACCTGGTCGGCACCGATCGGACCGGTCTGGCCGCGCTCGGCAACACCCAGGGCGGGGTGAACATCTGGGATCGGCCGTCGAACAACCGGATCGGATCCGGCACCGCGGGCGGCCGCAACGTGATCGCCGGCAACGGCACCGGCGTGATGATCGCGATGGCCTCCGACAACGTCGTGCAGGGCAACCTGATCGGCCTCGGCAGCGACGGGGCGACGGTGATCGGCAACACGACCGGTGTGTTCGTCTACAGCGCCGGGCAGCCGACGCCGACCGCGAACAACCTGATCGGCACCGATGGCGACGGCAACCTGGACGGCGCCGAACGCAACGTGATCTCGGGCAACAGCTGGCGCGGCATCGAGCTGACGGACGCGGCCACGACCGGCAACCGGATCGCCGGCAACTTCATCGGCACCGACTCGAGCGGCACGCAGGCACGCGCCAACGGCGAGGGCATCGGCATCGAGAACGGCGCCCACGACAACGTGATCGGCGGTGCGAACACGTCGCAGGCCAACGTCATCTCCGGCAACATCAATGTCGGTGTCGTGATCGAGGACGCCGGTTCCACCGGCAACGTGATCATCGGCAACCGGATCGGCGTCGGCAGCGACGGAACCACCGCCGTCGGCAACGGGCGCCAGGGCATCATCGTCGCCGACACCACCGGCACGCAGATCGGTGCGGCCGGGGCGGGCAACATCATCGCGGCCAATGCGAACAGCGGCATCGTGCTTTCCGGGGGCGGTGCCCACCAGGTGCAGGCAAACCGGATCGGCGTCGATGCCGCCGGCGGCGCCGACGGCAACACCGGTGATGGCATCCAGATCGTCAACGGATCGACAGGCAACCTGATCGGCGGCACGGCGGCGGGGACGGGCAACGAGATCGCGTACAACACCGGCTCCGGCGTGGCGATCGTCGACGCGGCTTCGACGGGCAACCGGATCCTGGGCAACACGATCCGCGTCAATGGCGCGCTCGGCATCGACCTGGGCAACGACGGCGTGACCGCGAACGACCCGGCGGACGCCGATGCCGGCGCGAACGACCGGCAGAACACGCCGGCGCTCGGCGGCGCGGTCCTCGGCGCCGGCTCGCTGACCGTGGACGGCACGGTCGACGCGATGCCCTCGACGACCTACCGGATCGAGTTCTTCTCGAGTGCCACGGCCGACGCATCGGGGCACGGCGAGGCCGAACGTTACCTCGGCAGCGTCGACGTGACGACCGATGCGTCCGGCCACGCGACCTTCAGCCACACGATGGCCTTCACCTCGGGCGTACGCGAGTGGGTCACCGCGACCGCGACCGACCTCGCCGCCGGCAACACCTCCGAGTTCGCGGCCAACGTCGTCACCAATCGGCCGCCGACGAGCCTGGTGCTGACCAACGCGTCGATCGCCGAGAACTCGCCGGGCGGCAGCATCGTCGGCAGCGCGCTGGCGGCCGACCCGGATCCCGCGGAAACGTTCGCCTTCGCGTTGACCGACGACGCGGGCGGCCGGTTCGTCATCGATGCATCCAACGGGATCTTGCGGGTCGCGGCCGCCGCGCTGCTCAACCACGAGGCCACGCCGACGCAATCGGTGACGATCCGGGCCACCGACAGCGGCGGCCTGTCGATCAGCCGCACCTTCACGATCAACGTCGACAACGTGAACGAGACGCCGTGGCTTGCCGACGGCTTGATGTCGCTGGCCGAGAACAGCCCGGCCGGCGCGAGCCCGGGCAGTGTCGCCGGCAGCGACGAGGACGCCGCCTCGATCCTGCACTACAGCCTCGACCCGTCGCCGCAGTCGGCGTCGTTCACGGTCGACCCGGTCAGCGGCCGGGTCGGCGTCGCCGCCGGTGCGGCGCTCAACTACGAGACGATGCCACCGGTGCAACTGACGATGCGTGTCACCGACCAGGGTGGCCTGACGCAGACCGCGCGGCTGACCATCGCGCTGATCGACGTCAACGAGGCACCGACCGCGGTCGCGCTCGATCGAACCGACGTGCCCGCCCAGGCCGGCGCGGGCACCGTCGTCGCCACCGCCTTCGCGACCGACGAGGACAACGGCGAGTCGTTCACCTACGCCCTGACCGCCGATGCCGGGGGCAACTTCGCGATCCATCCGGCTACCGGGCAGGTGACTCTGCTCTCCGACGCCCAGTCGGTCTTCGCTGCCCAACGTTCGCAACAGATCACGATCCGGGTCATCGACAGCGCCGGCCACATCGTCGAACGATCGGTCACGATGTCGTTCGAAGCGGGCGCACTGCCCGGCGGCGGACCCGGGCCCGGTGTGCCGGGGCCCGCTCCGGCGCCCGCACCGACACCTGCGCCGGCCGGCACCGGCGGCGGCTCGACCTCCGGCAGCGGCTCGACCGGCGCCGGCGGCGCGAACCCGTTCTCTGCGCTCGACATCGCGATCCCCGAGGACTCGTTCATGAAACGGCCGCTTCCGGCCAGTGACCTGCGCATCCTGGGCGGCGCGACCGACACGGCGGCGGGCAGCAACGACATCGGCCAGGGCGGGATCGGGGCTCGCGCCGGCGGGCCGGCCGGCGGCACGGCGATCGCGGGCCAGGCCAACACAGCCGGCGCGGTCGGGGGATTCGGGGAATCGATCGAATCAGGCACCGCGGACAACGATCCGCTGTCGATGATCTTCGCCGCGCTCTCTTCGTCGGGTGCGACCGGCGGGGATTCGGCGATCGGAACCGACGATCTGCTCGGGCTGCTCAGCGTGGAGCGTGGCGAAGAGAGCGGCGACACACCGTTCGACCGTCTGCAGATCGACCCGGCACAGATCAGCAGCTTCGTGCTGTCGGTCGGCTTCATCTGGTGGCTCGCGCGCGGCGGCGGCCTGCTGTTCGCACTGCTCGCCGGCCTGCCCGCGTGGCGCCAGGTCGACGTGCTGCCGGTTCTCGCGCGCTGGGAAGAGGAAAACGACGACGACGGACTGCCGGGCGCTGAAGGCCGCGTCGACGCGGATGACAACAACGAGGCTGCCCGCGACGAGCAGGCGGTCGCCGGCCTGCTCGACAGCGAGGCCCTGATGCCCAGCACCGCAAGGCGGACCGAATCATGATCAAGCGCCTGCCCCCCATCGCACAGATCGCGCTCGGCCTGGTTTCGCTCACCGGCATGCTGATCCTGTTCGCCGACCTGTTCTTCAAGATCCTGCCCGACCCGCAGGCCGAGCAGCTGCAGCTGCGCAAGCGGCTCGGCGAAGGCCTCGCGGTCCAGGTTGCGGTCCTGGTGCAGTCACGCGATCGCGATCTGGTCGAACAGACGCTGCGCGAGGTCATGAGCCGCAATCCGGAAATCCGCTCGCTCGCGGTCCGACGCGCCGAAGACTCGTTCGTCGCCAAGCTCGGTGACCACGACCGGTACTATCGGACACCGAAGGACGGCCGGTCGGACAACGAGAACGTGTTCGTGCCGCTCAATGCCAGCGGCAAACGCTGGGGCAGCTTCGAGATCAGCTACAAGCCCGACGAGACCAATGCGGTCCTGCGCGCGGCGCACCACCCGTTCACCCAGCTCGTGGTGTTCCTGAGCACCGCCGGTGTGCTGGTGTATTTCCTCTTCATGCGGCGCGTGCTGCAGCGGCTCGATCCATCCTCCGTCATCCCCGATCGCGTGCGGATGGCCTTCGACGCGATGACCGAAGGGGTCGTCGTGATCGACCACCAGACGCGGATCGTGCTCGCCAACCTGGCGTTCCGACAGCTGCAGGACGATTCCAAGGGGGCGCTGGCCGGACGCCTGATCGGCGAGCTGCCGCTGCTCTCCGGCGGCCTGCCCGCGGAAAGCTGGAAACATCCGTGGGCGATATCGCTGCAGCAGAACGCACCGCAGACCGGATTCACGATCGACATCCATCCCAGCGACGGCGAGGCCCGGCGGCTGATCGTCAACTGCGCGCCGATCATCGATGCGCAGGGTGCGAGCCGCGGCTGCATGGTGACCTTCGACGACGTCACCGCCCTGCAGCGTGCCAACGAACAGCTGCATCAGGTGCTGGTCGAACTGCAGCGCTCGCGGCGCGAGATCGAGGCCAAGAACACGGAACTCGAGCGGCTGGCGACACGCGACCACCTGTCCGGCTGCCTGAACCGGCGCACGTTCGGCGCCCAGGCGGCGGTGATGTTCGGCGATGCCCGCATCGCCCGCACGCGGATGAGCGTGGTGATGCTCGACATCGACCATTTCAAGTCGATCAACGACCGCTTCGGTCACGGCGTCGGGGACCGGGTCATCCAGCAGGTCGCCAAGATCATGATGGCCGGCGTTCGCAACGAGGACCTGGTCTGTCGCTACGGCGGCGAGGAATTCGTGATCGCGCTGCCGGGCATGGACATCATCCGGGCGACCGCGCTGGCCGACCGGCTGCGGCGCGGCATCCAGGGCGAGTGCGGCCCCGGTATCCGCGACGTGAACGGCCTGCTGGTCACCGCGAGCTTCGGCGTCGCGATGATCGACCACCGGTCGAACACGATCGAGGAACTGATCGACCGTGCCGACTCGGCGCTGTACACCGCGAAGAACAACGGCCGCAACAGGGTCTACGCGGCGCCGGGCAATACCGGCGCGGAGTCGCCGGCGGCCCAGTCGCCGGCCTGACCCGGGGAGCGCTAGGCCGCAACGATCGATCGTGCGGCGCGCGAGCCCCGGTGGGCCGACCGCCGAGTACTCGAATGGCCGGCTCGTCGAGCGTGCTTGATGTACTCTGCACGCTTCGATGCAAGCGCTCCTCGTCTCGACCGCCATCGTCGCCCTGGCCGAAATGGGCGACAAGACTCAGTTGCTCGCGTTCGTGCTGGCCGCACGTTACCGCCGGCCCTGGGCGATCTCGCTCGGCATCCTGGTGGCAACGCTGGCCAACCATGCAATCGCGGGTGCGGCCGGTGCATGGATCGCGTCGGCGCTCGGCGCGCAGACTCTGCGCTGGCTGCTCGGCGCATCGTTCCTCGCAATGGCGGCCTGGGCGCTGGTCCCGGACAAGCTCGACGAGGGCCAGGCACGGACGACGTCGCGCTTCGGTGTGTTCGGCGCCACGCTCGTCGCCTTCTTCCTGGTCGAGATCGGCGACAAGACCCAGCTGGCCACGGTCGCACTGGCCGCCCGTTTCGACTCGCTGGTCGCGGTGGTGCTGGGCACCACACTCGGGATGATGATCGCCAACGTGCCGGCGGTGCTGATCGGCGAGAAGCTCGCGCACCGGCTTCCGATCCGGCTGATCCACCGGGTCGTCGCGGCGATCTTCCTGCTGCTCGGTCTGCTGGTCATCGGATCGGCGTTGTGATGACGGTGCGTGACGCCGGCGCGCCGGCGATCCGCGCGTTCCTGTTCGGCAACTTCGTCATCGGCTGCGGCGTGATGCTGGTGCCGGGCATGCTGAACACACTGGCCACCGGCCTGCAGATCTCGGTGCCGAAGGCCGGACAACTGGTCGGCATCGCCGCATTCGTGCTCTGCCTCGGGGCGCCGATCACGGCGGCCATCACCTCCCGGATCGATCGACGGTTGCTGCTGACCGGTTCGCTGCTGCTGTACGCGGCCGGCCATCTCGCCTGCCTGCTGGCGCCGGACTTCGCGACACTCGCCGTGCTGCGCGCCGTCTCGGTGTTCGGCGCCGCGGTCTTCACGCCGCAGGCGGCGGCGACGATCGCGCTGATCGTGCCGGTCGAGCGCCGGTCGGCGGCGATCACCGCGATCTTCCTCGGCTGGTCGCTGGCGGCGGTTGCCGGCATGCCGCTGGCCAACCTGATCGGCGCCCATTTCGGCTGGCGTGCCGGTTTCGCCGTCATCGCCGGCGCCTCGATGGTCGCCGCCGCCTGGACCTGGCTGCGCACCCCGCCGGGCCTGACGGTGCCGGCGCTGTCGATGGCGGCATGGCGCGAGGTCGGGGGGTCGGCTCCGCTGGTGCTGACCCTGCTGGTCACGCTGGCGTCGGCGACCGGACAGTTCACGCTGTTCTCGTACCTGGTGCCCGCGCTCTTGCACGCACTCGGTGCCAGCCCGGCGTACGTCGCCGGGCTGCTCGCACTGCTCGGTGTCGCCGGTGTGCTCGGCAACGCGTTGACGGTCCGCGTCGTGCAGCGGCTCGGTGTGCATGCCACCGTGTCGCTCGCGCTCGGATCGATCGCGATCGGTATGGTCCTGTGGGCACTGATCCCGTGGTTCGCCGCCCTCGCCTGGCCGCTGGTGTTGATCGCGCTGCCGTTGTGGGGGATCGGGCTGTTCAGTTCCAACTCGGCGCAGCAGGCACGTCTCGGTGCGATCGCACCGGCGCTGGCGTCGGCGTCGATCGCGCTGAACTCCTCGTGCATCTACGGTGGACAGGCGATCGGCGCGGTGTTCGGCGGCGGATTGATCGCGGTCAGCGGCTTCGATTACCTCCCGATCGCCGGCCTGGTGTTCATGCTCGTCGCCATCACACTCTCCCGGCGGGCGGCAGGGAGCCGGTCACTGCATACGGCGGAGGCGTCGTGAACGCGGTCCGGAAGCGGGGCGACGCGGCCGAGGCGGGTTCATCCGGTGCGCAGGCGCCGCCAGGCATCGACCGGCAACCGCTGCAGGCCGGCGGATGGGACGCCAGGCTGCACCTGCGCTACGCAGCGAGCGAACACGCCGGCGGATCGCGCACCATCGTGGTGAAGCGTGAACACGACGGTCCGTTGACGGTGCAAAAGCCGCTGTATCCCGAGGGAGACCGGGTCTGCCACCAGATCCTGCTGCACACCGCGGGCGGACTCGCCGGCGGCGACCGGTTGTCGATCGACGTGACGGTCGATCCGGCCGCGAAGGCACTGCTGACCACACCCGCGGCCACGCGCTGGTACCGCACACTCGGCGAGCCGGCGCGGCAATCACTGGTGATCCGCGTCGGTTCGAAGGCGACACTCGAGTGGCTGCCGCTGGAGTCGATCGTGTTCCGGGGCGCGATCGCGCGGATCGACACGACCATCGATCTGGAGCGCGATGCCGGCCTGATCCTGTGGGACATCCAGTGCCTGGGTCGGACCGCCAGCGGCGAGCGGTTCGACACCGGCTCGCTCGGTGTCGCCAGCCGGCTGAGGATCGGTGGACGACTGGCGTGGATCGAACGGGGATCGATCGACGGCGCCGACGACCTGCGGACCGCCGCGGCCGGATGGCACGGTCATCCGGTCTGCGCGACGCTGATCGCCGCCTCGCCGGCACTCGATCGCGACCTGGTGCAGGCGCTGCGTGCGATCGAGGCGCCGCACGCACTGGCCGGCGTGACGACGGTCGACGACGTGCTGATCGTGCGCTATCTTGGCGGGTCGATCGCGGCCGCGCGCGACCATCTGCTCGGTGCCTGGCGCATCCTGCGGCCGACGCTGATCGGCGTGGCCCCGAATCTGCCTAGAATCTGGGCCACCTGACGGGGCAACGCGGGGACCGCGATGGAACTGACGCCGAGAGAAAAAGACAAGCTGCTGATCTTCACCGCCGCGCTGCTCGCCGAGCGACGCAAGGCGCGCGGGCTGAAGCTCAACTATCCCGAGGCGGTCGCGCTGATCACCGCGGCGATCCTCGAAGGTGCCCGCGACGGCCGCACCGTCGCCGAACTGATGAGCCTGGGCACCACGGTGCTGGTGCGCGCCGACGTGATGGAGGGTGTGCCGGAGATGATCCCGGAGATCCAGGTCGAAGCGACGTTCCCGGACGGCTCCAAGCTGGTCACCGTCCACCATCCGATCGCCTGAGGTCCGAGGAAAACGACGATGATTCCGGGTGAATACCAGATCCGCGACGGCGATCTCGAGCTCAATGCCGGGCGCCGCACGATCACGCTGGAGGTCGCCAACACCGGCGACCGTCCGATCCAGGTCGGCTCGCACTACCACTTCGCCGAGGCCAATGACGCGTTGTCGTTCGATCGCGTCAAGGCGCGCGGCTTCCGGCTCAACATCGCCGCCGGCACCGCGATCCGTTTCGAACCCGGGCAGAGCCGCAAGGTCGAGCTGGTCGCTTATGCCGGCCGGCGGCATGTCTTCGGATTCCAGGGCAAGGTGATGGGAGCGCTCAAGTGACCCGGTCGATCTCGCGCCGCGCCTATGCGGAGATGTACGGCCCGACGGTCGGCGACCGGGTCCGGCTCGCCGACACGGATCTCTGGATCGAGGTCGAGAAGGATGCGACGATCTACGGCGAGGAGGTCAAGTTCGGCGGCGGCAAGGTGATCCGCGACGGCATGGGCCAGGGCCAGGCGGTGGCCGCCGAGGTCGCCGACACCGTGATCACCAATGCGCTGATCGTCGACTGGTGGGGCATCGTCAAGGCCGACATCGGCATCAAGAACGGCCGCATCGCGGCGATCGGCAAGGCCGGCAATCCGGACGTGCAGCCGGGTGTCACGATCGTGATCGGTGCCGCCACCGAGATCATCGCCGGGGAGGGATCGATCGTCACCGCCGGCGGCATCGACACCCACATCCACTTCATCTGCCCGCAGCAGATCGAGGAAGCGCTGATGTCGGGTGTGACGACGATGATCGGTGGCGGTACGGGGCCGGCATCCGGCACGACCGCCACCACCTGCACGCCCGGGCCCTGGCACATCCGGTCGATGCTGGCCGCCGCCGACGGTTTCGCGATGAATCTCGGCTTCCTCGGCAAGGGCAACGTCAGCCAGCCCGAGCCGCTGCGCGAGCAGGTCCGCGCCGGGGCCATCGGCCTGAAGCTGCACGAGGACTGGGGCACGACGCCGGCGGCGATCGACAACTGCCTGTCGGTGGCCGACGAGATGGACGTGCAGGTGGCGATCCACACCGACACGCTGAACGAGTCGGGCTTCGTCGAGTCGAGCATCGGTGCGTTCAAGGGACGCACGATCCACACCTTCCACACCGAAGGCGCCGGTGGCGGCCATGCGCCGGACATCATGAAGGTGGTCGGCGAATCCAACGTGTTGCCTTCGTCGACCAATCCGACGCGTCCGTTCACGGTCAACACGCTGGCCGAGCACCTGGACATGCTGATGGTGTGCCATCACCTGGATGCGTCGATCGCCGAGGACGTCGCCTTCGCCGAGTCGCGGATCCGGCGCGAGACGATCGCCGCCGAGGACATCCTGCACGACCTCGGCGCGATCAGCATGATGTCGTCGGACTCGCAGGCGATGGGGCGGGTCGGCGAAGTCATCATCCGCACCTGGCAGACGGCGCACAAGATGAAGACGCAGCGCGGCCAGCTCAAGGGCGACAAGTCCCGGCACGACAACACACGGGTCAAGCGCTACGTCGCCAAGTACACCATCAATCCGGCGATCGCCCACGGCATCTCACATGTCGTCGGTTCGATCGAACCGGGCAGGCTCGCCGACCTGGTGCTTTGGAAGCCGGCCTTCTTCGGCGTCAAGCCGTCGCTGATCATCAAGGGCGGCATGATCGCCGCAGCGGCGATGGGTGATCCGAACGCCAGCATTCCGACGCCGCAACCGGTGCACTACCGGCCGATGTTCGGCTCCTTCGGCAAGGCGCTGCGCACCAGCGTCACGTTCGTGTCGCAGGCCGCGCTCGACGATCCGGCGCTGGCGGGGCTCGGCCTCGCCAAGCCGCTGGTGCCGGTGATCGGCGTGCGCGGCATCGGCAAACGCGACATGCGGCACAACGACTACTTGCCGCGGATGCAGATCGATCCGGAGACCTACGAAGTGCGCGCCGACGGCGAGCTGCTGGTCTGCGAGCCGGCCACGCTGCTGCCGATGGCGCAGCGGTACTTCCTGTTCTAGCCGCCGGCGATACCAGGATCCCCCAGCAACGATGCGACTGTTCCAGCGCCTGGATCCGACGGACCGCCCGGCGTGTGACACGCTGACATTGACTTTCGACGAACGGCAACGCACCCGCTTCGAGGCGTCGCTGCCGTCGGGTGAGCGGGTCGGCATCGCGCTGCCGCGCGGCACCGTGTTGCGCGACGGCGACCGGCTCGCCGGTGACGACGGCACGACGATCATGGTCGCCGCGGCGCCCGAGGCGCTGCTCGAAGTGCACACGGCCGATGCGCGTGAACTGGCGCGCTGCGCCTACCACCTCGGCAACCGGCACGTCGCGGTCGAAGTCGGCGCTTCGGTGCTGCGGCTCGCCTACGACCACGTGCTGCGACGGATGCTCGAAGGACTCGGCGTGACCGTCGCCGAGGTGCTGGCGCCGTTCCAGCCGGAGATCGGCGCCTATGCGCCGCACGGCCACGCAGCGTACGACGAACATCGCCACGGCGAACCCGAGACACCGCAGGCCCGACCCGGCGAGCCGGGCGGGCGTGCGGCGATCCATGAATTCGGCCCACGCTGACCATGACACCGGTCGCAGATCGGGGCGTCCCGATCGCGCGATCGATGCGCTGCGCATCACGCGCCTGCTGCAGCTGTCGAGCCCGACGTTGCCGGTGGGCGCCTACAGCTGGTCCGGCGGGCTCGAATGGCCGTGTGACAGCGGCCTGATCGGCGACGAGCGAGCGGCGCGAGGCTGGATCGTCGCCGTGCTCGAGCGATCGTTCGGCACGCTGGAACTGCCGGTGATGTTGCGTGCCCATCGCGCTGCGGCCGCCGTCGACAGTGCCCGGCTGCTCCAATGGAACGAGGAGTTCATCGCCAGCCGGGAGACGGCCGAGACACGGGCCGAGACATTGCAGATGGGATACTCGGCTCTCGTGCTGTCGACCTCGCTCGGCTGGCTCGACGCCGCGTTGGCCGACGCGCTGCAGGCGGCGCCCGAGGTCGCGTATCCGATCGTCTGGGGCGCGCTGGCCCAGGCGTTCGACCTGGACGAACGGACCGCGGCGGCCGGCTACGCGTGGTCATGGCTCGAGAACCAGGTGATGGCCTCGGTGCGCCTCGTGCCGCTCGGACAGACCGCCGCGCAACGACTGCTGGCCGACCTGTCGCAGGCCGCGGCACGGGCGGCGCAGGCGGCGATCGATCTCGACGATGCGTCGCTCGGTTCGTGGCTCCCCGGGCTGACGATCGCGTCGTGCCGCCACGAGACGCAGTATTCTCGGCTGTTCAGGTCATGACACGGCCGCATCGCCGCGCAACGGACAAGGGACGCGGTGAAATCCGCAGGAGGACTCGGACATGAATGCTGGATTGGCTGCGCTGCGTGTGGGTGTCGGCGGCCCGGTCGGATCGGGCAAGACCGCACTGATGCTGCAACTGTGCCGGGCCCTGCGCGAACGTTACGACATGGCCGCCGTGACCAACGACATCTACACCGAGGAGGACGCGGCGTTCCTCGTCAGCCACCAGGCGCTGCCACCGGAGCGGATCATCGGCGTCGAGACCGGCGGTTGTCCGCACACCGCGATCCGCGAGGACGCGTCGATCAACCTGGAGGCGGTCGCGCGGCTGAACCGGCGATTTCCCGCGCTCGACCTGATCCTGATCGAATCCGGTGGCGACAACCTGGCGGCGACGTTCAGCCCCGAGCTGTCGGACCTGACGCTCTACGTGATCGACGTCGCCGGCGGCGACAAGGTGCCGCGCAAGGGCGGTCCTGGCATCGTCAAGTCCGACCTGCTGATCATCAACAAGGTCGACCTGGCGCCGATGGTCGGTGCATCGCTGCAGGTGATGGAACGTGACGCCCGCAAGATGCGCGGCGAGCGGCCGTTCGTCTTCACGAACCTGCGCACCGGCGACGGCCTGTCGACGATCATCGAATTCATCGAGAAGCGCGGACTGCTGCGGCACTGACCCCGCGCGCACCGATGAACCCGGTCGCCAGTGCGGTGCCGGCGACGATCACCGCACAGCCGGCGAGCATCCTCGTGGTGACGGGTTCACCCAGGAACAGGCTGCCCCAGACCATGCCGAACGCCGGCACGACGAAGGTCACCGCGATCGCCTTCGCCGGGCCGACGTGGGCGATCAGCCGAAAGTACAGCACGTAGGCCATGCCGGTACTGGCGATGCCCAGCGTGACCACCCCGGCCCACGCGGCCGCGGATGGCGCAGTCGATGGCCAGGAGACGATCGCCGCCGGAGCCAGCAGCAGCGCGGCGGTGACCTGGCTGCCGGTGGCCGTCGTCAGCGGTGACACACCGCCGAGGTGCCGCTTCGTGATGCTGGCCGACAACCCGTACAGCACCGAGGCGGCCAGCGACGCGGCGAGCGCCCAGCCGCTGCCCCCGTCGCGAAACGACGCCCGGTCCCAGATCAGGATCGCCACGCCGGCGAATCCGACCGCCAGTCCGACCCATCGCGGCCAGACGAGTCGATCACCGAGCCAGGCCCATGCGATCAGCGCGCCGAACAGCGGCGCGGTCGCGTTGAGGATCGCACCCAGGCCCGCGGTGATCGATTGCAACGCGAACGCGAACAGGACGAATGGCAACAGCGAGTTCGTCGTCCCGACCACCGCCAGCGCCGGCAGGTGGCGGCCGAACTCGTGCAGGCCGTGCTGCCAGACCAGGATCGGCAGCAGGAACAGCGCGGCGACCGCGAGGCGCACCTCGATCAGCGCGATCGGCCCGAACTCGCCGACACCGGCGCGCATGAACAGGAAAGAAGCCCCCCACAGCGCTGCCAGCACGACCAGTTCGACGCCATCGCGCCACCTCACCGAAGCAGGCTTTCCTGCGCGGCTTCGAGCGCGAGCAGTCGCCGCTTCAGGTCGAGGCCGGCGGCGAAACCGGTCAGTGAACCATCCGACCCGATCACCCGATGACACGGCACGATGATCAGCAACGGGTTGCGGCCGACCGCGGCGCCGACCGCACGTGTCGCCGCGGGCGCCCCGACCGCATTCGCGATGCCGCGATAGGTCTCGGTGCTCCCATGGGGGATCGAGAGCAGCGCGCGCCACACGCCGACCTGGAAGTCGGTGCCGATCCAGCCGAGGCGGACCGGACACGGCTCGCGGCCCCCGTCCGCGTAGTCTGCCAACCAGCGTCGAAGTTCACCGAACAGCGGCAGGCACGGATCGCGTGTCCAGCCCGGATCGATCGCCGGCACGTACTTGCCACCCACCGAGTGCAGGCCGATCAGTGCGTCGCCGCTGGCCATCGCGAGCATCGGCCCGAGCGGGGTGTCGAACTCGTCGAAGATCGTCGAATGCGGGCGTTTCATGTCGCTGCTCCCGGAAGTGGTTTGTCACGTGATCGTCTGGGGCCCGATCGCTCGTTCGGCGCTCGTCCGTCCGCTGCCGCGACCGGCGGCACGGCGGACAACGAACGCCACAGATGGATCACCGCGTAACCACGCCAGGGATGCCAGCGTTCGGCGAGTGCCGTCGCCTCCCTGGCGCTGACGTCGCCCAGTGCCCTGCGTACACCCAGATCACCGGACGGAAACGCGTCCGGCCAGCCGAGTGCGCGCATCGCGATGTATTGCGCGGTCCACTCGCCGATGCCGGGCAGTTCGCGCAGCCTCGACAGCGTCGGGACAAGTTCCGCATCGGGCTCCAGGCGCAATCCCTCCGCGACCGCGCGTGCCAGCGCGACGATGCTGCGCGCACGGGCGCCGACGATGCCGAGCGCGGCGATCGACCCGTCCGGCACGGCGGCGATGCGCCGCGCATCGGGAAAGACATGGGTGACGTCGGGCCACGGCGTTTCGACCGGATCGCCGAACGCGGCGACCAGCCGACCGGCCAGTGTATGCGCCGCCCGGACCGACACCTGCTGCCCGAGGATCGCCCGCACCGCCATCTCGAAACCGTCGAACGCACCCGGCAGCCGCAGGCCGGGCAGCCCGGCGGCCAGGTCACCGAGGACCGCACCCACCTCGGCCGGCTGCAGATCGGTGTCGAACAGCCGCCGGACGCGGCCGAGCACCGGCGGCACGACACGTGCGAGACTGCCCGACATCCGGACCGCGAGTGCGTGACGCCTCGGTTCGTTGCGCACTTCGATCCAGCCGCTCGCAGGACCGGCGGCGAGACCCGACGCGACCGATCCCGTGGTTTCGCCGGGCGTCACCCGTTCACCGAGCATCACGGCGCGACGGTAGGCATTGCCGACGACCTGTTCGACACCCCGGATCGTGCGCCGCTCGAGGAACTCGAGCAGCTCGGTCCACGCGAACGGCGGCCGATACCCGATCCGGAAGACGAATCCGTCGCTCGCCGAGGAGTCGACCGCGGCGCGGCGCAACGCACTCGGACTGAGGCGATAACGATCGCGAAAGACCGTGTTGAAACGTCGGATGCTCGCAAAGCCGCTGGCGTAGGCGACCTCGGTCACCGGCAGCGTGGTGTCGGTCAGCAGCGCCTTGGCCAGCAGCATGCGACGGGTCTGCACGAACTGCTTCGGCGATACACCGTACTGCTCGACGAAGACCCTGCGCAGGTGCCGGTCTGTGACGCCGAGGCGCCGCGCCAGCCGCGCCAGGTCGGCCGCCTGCACCGGATCGTCCTCGAGGACACACGCGGCGCGCCGCGCCAGGCGGCTGGTCGCATCGACACTCGCGAAGCCGGGCGCCAGTTCGGGCCGGCAGCGCAGGCACGGCCGGTATCCCGCGGCCTCGGCGGCCGGCGCGCTCGGATAGAACGAACAATTCTCGCGTCGCGGCGTGCGCACCGTGCACACGGGCCGGCAATAGACACGGGTCGAGGCGACACCGACGAAGAAGCGGCCGTCGAACCGGGTATCCCGCGCCAGCATGGCCTGGTAACACGACCGAGGATCGAGCGCGAGCACAGGGTGTGCACTCATCGTGTACCTCCGGCATGCGACATGGCACGGCGTGGAAACATGCACGGCGTATCAGGGTAATCACCGATGAGGGCGGGGACGATCACAGCTAGCATGAGTCGATTATCGGACCGATACGGCGCGCTGACTCGCCGTTTTCGGACCTGGAAAGCAGGACCCCCGTCAGACCGCGGCCTGGTGTTGCTACGCAACAAGAGCTGCCGCGCGTGACAACGAGGCCGGAGTCGTGCTTTTGGTTTAATCTTGCGCGACATCGCACCGGCCAAGCCGGGCACCCGCGCCGAACGAGGAGACGGATTGGCATCGGTCACGGTCGAGAATGTCCAGAAGAACTTCGGTGCCACCAAGGTCATCCATGGCGTGGACATCGCGGTTCGCGACGGCGAATTCTGCGTGCTCGTCGGTCCGTCGGGATGCGGCAAGTCGACGCTGCTGAGGATGATCGCCGGCCTGGAGAAGATCTCCGGCGGCACGATCCGCATCGGCGATCGCGTCGTCAACGATGTCCAGCCCAAAGAGCGCGACATCGCGATGGTCTTCCAGAACTACGCGCTGTACCCGCACATGAAGGTGCGCGACAACATGGCGTTCTCGCTGATGCTCGCGAAGACGCCGATCGACGAGATCGAGCGCCGCGTCGGTGACGCGGCCGCGATCCTCGGCCTGACCCAGCTGCTCGAGCGTTATCCGCGCCAGCTCTCGGGCGGCCAGCGGCAGCGGGTCGCGATGGGCCGCGCGATCGTCCGCAAGCCGCAGGTGTTCCTGTTCGACGAGCCGCTGTCGAACCTCGACGCGAAACTGCGGGTGTCGATGCGCACCGAGATCAAGGAACTGCACCAGCGCCTGAAGACGACCTCGGTCTACGTCACCCACGACCAGATCGAGGCGATGACGATGGCCGACCGGATCGTCGTCATGCACGACGGCATCGTCGAGCAGATCGGTTCGCCGCTGGAACTGTACGATCGTCCGTCCAATTCGTTCGTCGCCACCTTCATCGGTTCGCCGGCGATGAACATGCTCAACGGCCGCATCGGCGACGGTGGCCGGGACGTCGAGCTCGAAGGCGGCGCACGGCTCGGCATCGGACCTCTGGCGGGCCGTCCCGGACAGGGTGTCATCGTCGGCCTTCGGCCCGAGCACCTGACACTCGGCGGAAGCGGCGAGAGCGGCATCAACTGCGAGGTGGCGGTCATCGAACCGACCGGCGCCGACACACTGGTCGCATTACATTCGGCCGCCGGAGAGATCACCGCGGTGTTCCGCGAGCGCCATTCGTTCAAGCCGGGCGATCGGATCACCCTGACCCCGCACGTGATGGCGGCACACGTCTTCGACGCGGCCAACGGTCAACGACTCGCGGTGGCCTGAGCCACCGTCGACATTCCAAGGAGGCACTCAGATGGCATCGAACAAGCGGCGGGATTTCCTCAAAACCACTGCGGGCGCGGCGGCGGGCACCGCGATCGGCGCGCCGGCGCTCTGGATCCCGAGCGCGGCCGCGCAGGAATGGAAAGGCCAGCCCGAGAAGGATGCGAAGCTGCGTGTGCTGCGCTGGAAGCGCTTCGTCGCCGGCGACGAGGACGCCTACATGGCCAACGTCAAGAAGTTCACCGAGAAGTACGGCATCGAGGTGCGCATCGACAACGAGGGCTGGGAGGACGTGCGTCCGAAGGCGGCGGTGGCGGCCAACACCGGTGCCGGCCCGGACATCATCCTGTCGACACATGACGATGCCAACCTGTATCCGGAGAAGCTGGTCGACGTCACCGACCTCTGCGACTACCTCGGCGCGAAGTACGGCGGCTGGTATCCGGTCTGCGAGCAGTACCTGAAACCCGACGGCAAGCGCTGGATCGCGGTGCCGCTCGGCTGTGCGGGCAACAGCGTCGTCCATCGCATCAGCCACATGAAGGCCGCCGGTTTCGACACCTTCCCGAAGGACACCGCGGGCTTCCTGAAGCTGATGCAGGGCCTGAAGGCCAAGGGCACGCCCGGCGGCTTCGCGCTCGGCAACGCGACCGGCGACGGCAACGTCTGGACCCACTGGCTGGTCTGGTCACACGGCGGGCAGCTGGTCGACGCGAACAACAACGTCGTCATCAACAGCCCGCAGACGGTCGCCGCGCTGACCTACGGGCGGCAGCTCTACGAGACGTTCGTGCCGGGCACGTTGTCCTGGCTCGACCCGAACAACAACAAGGCCTTCCTCGACGGCCAGGTCTCGCTGACGTCCAACGGCATCTCGGTGTATTACTCGGCCAAGACATCGAAGGATCCGAAGATCAACGAGATGGCCGCCGACATCGACCACGCGCCGATGCCGATCGGCCCGGCGGGTGTGCCGACCGAGCTGAACCTGTTCTTCAACCAGATGATCTTCAAGCACACGAAGTTCCCGAACGCCGCCAAGGAGTTCCTGCGCTTCATGATGGAGGAGGAACAGTTCAACCCGTGGATGTCGGCCTCGATCGGCTACGTGACGCAGCCGCTGAAGGCCTACGAGAAACATCCGATCTGGACCGTCGATCCGAAACACACGCCGTACCGCGACGCGATGAAGGTGATGCGGCCCGGCGGCTACGCCGGCAAGCTCGGCGCGGCGTCGGCCGGCGCGATGGCCGACTTCATCATCGTCAACATGGTGGCCGAGGCGGCCAGCGGCCAGCGCACGCCGCAGGAGGCCGCGGAACGTGCGCAGAAGCGCGCGGAACGCTACTACAAGATCTGACCGGCAGGCCCCGTCCCTCGCGCCGCACGGCGCGAGGGACGGCCCCGATCCCGGGCTGCAGGTCCGGCGATCCGAACGAAACGAGGCCCGGATCCCGCGATGTTCGCCAGACTGCAGAACAACCCCAACGCGCTCGGCCTGGTGTTCATGCTGCCGGCCGCGCTGCTGCTGCTGGTCTTCCTGACCTACCCGCTCGGCCTGGGCACCTGGCTCGGCTTCACCGACGCGAAGATCGGACGTCCCGGTCGCTTCATCGGCATCGAGAACTACGAGTTCCTGTTCGGCGACAGCGTCGCCCGGCTGTCGCTGTTCAACACGTTCTTCTACACGATCATCGCCAGCGTGCTGAAGTTCGCGCTCGGCCTGTGGCTGGCGCTGCTGCTGAACGAACGGCTGCCGTTCAAGAGCTTCTTTCGCGCGGTCGTCCTGCTGCCGTGGATCGTACCCACCGCGCTGTCGGCGATCGCGTTCTGGTGGATCTACGACACGCAGTTCTCCGTGGTCAGCTGGACGCTGAAGCGGATGGGGCTGATCGACCAGTACATCGATTTCCTCGGCGACCCGTGGCTCGC
>CADEEH010000074.1 GCA_902826305.1 uncultured Burkholderiales bacterium
CGACGACCGCTCCCAGCACCGGTGAGGCGGCCGCATCGAGCACCGGCGCGTCGTTCGTGTTGGTGACGTCGATCGTCAGCAGGCGATCGCTGAACGCGCCGGCGTTGTCGGTCACCCGGACCAGAACGTCGTGCGAGTTCGCGGTTTCGTAGTCGATCAGCGCCGGATTCTGCAGGCGGATCTCGCCGGTCGAGCCGACGATCGCGAAACGTCCGCCCGCGTCGTCGACCAGCGAGAAGGTCAGTGTGTCGGTCGCGTCGACGTCGGCGGCGGCCATCGTGCCGACGATCGTGGCGAACGGCGCGTTCTCACGCAGCGTTGCATGGGCGGTCGAATCGGCTCCGCCGGTCAGCCGGGCGTTCGCCCAGGTCGCATGGTCGAAGAAGTGGTTCCCGTCGGCCATGTCGACTTCAAGCCGCAGCGTCGTGCCTCCGGCCACCGACAGCGAGAGGTTCATCGGCCCGCCGGCGCCGGTCAGCGTCGGGCTGGCGAAGATCAGGCCGCCGTCGACATAGACCCGGAAGATCGCGCTGCCGCTCGCACCGGCCGAGTCGTTGATGCCGATGGTCGCGCTGAAGACCTGCGCCCCGTCGATCGGATAGTCGATGGTGCCGACACCGCTGGCCGGGGTGTGGGTGCTGATGCCGTTGGCATAGTTCGTTCCGTCGATCGCCATCGGCGTGCCGTTGTAACCGGCATTGTTGGTCAGGCCGCCGTGGATGTTCGACGATGCCAGCGGCGTCAGGCTCGACAGGTAGGTCGGCCAGGAGATCGACGGTGTGTCGTTGACCGGCGTGACGGTGATGTCGGCGCCGAAGGCGGCGGCCGAGAACGCCGTCTGGCCGCCACTGTTCGCACCCGAGGTGTCCGCGAATCCGCCCGCCGATCCGCTGGTCCGGTCCCACGCCCGCACCGTGAGGCCGTCGACCACGGTGCCGTTGATGTTCGCGTCGGGGACGAAGCGGACACGCGTCAGTGCATCGGCTGCCAGCAGCAGCGCATTCGAGCCGCTGATGCCCGCCGGCATCGACGTCCAGTTCGTGCCGCCGTCGGTCGAGTACTGCCAGTCGCCCAGGGTGCCGTCGTGGGCGATGACCGCGACACCCTGCAATGCGCCGGCATCGGCGTCGGTGACGTGTCCGGCGATCAGGTCGACGACTCGCATGCCCGGATTCACGGCCGCGTCCTCGACGATCGCCGGCAGGTCGTTGATCCCGCCCAGGACCGGTGCGGTGTTGGTCGCAACCGTGACGGCGGGGCCGAATTCCGACGTGTTGGTGAACGTGGTGAAGGTCGCGTTGGCCGCGGTGGCCGTGGCGCTGATCACCTCCCCGGGTGTCACCGCCGAGGACAGCGTCACCGAGAAGTTGGCCGCTCCGCCCGCGTCGGTGCTCACGTCGGCGTAGCCGAGATAACGAGCTCCCTCGCCGTGGCCGGTCGGGTCCGCAGTCGTGCTGGCGAAGAATTCGATCCGGTAGTACGACCCCGGTGTGCTCGACAGTGAGCCGGCGATGTACACCGAGGACGCACTCGCCCACGCGGCGGAGGACAGGACCGGGAAATTCTGGCGGTCGTTCGGTCCGGTGTCGACGTCGCCGGGGTCGTTGGCCGTGACGCCCGCGTTGCGCAGATCGATGCCCAGGCCGGTGTTGTCGACGATCGAGTTCGCAGTGATCCGGATGTTGATGCTGGTACCGATCAGGTCGATGCCCGAGCCGGCGTTGCCGGTGATCGTGTTCGAGGCGATCAGCGCGGTGTCGACGTCGCTGATCTCGATGCCGTCGTTGGTGTGGCCGGCGATCGTGTTGCCGGTGATCGTCACCCGGTCCCCGCCGACCTGTACACGCAGCCCGTCGCCCGGATTGGCCAGCGTGTTGTTGCCCGCGGCGTCAGTTCCGATCAGGTTGCCGACGACCTGGGCGTCGGTTCCGCGCACCGAGACGTTGACCCCGCCATTGCCCGAGATCAGGTTGGCTTCGCCCGCGGCGAGCCCGCCGATCCGGATGTTGTCGGCGCCCGGGAGCACCCGGATGCCGGCATCACCGTTGCCGCGCACGACAGTGCCGGTCGCGTCGGTACCGATCCGATTGCCGGTGATCACGACGTCGTCCGCGGCGACGATGATCGCATCCTCGGGATAACCGTTGATGATCAGGCCACGGATGACCGAGCCCGTGGCCGTCGCGGCGATGTTCAGGCCGTCGCGACCGCCGGAAGTTGCGAGGGTGCCGTCCAGTTCGATGACCGGGGCGCCGATCAGGTAGTCGGGTTCGGTGGTGCCATCGATCGTGATCGTGTCGGTCACGATCGGCAGTGCCCCCAGTGCGCTGGCACCGACGGCGATCGTGTGCACGCCGGTGCCGGCGATGTTGAAGGAGACGGTGTCGGCGCCGGCGGTGTTGTTGGCGGCGATGATCGCCTCGCGCAGGCTGACGGCATTGTCGGTGCCGCGGTGCGCGTTGAGCCACTCGGCGGTGTGGGTGGCGTTGCCCGCGGTGATGCCGGAGTCGGTGTTGTCGGCGGTGGTGGTGACCACCAGCGTGGCGGCGACATCGGTGACGGTGACCGACAGCGCCTGCTCGTCGGTGCTGCCCAGGCTGTCGGTGGCCCGGACGGTCACCTCGTAGACGTTGTCGGCATCAGCATCGGTGGGCGCCTCGTAGTCCGGCGCCGCGACGAAGGTGAGTGCTCCCGTGTTGGCGTCTATGGTGAAGCGCGCAGCATCGGCGCCGCCGACGATGCTGTAGACGGGAGCACCGTCGTCGACATCGGAGGCGGTCACGGTGGTGGCCGTGGTGCGGGTCTCCGCGACCGACACGTTGCCGGTGGCGCCGCCGCCATCCGAGGTGATCACCGGCGCGGTGTTCGTCGTCGCGACCCGGTTCGCGGAGAACTCCGAGGTGTCGGTGTAGGCGCTGAAGGTCGCGTTGCTGCGGGTGGCCGTGGCGGCCACGAATTCGCCCGCGACGACACTTGCCGTCAGGTTGGTGCTGAACGCGGCATTGCCGCTGCCGTCGGTCGCGACGTCGACGAACCCGAGATAACGGGCACCCTCGCCATGTCCGGACGGGTCGGCCCCGACGCTGGCGAAGAACTCGATCCGATAATACGAGTTCGCCTCCGACGCCAGAGTGCCGGAGATCGCCACCTGGGTGCCCGTCGTGGCGACCGCGGCGAGCACCGGATGATTCTGTCGGTTGTTCTCGCCGGTGTCGCTGTCGGCGGCATCGTTGGCGGTCACCCCGTTGTTGCCCAGGTCGATGCCGAGGCCGCTGTTGCCCTGGAGTCGATTGCCGAGAAGGCGGTTGCCGACCGAGCCACCGCCGGCGATCGTGATCCCCGGCCCGGTATTGTTGGCGACCAGGTTGCCTTCACCGGCGGCCGTGCCGCCGACCAGCGCGCCGGACATGTTCTCGAGAAGGATGCCGCCACGCCCCGGATTGTTCGACGTGTTGTTGCCGCGGGCGAGAGTTCCGCCGGCGTCCGTGCCGATGACGTTGCCCTGGATCACCGCACCGGTCTCGGCGAACAGGTAGATGCCGGCCTTGGCATTCGACGAGATCACGTTGCGTTCGGCGGCGGTGTCGCCGCCGATCACCAGTCCCGAGCCCTGCTGCGCGTAGATGCCTTCGTCGCCGTTGCCGAGCGCGGTCGCCCCGTCGGCCGCCAGGCCGATGATGTTGCCGATCACGCGGTTGCCGGTGCTGCCGGAACCGAAGGACAGGACGCCGACGAACAGGTTGCCCGAGATGACGTTGCCGTCCGCCGTTCCGGTGCCGCCGATCGTGATGTTCGATGCATCGTCGAGCCGGATACCCGCACCGACGTTGGCCTCGGCCGCGCCGGCGTCGGTTCCGTCGGCATTCAGGCGGCCGATGTAGTTGCCGGCGATCGTGTGGCCGTCGGAGCCGGCGTCGATGCGGATCGCGTCCCCGGCCATGTCGCGGATCACGAAGCCGCGGATCGTGCTGCCGTCCGCGGTGCCGGTCAGTTGCAGGCCGATGTTTGCCAGATCGTTGCCGTCGAGCACGATCGCCGGTCGATTCGAGTTGGCGATGAAGCTGTCGTCGGTGGTGGCGTCGAGGACGACCGTGCCCGTGATGGCCGGCAACGAGGAGGCGAGTGCGATCGTGTGGACACCGGTTCCGCTGATCCCGAATGTGATCGTGTCCGCGCCGGCGGTGTTGTTGGCGGCGATGATCGCCTCGCGCAGGCTGACGGCGTTGTCGGTGCCGCGGTGCGCGTTGAGCCACTCGGCGGTGTGGGTGGCGTTGCCCGCGGTGATGCCGGAGTCGGTGTTGTCGGCGGTGGTGGTGACCACCAGCGTGGCGGCGACATCGGTGACGGTGACGGCGATCGCCTGGTCGTCGGAGCCCCCGGCGCCGTCGACCACACGCACGATCAGGTCGTAGACGTTGTCGGCGTTGGCGTCGGTGGGCGCCTCGTAGTCCGGGGCGGTGGTGAAGGCGAGTGCGCCGGTGTTGGCGTCGATGGTGAAGCGGGCGGCGTCGGCGCCACCGACGATCGAGTACAGCGCCGTGCCCCCGTCGATGTCCGAGGAGGTGACGGTGGTGACCGCGGTGGTGGTCTCGGCGAGCGAGACGGCGGCCGAGGCGCCGGCACCATCGGAGGTGATCACCGGGGCCTGGTTGATGGCGACGTTCTGCGAGAACTCCGAGGTCTCGCCGGTCCCGGTATCGGTGGCCGTCGCCGTCAAGGTCTCACCGGCCGCCACCGAAGCTGGCAGCGAGCTGCTGATCGTCGCGTTGCCCGCACCGTCCGTCGCGACGGTCGCGAATCCGAGATAGCGTTGTCCCTCCCCGTAGCCGGTCGGGTCCGCGCCCGGGCTGGCGAAGAACTCGATCCGGTAGGTTCGGCCGGCCACGCTGTTCAGCGTGCCCGTGATCACCAGCTGGCCGTTGTTGTACTGGGCGGATGCCAGCAGCGGGAAGTTCTGCAGATTGTTGCCGCCGGTGTCGGCATCGCCGGCGTCGTTCGCGGTCACATAAGGCGCCGTGCCGAAGGCGTTGTCCTCGCCGGCTGCCTGCAAATCGATGCCGAGGGAACCGTGTGCGACCGACGTGCCGCTGCGCGATGCGACCGTACCGTTGCCGTAGATCGCGTTGCCGGTGATCCGGATGCCCGTCGCCCCGTTGTTGACGGTGATCCCGTTGCCGTAGTTCAGCGCGATGATGTTGCGGTCGATGGTGCTGTTCGACGAACCGCTGCGCGTGGCGATCGTGTCGGTCTGCGACAGCGACGTGGTCGAGCCCACGCCGTTGCCGGTCATCGTGTTGTTCTCGACCGTGACGCCGGTTGTCCCGGGCGACAGGATCAGCGCCTGCGACGAGGTGCCGCTGACCAGGTTCCCCCGGATCGTGATCGTGTTTCCGGCGGCGATCGCGATGCCGTCGCCGTTCGACTGCGACATCCCCGTGTCGGTGATCTGGTTGCCTTCGATCAGCCAGCCGGTGGAGGCATTGGCGGCGGTCATGAACCCGATGCCCTGCAACGCGCTGAAGGCGATCAGGTTGTTGCGGATCGTGCCGTTGTCGCCACCGAGGACAACGATCGCCGAGGTGTTGCGGGTGGCGTCGCTGCCCGGGTCGGTGAGCGCGGTGGCGCCCGTGCCGAACACGTTGTTCTCGATCAGCGTGCCGGTCCGGTCGATTCGGACGACGATCGCACCGTCACCGGTGCCGGAGCCGAAGCCGCGGATCGCGAAGCCGCGGACCGTCACGTCGCTGGCATTGATGTCGAAGCCGATCGACAGACCGACGCCGTCGATCAGTTCGATCTCGGGCCGTGCGATCTGTGTCAGCGCCAGCGCGTCCACGCCGACGGTCCCCGACGTGCCGAGCAGCCCCGGATTGGTGTCGCCGCGGTTCGTCGCCTGGGTCGTCGCGTCCAGCACCAGGCTGTCGGTGATCACGGGCAGCGCGGAGGTCAGCGTGATCGCCAGCCGGCCATCGATTCCTGCCGTGCCGGTGAAGCCCGCGTCCGAGGTCGGGATCGAGAAGCCGACGGTGTTGGTGCCGGCGGTGTTGTTGGCGGCGATGATCGCCTCGCGCAGGCTGACCGCGTTGTCGGCGCCGCGGTTGGCATTCAGCCACTCGACGGTGTGGGCCGTGTTGCCGCTGGCGATGCCCGAGTCGTTGTTGTCGGCGGTGGTGGTGACGACCAGGGTGGAGGCGACGTCGGTGACCGTGACCGACAGCGCCTGGTCGTCGCTGCCACCGGCGCCGTCGCTGGCGCGGACGATCACCTCGTAGACGTTGTCGGCGTTGGCATCGACAGGGGCTTCGTAGTCGGGTGCGACGACGAAGGCCAGGGCGCCGGTGTTGGCGTCGATCGTGAAGCGGCCGGCATCGGCACCGCCGGCGATGGCGTAGGACGGCGTGCCGCCGTCGATGTCCGACGAGGTGACGGTGGTGACCGCGGTGGTGGTCTCCGCCACCGAGGCGGAGCCGGTCGCGCCCCCGCCATTGGACGTGATCGCCGGCGGGTCGTTGGCTCCGGTCACGGTGATCGAGGCCGAGTCGGTGGCGGTGGAGAACGCGGTCGAGCCGCCGTTGACCGAGGTGTCGACCAGAGCGCCGTTGCTGCCGGTGGATCGATCCCAGGCGCGGTACGTGAGGGCGGTCGGCTGGGTGCCGCTGTAGTCGGGGGCGGGCTGGAAGTAGATGCGGGTGGTGGCATCGGCAGCCAGCAGCCGGGCGCTGGCGCCGGAGACCGCCCCGAGCGCGTTCCAGGAGGCACCGTTGTCAGTGGAGTAGAACCAGGCCCCGTTGGTGGTGCTGGCGGCGGTGACAGCGATGCCGAGCTGGGCGCCGGGGTCGGGGTCGGTGACGTTGTCGAGCTGGCCCGCCGGCGAGGCGAAGTCGACCAGCGCGGAGACCAGCGTGCCGACCGCACCAATCGGGGCACCGGTGTCCTCGGCCACCGCCGCGAGCACCGGCGAAGCGGCGCTCGACAGCACCGGGGCGGTGTTGGCCGTCGCGGTCCGTGCGGCCGAGAACTCGGAGGTGTCGGTGTACACGCTGTAGGCCGCGTTGCTGCGGGTGGCGGTCGCGGAGACCACTTCGCCGGCGCTCACGGTCGCCGCGATGGAAAGGTTGAACGACGTGTTGCCCCCGGTGTCGGTCGCGACGTTGACGAAGCCGAGGTAGCGCCTGCCCTCGCCGAACCCGGACGAATGCGCGGCCGTGCTGGCGAAGAACTCGATCCGGTAGAAGCTGCTTGCCTGGCTGTTCAGCGTGCCGGCGATGCCGACCTGCGCACCGGCGACCACCGAGCTGAGCACCGGATAGTTCTGCAGGTTGTTCACCCCGGTGTCGCCGTCGCCTGCATCGTTGGTGGTGACGCCATTGCCGGTCGAACTGGCCGTCGGGCCGAGGTCGATGCCCAGCGTGCTGTTGCCGTAGATGCTGTTGCCCAGCACCGCGTTGCCGGTGTTCCCGGCGCTCGAGGCGATCAGCACCCCGTAGCGGGCATTGGCGATCACGTTGCCCGCCCCGGCCGCGGTACCGCCGACCAGGTTGTTCCCCGACGAGTTGTAGATGTCGACGCCTGCGTTGTAGTTGCCGATCGCCGTCGTACCGTCGGCCGCGGTGCCGATGTAGTTGCCCTGGATCACGTGTCCGGAGCCGCCGGAGATCCAGATCGCGTCGGCGTTGTTGCCCGAGGTGAGATGCCCCGAGATCACGTTGCGCTGGCCGGCCGAGGTGCCACCGATCGTGGCCCCGGTGACGTTGACCAGTGCGATGCCGTCGAAGCTGTTGCCCAGTGCAGCGGTGCCCGCCGCATTCACGCCGATGTAATTGCCCTGGATCACGGTGCCGGTGGCGCCGGCGCCGGTCACGTAGATGCCGTAGCCGCTGTTGCCGGCGATGACGTTGCGCGCGGCCGCGCCGTTGCCGCCGATCGTGTTGTTCGCCGCGCCGTTGATCCGGATCCCGTCGCTGACGTTGGGCAGTGCGGTGCTGCCGTTGCCGGCCACGCCGATGGTGTTGCCGGTGATCGTGTTGCCCGATGCGCCGGCGCCGTTCAGGTAGACGCCGTAGGAATCGTTGCCTGCGATCAGGTTGCGGTCGGCGACGGTGGCGCCGCCGATCGTGTTGTTCGCCGACAGGATGTTCAGGCCCGCGCCGGCATTGTTCTCGGTGGCCCCCGCCGCCGTGCCGTCGCTGTTGAACCGGCCGAGGAAGTTGCCCGCGATCGTGTTGCCGTCCGCCCCGTTCTGCAAGGTGATCGCGTCACCCCCGAAATCGCGGATGACCAGGCCGCGGATCGTGCTGCCGTCCGACGTTGCCGACAGCGTCAGCCCCGCGCCGGCCGTGCCGTTGCCGTCGATCAGGATCGGCAGGAAACTGCCGGCGGTCCAGCCGGTCTGCGTCGTGCCGTCGATCACCACCGTGCCGGTGATCGTCGGCAGCACGCTGGCGATGTTGATCACCTGGGTGCCGCTGCCGGTGATGCCGAACGTGATCGTGTTCGCGCCGGTGGTGTTGTTGGCGGCGATGATCGCCTCGCGCAGGCTGACCGAGGTGTCGGTGCCGCGGTGCGCGTTGAGCCACTCGGCGGTGTGCGCGGTGTTGCCGCTGACGATGCCCGAGTCGTTGTTGTCGGCGGTGGTGGTGACGACCAGGGTGGCGGCGACGTCGGAGACCGTGACCGACAGTGCCTGGTCGTCGGTGCCGCCCAGGTTGTCGGTGGCCCGGACGGTCACTTCGTAGACGTTGTCGGCGTTGGCATCGACGGGGGCTTCGTAGTCGGGCGCGACGACGAAGGCCAGGGCGCCGGTGTTGGCGTCGATCGTGAAGCGGCCGGCATCGGCACCGCCGGCGATGGCGTAGGACGGCGTGCCGCCGTCGATGTCCGACGAGGTCACGGTGGTGACGGCGGTGGTGGTCTCCGCCACCGAGGCGGAGCCGGTCACGCCGCCGCCGTTCGAAGTGATGACCGGCGGACTGTTCGCGACGGCGCTTGCGGCGGCCGAGAACTCCGACGTCGCGGTGTAGGTCGTGAACGTGCCGTTGCTGCGGGTGGCCGTCGCGGAGACGACTTCGCCGACGGCCACCGCCGCCGCGATGCTCGTGCTGAACGCGCTGTTGCCGGCGCCGTCGGTCGAGAGCTCGGTGTAGCCGAGATACCTCGCTCCCTCGCCGTAGCCGGACGGATCGGCACTGGCACTCGCGAAGAACTCGACCCGATGGAAACTGTTGGGCTCGCTGGCGAGGCTGCCACTGATGCTGAGTGACGACCCGGAGGTCACCACCGACGAGATCACCGGGAAGTTCTGCAGGCCGTTCGCCCCGGCGTCCCCGTCACCGCCGTCGTTCGGCGTGACGCCGTTGTTGCCCAGGTCGATGCCGAGGCCGGTGTTGCCGAAGATGAGGTTACGCAGTGCGGCGAACATCGGCGGCCCCGAATCGGGCGCGACGATTCCGCCATCGTTGAAGGCGATCAGGTTGCCTTCGCCGTTGCCGGTGCCGCCGATCGTCGCCGTGGCGCCGTCGGCCACCCAGATACCCGGCCCGGCGTTGCCGAAGTCCAGCGTCCCGGTGAAATCGGTGCCGATCGCGTTGCCGCGGATGACGGTGCCGGTGGCCGATCCGATCCACAGCGTGATCCCGGCCCAGGCGGTGGTGCCGCCGATCAGGTTGCCCGCGCCGAGCGCCGAGCCGCCGATCACGTTGTTGACACCGCTGCCGATCCAGACGCCCTGGCCCGTGTTGCCGATGACGGTCGTGGCGGCCGCGTTCACACCGATGTAGTTGCCCAGGACGACGTTCGAACTGCCGTTGTCGTTGATCGTGACGCCGTCGGTGCTGTTTCCGGAGATCACGTTCCGGTCGGCCGCGGTCGTGCCGCCGATGGTGTTGTTGTTACCACCGACGAAGACGCCATTGACGTTCTCCTCGCCGGCGCCCGCATCCTCGCCGAGTGTGTCCAGGCGGCCGAGGTAGTTGCCGGCGATGGTGTTGTTGTCCGACCCGATGCGGATCTCGATGCCCGGGCCGCCGAAGTCCCGGATCACGAAGCCGCGGATCGTGCTGCCGTCTGCGGTGGACGACAGCACCAGGCCGCTGCCAGCCAGGCTGTTGCCGTCGATGACGATCGCGGGGCGGTTGCCGTTGGCCGCGAAGCTGTCGTCGGTGCTCGCGTCCAGCACGATCGCCTCGGTGATGGTCGGCAACGAGGACCCGGGCGTGATCGTGTGGACGCCGGTTCCCGCGATGTTGAACGTGACGGTGTTCGCGCCCGCGGTGTTGTTGGCGGCGATGATCGCCTCGCGCAGGCTGACCGCGTTGTCCGTGCCACGGTGGGCGTTGAGCCATTCGGCGGTATGTGCGGCATTGCCGGCGGTGATTCCGCTGTCGGTGTTGTCCGCGGCGGTGGTGACCACCAGCGTCGACGACACGTCGGTCACCGAGACCGACAGCGCCTGGTCGTCGGTGCCACCGCCGCCGTCGGCCACACGAACGATCAGGTCGTAGACGTTGTTGCCGCCGGCGTCGGTCGGGGCCTCGTAGTCCGGGGCGACGGTGAAGCTCAGCACGCCGGTGTTGGCGTCGATCGTGAAGCGGGCGGCGTCGGCGCCGCCGACGATCGAATACACCGGGGCAGCGCCGTCGATGTCCGAGGAGGTGACGGTGGTGACGGCCGTGTTCGTCTCGGCGATCGACACGGCGGCAGTCGCGCCGCCGCCGTTGGAGGAGATCACCGGCGGGTCATTGACCGCGCTGACCGTGATGGAGACGGTGTCGGTATCCCGCACGTTGTCGCTTGCCAGCGGCTTGTTGTCGGCCGCGAGCGTGGCAATCTCGGCGGCCGTTAGCGCCCGTGCGAACACGCGCGCCTCGTCGACCCGGCCGTCGAGGAAGTTGGTGGCGGCGCTCCCGTTGCGCCCGACGTAGACGTCGGTATTGGCCGTGTAGCCGATCGATTCCGCGGTGGCGGCACTCGCCACGGCCGAGCCGTCGATGTACAACGTGTGACTGTTGTTCGTGTCATCGAAGACGTATGCGACATGGTGCCAGCCGGTTCCGGCGATGAACTGGCTCGACGCCGCATACACGAAGGTCGAGCCGTTGGAGTAGAAGCCGGTCACCCCTTGCGCGCCGGTCGTCCGGTCCAAGCGGATCGCGACGTTGTTGCCGACGGACATCAGCTCGGCGTCGGCGCCGCCGGTGTCGAGGTTGACCCAGCCCGACAGCGTCACGTCCGGCGGGCCGGCGGCCCCCGTGGAGATCACCATGTAGTCGTCGACACCGTCCAGTTCCAGGACGTTGCCGCGGGTGGCGTCGCTGACGACCGTCGCGCCGGAGACGACGCCGTCGTAGATGCCGACGGGGCTGCTGTCGTTGCCCGGGTCGGCCGGATTGTCGAAGCCGTAGCGACCCTGGACCGCATCGAGGTTCAGGCTGACCAGCAACGAGTCGATCGTCGAGATCGTCAGCACCGCGCCGCCGTTGTAGTTCGCTGTCGGTGTGAATACCAGGCCGTTCAGTGCCGTGTTCAGGTTGGCCACGGTACCGCGGACGGTCATCGTCGCATCGGCAGTGCCATCGCCGGCGACGAAGGTGAGGCCGGTCGTGCCCGACAACGACAGGCTGCCGTTGGTGACCGCCAGGGTGACATCGAGCGGCCCGGCCGCGTCGGCATCGGCGATCGAGATCGAGTTGCCGTTGCCCGTCGAGAAGATCCGGTTCGTGTCCTCGGTGGTGGCCTGCGCACCGGGCACCGTGTGGGTCGGCGGTGCGTTGAACGCGTAGCGCTGCATGAACACGCCGGACGTGTCCCCGATACCTTCGCCATCCCAGACGACCACCGCGCCGTTGCCGTTGATCGCGACACTCGAGTGGTCCTGACCGTTGGTGGTGGTCGTGTTGACGCGGGTCTCGACGCCGACGGTCGCGCCGCTCGAGGCGTAGCGCTGCAGGTAGACTCCCGCGCCGCTGCCGTCGGTGTTGGTGCTGGTCCAGGTGACGATTAACTCGCCGCTGCCTGCGACCGCCAGCGCGGGGGCCCGCTGGTTGTTGGCGGTCGTCGTGTTGACCAGGAACTCGTTGCCGATGGCCGTGCCGCTCGCATTGAAACGGCGGGCCACGATGCCGTAGGATGCGCCGGCGGTGTCGGCGTTGCTCGATTCCCAGGCGACGACGAAGCTGCCGTCGGCGGCGGCGCCGACGACCGGGAAGCTCTGGTTGCCGGCGGTCGTGTTGTTGACCAGCGTCTGGGATCCGACCGCCGTGCCCGAGGCGTTGTACCGCTGCAGGTAGATGCCGTAGGTGTTGGCGGTGTCCTGGTTGAACGATTCCCAGACCACGATCAGGTTGCCGGACCCGTCGTACGCGAGGTCAGGAACACGCTGGATGTTCGCGGTCGTGGTGTTGACCCGGACGTTGCCGCCCTGGGCCGCGCCGGCCGCGTTGTAGCGCTGGACGTAGACGTCGCCGGTGTTCACGTTCTCGTCGTAGAAGGCGATCGCGAACGAGCCGTCATTGGCGATCGCGACCGCAGCGGCATCCTGGTTGCCGGCCGTGGCGGTGTTGACGCGGAATTCGGCACCCAGCGCATTGCCGCTGGCGTCGAAGCGACGTGCGTAGATGCCCTGGTTGCTGCCATCCTGCGCCTCACTCGACCAGCTGACGACGAAGCTGCCGTTGGCGGCGACCGCGACGCTCGGCCAGTCCTGGCGGTTGGCAGTCGCCTGGTTGACCAGGATCGCGCTGCCCTGCGCGACGCCGGAGGCGTCGTAGCGCTGGGCGTAGACGTCGCCGGCGTTGACGTTCATGTCGGTGAAGACGACGACGTAGTTGCCCTGGCCGTCGAAGTCGACGCTGCCGCCGTTGTACGGCATCGTGTTCTGGGTGCCGGTGGTCGCGCTGTTGACCCGGGTCTCGCCGCCCTGCGCGGTCAGCGCGAGCGAACCCTGCCAGCCGGTGGCCTGGACCAGCACCACGCCGGACTCTATCTGTCCGGTGCGGGCTTCCAGCGCCCAGTCGCCTCCCAGGGCCTCATCGGCAGTCAGATCGTTGCTGGCCGCGACATCGGCACCGGTGAGTGCGGAAAGCGACTGGATGAACTGCAGGCCGACACCGTCGGTCCCGACCTCGCAACCGTAGAGGAGGATGTCGGCCTGTTCGGTGAGCGCCGTTCGCCAGCCGGAGATCGTTGCCGCATCCGCCGCGAGGGTCGACTGGTCGACGAGGCGACCGGCCAGCATCAGCACGCCGTCGTCACCGTGGCTGACCACATGCACCGCGTCGATCGCGGAACGTTGCGCGAGGACCTCGCCGATCTGGTCGAGCCCGTCGCGATCGGCGCGCATCAGCAAGAACTCGAGCGACGTGCCCGCGGTCGATTGTTCCTGGAATGCCCGGATCAGCGCCGCCGGATCGGTGACGCCGGCGTCGATGAAGACCAGCTCGCTGCGCGGGGTCTCGGCGTCGTGTCCGGAGTCGAGCCAGTGCAGCGCCGACACGTCCCGCCGCCCTCCCAGCAGCTCCTGCAGCTGGTCCGTGATGTCGCGATCGGGATCGAGCTGGACGATCTCGAAGGTGGTGGCGTCACCCGCCGGGTGACCGGCGACGAGTGCCGCGATGCGGGCGTCCGCGTCAGCGGTCTCGGGGCTCACCAGTACGAGCTCGACATGTCGTTCGACGGCGGCGGTGGCGTCGGC
This sequence comes from uncultured Burkholderiales bacterium, assembly GCA_902826305.1. Lineage (GTDB taxonomy): Bacteria > Pseudomonadota > Gammaproteobacteria > Burkholderiales > Burkholderiaceae_E > CADEEH01. The sequence goes on from CADEEH010000074.1 coordinate 13,688, forward strand.
CGCCGCCGCTGAACCGACGGCCTCGTCCGCAGTGACCGGGTCGACCGTGCGGATGTCCACGGACGCTGGACCGGCAATACCTGCTTCGGGTTCGGCCAGCGGATTCAGGTCGGCCGAATACAGCACCCGCGGTTCGATCGTCTCGATCACCGCGCGGCGCCGCAGTCGTCTGCGCAACCAGTCCAGCATGTCGGTCGGGTCCGTCGTCGGTCAGGCCGGTCCGGTGATCAGCGGTTGCCCGCGGTCGTGTGGGCCGGGGCGGCTGCGCTCGGGGCGGGCGGCCTGCCGGGCAGCTTGATGCCCAGGTCGACCTTGCAGCGCAGCCCGGCGGGAATCTCGTTGTTCGGGTTCGGCAGCTCGAGTCGGACGCGGAACGTGTTGCTCGCCGCATCGACCACACGATCGACGATCGTCACCTTGGCCGCCGAGGGCCGGGCGCCGGCGAGATCCGGGGTCACCATCGCCTGCGCACCGGTCTCGACCTGGCCGTAGGCGGACGCCGGCACGACGACCTCGATGCGCAGCGGGTCGATCTTCGCGATCCTGATCAGCGCCTTGTCGTCGATGTATTCGCCGGAGGACAGGTAACGATCGGTGACCACACCCGCGATCGGGCTGCGGATCGACCGCTGTGAAAGCTGGGCCTGGGCGACCTGCAGTTCCATCGCGGCCACCTGGCGGCGTTCCTTGGCCTGGTAGACCTTGGATTGTGCGACGGACGCCTCGGTGGCCGTCTTGTCGACGAAGCCCTGCGACACGAACTTCTTCTCGTACAGGTCCGAGGCCCGCTGGTGTTCACGCTGCGCGAAGTCGGCGGTCTTGTCCGCACCCTTCAGCTCGGCTTCCATCTCGGCGCGTTTCTGCGCCAGCGCCAGCGCCGCGCGTTCGACGTCGGAGTGCAGTTGCGCGACCACCTGTCCCTGCTTGACGAGATCGCCGCGTTCGACCAGCACACGATCGAGCACACCCGGCACCGCCGAGCCGAGCTGGATCACCTGGTTCGGCTGGATCAGGCAGTCGAGCGGCTGGGCCAGCGATGCGGGTGCGACGGCCGCGATCCAACCGGCGGTCGCGAGCCGGGCAAGGGAGATCGGGGAGTCGGTCATGATGGTCTTCCTTCGGCTGATGCGTGTTGTCATTCACCGCTGCCGGTGAATGCGAGTGCGCCTTCGCGGGCGCGATCCTGTTCCAGGAGCAGGCGACGCTGTCGCCGTCGCCGTCGTTCCTCGATCCGTTGCGCCAGCGCCAGCGGCAGGTGTCCGAGCGCCGAGGGCAGCGGCGATCCGCTGGTGTGACGCCGCCCGAAGGCACGCCAGACGACCGGCAACGCCCGCTGCGCCAGGTCGTCTTCCAGCGAGACGAATATCTGCACCGAACCCGGGTCGCCCTGGCGTGCGCTGCGGCCGAACAACTGGCGATCGATGCGCCGATCGCGGTTGCGATGGCACGCGATCACGTGCAGCCCGCCGGCACCGCGGCTGGTGGCGTCGAGTTCGATGTCGGTGCCGCGCCCGGCCATGTTGGTGGCCACGGTGACGGCGCCGGCGTGGCCGGCGGCGGCGACGATCGCAGCCTCCTCGGCGTCCTGGCGCGCATTCAGCGCGCGATGAGTGATGCCGGCCGTGTCGAGCAGGCCCGACAGATGGTCGGAATCGGCGACCGAATCGGTACCGACCAGCACCGGTCGTCCGGCCGCGTGCTGCGCGGCGATCGCCATCACCACCGCTCGCCACTTCGCGTCGGCTGTCGCGTACACCACCGGTGCCGCGAGCCGGCGGCCCGAGGGCCGGCGCAACGGGACCGGCGCGACGCGCAGGCCGTAGACCGACGCCAGTTCCGCGCGTGATTCGGCGAGTGTGCCGCTCATCCCGCACAGGCGCAGGTAACGCGGGAAGAAGCGCTGGTAGGTGATCTGCGCGATGGTCTGGCGCTCACCGGTGACCTTGCAGCCTTCCTTGATCTCGATCAGCTGGTGCAGGCCGCGCGACCATGACCGGCCTTCGGCGACACGTCCGGTCGTCTCGTCGACGATCGCCACCTCGTCGCCGCGGACCAGGTAGTCGCGATCGCGGTGGTACAGGTGGCGGGCGCTCAGCGCGAGCAGGACCAGTTCCTCGCAACGCATCCGGTTCTGCCACAGGCCGCGCTTGTCCGCGGTCAGCCGGGCGAGCAGTTCGCTGCCGCCGTTGGTCAGCGCGGCCGAGCGGGCGCCGGCGTCGATCAGGAAGTCGCGATTGCGCCAGAGACGGCCCGACAGATCCCAGGCGTCGCGCAGCAGCGCCTCGCGATGCGGATCGTCGATCGCCTGCGCCAGGATCAGCGGCGTGACCGCCTCGTCGATCAGGATGCTGTCGGCCTCGTCGACGATCGCCATGCACAGTCCACGCAGCAGCGTGCCCCGGCTCTCGCGGCGGGAACTCTCGAACGAGGCCACCTTCAACGCCAGTTCCGGATCGTCCAGGCCGATGGCCATCCGGTCGCGCAGGTAGTCGAAGACCAGTTCCTTGGCCGTGCAATAGGTGATGTTGGCGCGGTAGGCGATCCGTCGCTCGTCGGCCGGCATCGGCTGGATGACGGCCGCCGAGCGCAGTCCGAGGGCGTCGAACAACGGCGCGACCAGCTCGCGGTCACGCGAGACCAGATAATCGTTGGCAGTGATCACGTGCACCGGAATGCCGGCGAGCGCCGCGACGGCGGCGGCCAGTGCCGCGGCCAGCGTCTTGCCCTCGCCGGTCTGCATCTCGGCAAGTCGGTTCGACAGCAGGATCCGGGCGGCGATCAGCTGGGTGTCGAACGGTTGTTTGCCGAGTGCCCGGCGGCAGGTCTCGGCGACCAGTCCGAGCGCGCGGGTGATCCGGTGTTCGGTCAGCCCGTCGCGGCCGAGCAGCGCACGCAGGCTGGCCACGCGCCGGCGCAGCAAGGGGTCGTTCCAGGGACGCGCCTGCTGTTCGAAGTGGCGGACCCGGGTGATGAATCGCTGGTGGCCGGCACTTTCGTCGCGCCAGGCATCGAACATCGACAGACCGGCCAGGAACGTGGAGCGCAGCGCGGCCGAACGTGGCTCGCGCTGTTGCGGATACGGACCCCAGGCGTGACCCGGGCTCGGCGCCAGGGTCGCCAGCGACGGTTCGAACCAGGTGGGCGCGAAGTTCATCGGTCAGCTCGCCTGGAAATGGCGCAGGAACACCTGGCGCAGGCGCCGCGTGGCCTGGTCGGCGAGTGATGCGTGGCCGTGTTCGAAGCGCACGACCGTGCGCGCGCCGACCCGTTCGAGCGCCTGGGCCGGCACGCCGATGTCGACCAGGAAGAACGGCCGCACCGAGCGCAGGCCATCCGGGTCCCCCGGTTCGGTCACGATCCGTCCGCCGGAGCGGTCGCCCAGCGCCGCGCTCGGCAGCAGGTTGCTCGGCGTGGTGCTCTGGCCGAGCACGCTGCCCTGGTAGATCGCGTCGGGGCTTTCGAGCAGCCGCACCTGGACCTCGCGTGTCTGCTCGCGCACCAGCGAGGCGTCCTCGTTGGCGACCACGGCGCGCACGGTGATCTGGTCGCGGGTGAGCACGTGGCCGACCAGTTCCCCCTTGTCGAGGAAACGTCCGGGCAGGTCGCCGCTTCGAGGCAGCACCAGTTCACCCGACGCGCCGGCGCGCACGACCAGTTGCCCGACCTGCTGGCGCAGCCGGGCCAGTTCCGCCTCGGTACGTGCGATGTCCTGCTCGACCACCTGTGCCTTGACCGGTTCGGCGACCAGCGACTGCATGCGTTCGACCGACAGCGCCTGCAGCTTCGCCTCGGCCTTGATCACCTCGGCCTCGAGCTCCGGGTTGTCCAGCAGCAGCACCGGCGTGCCGGTCTCGATCGCCTTGCCGCTGGGGGCGAGCACGGTCCTGACGAAGCCGGGAGTGCCCGCACGCAACTGCGCGTTCTCCGGCAGCCAGACGATGCCCTCGGCGGCGGTCGACGCGGGCAGCGGCAGCACGAATATCGTGCCGACGGCGGCGGCGAACAATGCCAGTGCCGCCGGCCATGCGCGCAGCCGGTTCGCGGCCATCAGCGGCGAGCCGAGCACGAAGCGGATGATCCTCAGTCCCGGCGACACGGCCATCGACCAGGCCGCGGTCAACACGCCGATCGCACCCAGTGCCGGATGCAGGTCGGCCAGGAACAGGGCCACCGCGCAGGAAATCAGCAGGCGGTAGAGCCACGAGGAGATCGCATAACCGACGAACCAGCGGCGCTCGCCGCGGGCGTGCTGGGGCGCGCGCGCGCCCCGCAGCCCGAGCAGGTAACGCTGCGCGAGATAGGCGACATGGTCGTTGGCGCGTTTGCCCAGGTTCGGGATGTCGATCAGGTCGGACAACACGTAGTAGCCGTCGAAGCGCAGCAGCGGGTTGCCGTTGAACAGCAGCGTCGATACGCCGCCGATCAGCATCACCGACAACGCGATGTCGCGGACGAGGCCGTCCTCGACGCTCAGCCAGGTCGCCAGTGCGAAGGCGGCCAGCATCAGCTCGACCGCGATCCCCGCGGCGGCAACCGCCGCGCGCTGGCGGCAGCCCGGCAGCAGCGCCGATGCCGACGCGTCGACGTATGGCACCGGCGTCAGCAGCATCAGCGTGACCCCGGTCTCGTGCACCGCGCCCCCCCAGCGTCGCAGGGCCAGCGCGTGACCGAGCTCGTGCAGCGACTTGATGAGGGGATAGGCGAGCCAGGTCAGCCAGAGATTGCGCGGATTCGAGAAGTGCGCGGCCGACCGGGCCGCCAGTTCGCTCCAGTGCATCGCGGCGGCGAACCCGGCGACGACGATCACCATCAGCCACAGCGCGGCGGACAGCGGATTGAACAGCCAGCCGGCGAGGGGTTCGAGCCGGTCCAGCAGCGGGGTCGGATTCCACAGCGGGATCCGGAACGCGAGCGGATTGACCGCCGACAGTCGTCGCTTGTGGCGCCGATCCCGGTGGCGGCGGAACAGGAAGGCGCTGTCGGGACGGACTTCGACCTGCAGCAGGTTGGCGTCGTACAGCGAGGTGAAGATGCGCAGCACTTCGGCCTGCGTCGGTGCGTCGTCGCCGAGCCGCGCCATCAGTGTCTGCCAGATCTCGTCGACGGTCTGCGTGCCGTCGAGTCGACCGACCAGCTCGTAGGCGATTCGGTTGACGCGCAGGTTGGTGCCGCCGACCGGATCGTTGAGCACGAACCACGGCTCGCCGCGATAGACGTGGCGTGCGATCTGCACGCTGCTGCGCACCCGCGGACGAAGGTCGGCGACGCGGTACCAGTCGGGACTGAGGACGGATTCCGACATCGTCACACCCGCCAGGTCCACAGCGTGATGCGCAGCCAGTCGACGAACCGGTGGCCGATCACCCACAACAGTCCACGTTCGCCGACCTCGATCTTCGCGACGCCTTCGAGTCCCGGCTGCATCGCCGAATCCGGACGGTCGAGCTCGGCCTCGACGACGAAGTAGTTGCGGCCGTCCTTCGCGGTGGCGATCGGCGTCACACGACGTACGGCGATCTCGGCCGCACCCTCGGGCAGCGCGGCGAGCACGAGTCGTCCCGTCTGGCCGGCCCGCACGAAGCCGATGTCGCGTTCGTCGACCTCGACGCTGACCCGGTATTGGCCGCGCGGCGCCACGGTGAGCAGCACGTCGCCGCGCTTGACCGGCGCGCCGAGCGACTGGGTCAGGTCGCCTTCGATCACGACGCCGTCGTACGGCGACTTGAGCCGGATCCGGTCGAGCTGCTCGTCGATGACGCCGATCTGGGTCTTCGCCTGCAGCAGCTTGGCCTGCTGGATCATGATCTGCGGTCGATCCTCCTTGGCGAGTGCCTCGGAGTACTGCTTCTCGACCTGGGCGGCCTCGGCCTCCCACTTGCGCCGCTCGAGCACCAGTTCCTTGTCGTCCAGTTCGACCAGCGGCTGCCCGTCGAGCACGAATTCACCGGGGCGGGCGTGCACCTTCGCGATGTAGCCGTCGATCGGTGCCGCCAGCACCCGCTGTGTCGCCCCTTCGAGCCGGGCCGGCGCGGTCACGCGATGGTCGGCCGGGATGAAGACGGCCGCGATCAGCACGACCAGCGCGACCGCGAACGCGGCCGGCCACGCACGCGAGCGCGGTCCGAGCAGACGGCGGCGGCCATCGGCCATCGACTCCACCAGGCGGGTCGTCAGCGGCAGTTCGGCGCGGCGCTTCAGGTGCAGGATCGGCGCGAGGAATGTCGCGACCTGCTCGAACAGCGCGACCTCGGCACGCTCGAATCCGCGCGTGCCGTTGCGCTCGATCGTCAGCGCACCGACGATCTCGCCGGAGGCCACCAGCGGCACCGTGCACACCGCATCGGCACCGTGGCGGCTGCACAGGTTCGCCTGGGCGAGTGCGATCCTCGGTGTCTTGCCCGGAATGCGCGGGTGGACGACCGAGGCGCGCTGGTCGGCCGCCTCGCTCATCGCCGCCGCGAGGTCGCGGGTGATGTCGCTGTCGCGGCGCAGGGTGCTCGCGCCCGAGATCGCCTTGACTTCGGCCCGTTCGCCCTGGAAGAAACCCAGGCTCACGCGCGACGCGCGGAACACCGCGGCGAGTTCGTTGACGATCGCGATCGCGGCCGCCTCGAAACGCTCGGGTGCCAGCGCCTTGCCCTGCAGCCTGAGCACCAGCAGCACACGCTCCTGCCGCGACGGGACGCCGATCGGTTTGCTCAGGTCGGCGAGGAATGCGCTGCCGCCATCGGCGCCGGGTGCGGGGGCGTTCGGCGGGGTGCCCAAAGGCAGCGTGTCGGCGACCGCGAACGAGGGCGCGTCCACACGCCCTGGTGCGCGGGTCGGTCGAGCGGTGGTCGCGGAGGGGTCGGCCGCACCGCCGACCACCGGCGTGCCGGCACCGACCGGCGGCAGTGCGTCGGACGCGACGACCCCGCGGCGGATCGTCGCGCGGTCTGCGCGTTCGGTCCGGCCGGCGGCTTCGCGTTCGGCGGCACTGCTTCGATTCATCGATCGCCCATGGGCATACCCCGGCCCTTTTACGGCCGATGCCATGGATTACAGGGGATGCCATCCGCTCACGCGATGGATAGGTGACGGGCGGCAACTTCCCGCCGCTGTAAGCCCTTGACCGGTGCAGCGTGTAAACCACGCCAATGCCGACGAGGCACGGTGTCCGATCGGATGTTGCACCGGGCCGATGAACGGCAGACACGGCAACACCGGCGGTGCACCGTCGTCCCCTGATCCGACACGACCGACGGCGCCGCGGCGGCGATCGGTGGCAATCGATCAAATGTCTGCGCGGCACCGGGATGGCCGAAGCCGATCCCAGTCACCTGCCGGAAATCAGCCGAGGGTCGTGCCGGCGAGTCGACCGAGCAGCCAGGTCGCCAGGCCGGCGCTGGCGCCGATCGCGAGCATCCGTGCACCGGAGGCCCAGGCGTTGCGGCCCGTGAACCATGACAACAACGCACCGACGCCGAACAGCGTCGCGGAGGCGCAGCCGATCGCGACCGCGAACGCGGCCTGGCCGCGGACGAACAGCAGCGGCAGCAGCGGTACGGCCGCGCCGATCGCGAAGGCAACAAACGACGAGGAAGCGGCCTGCCACGGTGAACCGAGTTCGTCCGGGTTCAGCCCCAATTCCTCGCGCGCCAGCGTGTCGAGTGCACGTTCCGGCTCGGCGATCAGCGCCTGCGCGATCCTGCGCGCCTCGGCCGGTGCGATGCCCTTGGCCGCGTAGATCGTCGCCAGTTCATCGGCTTCGGCCTGCGGGTACTCCGCGAGTTCGGCTCGCTCCAGCCCGATCTGGTACTCGTAGACCTCGCGCTGTGATCGCACCGACACGTATTCACCCGCCGCCATCGAGAAGGCGCCACCGAGCAGCCCGGCGAACCCCGCCAGCACCAGGTTGTGCATCGATGCGTCGGCTCCGGCCATGCCCAGGATCAGCGCGGCGTTGGACACGAGGCCGTCGTTGACGCCGAAGACCGCGGCGCGCAGGTTGCCGCCACCGGTCGAGCGATGACGGCGGCCGATCTCGTCGACCGAGCCGGCACGCGGGTGGCCGCCGACAGGCATCGCGCTGTACGCCGACAGTCCGCGCACCTTCAGCGCGGCCAGCATCCCACGCACCGGCCGGATGCCGATCCGGCTCGCGAGCCACAGCACCATGCGGGGCCGCAGGCCGAGACCCGACGTCGCCGGTACCGCGACACCGGTCTCGCGGAGCCGTTCGGACCACATGCCGGCCTGGGCATCCGCGGCCTTGGCGAGCTGGGTGAACATCGCCGAGATCACCGGATCGGTCTCGATCGCCGCCAGTGCCTGATACAGGTGGACCGATTGGCGTTCTTCGCTCAAGCCTTCGAGCGCGGCGCCCGCGTCGGCATCGTCGTTCATCAGCAAGCCCCGTGGTTGAGCGGGTCGCGCGCGGTGCCGACCCGTTCTTGCTGTGATGTTACGTTGTCCCGGCCCGGCCCCGGGGCTTGAAGAGGGTCCGGGGGCCAGGCGCGTATAATCCGGCGAGTCGAGACCGTCTGGCCGATGCCTCCCGGCATCAACCGCGGCAGTCCGCAAGCGGCACGCCGCGCGCTCCGTGCGTTCCATCGGCGCCTCATGCCCTGCGGCCTGGTGACTCGACCTCGCGCCGTACGTCCGTCGCATGGCCGTTCCAAGTCGGGCGCGCGGTTCCCATCCACCGAAGCCTGCGGCAGCATGCGACTGACGACCCGTCTCGGACTGAAGTTCCTCGTCCCGCTGGCCATCACGCTGGCGCTGCTCGCCTATGCGGTGGTGCCGCTGGTCGACTCGCTGACGCTGCGCTGGTTCATCCGCGACCTGGACACGCGGTCTCAGCTGATCGTCGAGGCCCTGAACGATTCCGTCAGCGAGGCGATCCCGCGCAACGAGGACCGAAGGGTGCTGGCTGTGTTCGACCGGGTGATCCGCGACGAACGCCTGTTTGCACTCGGCTTCTGCACACTCGACGGCAAGCTGCGCGTGAAGACCCGCACCTTCCCCGAGTCGGTCGCCTGCAAGCCGTTCGATCGGGGCAGCGGGTCGTCGAGCGCCGTGCTGCAGCTGGCCGACGGTCCGATCCATGTCGTGCAGTCCCCGGTGCGCCAGGGCGACAACCTGGTCGGCCAGGTGGTCGTGCTGCACGACATGAGCTTCATCCAGAAGCGCAGCAGCGACACACGACGCTACGTGATCGCGATGTTCACGATCCTCGGCGTCATCGTCTCGTTCGTGACGATGATCGTCGCGCACCTGAGCTGGCGCGGCTGGATGGCCGGGGT
>CADEEH010000075.1 GCA_902826305.1 uncultured Burkholderiales bacterium
GGCAGACCTCGGCGATGCCGTCGATCAGCGTCTCCTGCAGGTTGAAGTGGCGCGAGGTGACCCAGGCGCTGATCGCCGCACGCAGATCGTCGTAGTCGAGCACGTCGCGTACCTGGTCGGTGCTCGACGTGGACGCGGAGGTCGGCACGAAGAGGTCGACGTTGATCAGCACCCGTTGCCGATTCGCGCGCTCGAACGGATGAAAGCCGATCGACGCCTCGATCGCCAGGTCGCGGAAGAAGATCCGGCGGCATCCCGCCAGCCGCTGATCGCCGAGAAGGCTCATGGCAGGTACATCACGTCGCGACCGAGCGGCAGCAGGTGCTGCCCGCCGTCGACCGTCAGGTTGACGCCGGTGATCGCCGGCGATTCGGCGAGGAACAGCACCGCGCGGGCGATGTCCTCGGGGGTCGATGAGCGACCGAGCGGTGTCTTCGCATGGGCGGCCCGGAATCCTTCCTCGGTCTGCTCACCCGAGCGCAGCGTGATCCCGGGCGACACCGCGGCCACGCGCAGCCGCGGGGCGAAGGCCATCGCCATCATCCGGGTCGCACCGAGCAGTGCCTGTTTGGTCAGCGTGTAGCTGAAGAAGTCCGGGTTCAGGTTCTGCAGTTTCTGGTCGAGCAGGTTGATGACCACGCCCCGCCCCGGATCGGCGATCGAGTCGTGCAGGCGCCGCGCGAGCGCCAGCGGCGCGGCCAGGTTGGGCGCGATCAGCGCCTGCAGGTTCGCATAGGCGAAGTCCTCGGGGCGGTCGAATTCGAAGCGCGAGGCGCTGTTGACCACACAACCGATCGGACCGAGGGCCCCGCGGGCGGCGTCGAACGCGGCCAGCACCTGGGCCTCGGCCGCCAGATCGGCCTGCACCGTGGTCGCCCGGCGGCCGCGGGCGACGACATCGAACGCGGTCCGCTCGGCCTCGGCCTGCGAACTGCCGTAGTGGATCGCGACATCCCACCCGGCATCGGCGAACGCCAGCGCGATCCGGCGACCAAGCCGCTTGGCGGCGCCGGTGACGAAGACGACGCGGGCGACCTCGGACGGATTCATCGTCGGGGGAGTTTATCTCCAATGAGGGTCGCGGATCGGGGCGACCGGGCCGGCACCCGCGACGTGTGCCCCGGCGCGGGTTCTCCTGGCGCGGGCTTCCCCGCCACGGGCGTCCCGCGGAAGAGCGGGCGCGGCCCGCCATGCGATCATCGGGACGTGGATCGCCGACCTTTCCCGACCCTGCCGGCGGCGCCGGCCGACGCGCAGCGCGCCAGCGCGGCGTTCGCCGCCGAGTTGCGCACGCGGATCGGCGCCGACGGCGGCTGGTGGCCGTTCGACCGTTTCATGCAGGCGGTGCTGTACGAGCCGGGTCGCGGCTACTACGCCGGCGGCAGCGGCCAGTTCGGCGCCGGCGGCGATTTCGTGACCGCGCCGGAGACCAGCCCGCTGTTCGGCGCCTGTGTCGCTCGCCAGTGCGCGCAGTGGCTAGAGCAGGCGGCTCCGATGATCGTCGAGTTCGGCGCCGGTACCGGCGCCCTGGCCGCGCAGATCCTGACCGAACTCGAGCGGCTCGGTCATCACGACGTCGACTACCGGATCGTCGAGGTGTCGCCGGCGCTGGCCGAACGGCAGCGCCAGCGGATCGGGACGCTGGCACCGGGCGCCGCGGCGCGGGTGCAGTGGTGGGACCACCTGCCGGAGGTGATCGATGGTGTGATCGTCGGCAACGAGGTGCTCGACGCGATGCCGGTGCGGCTGTTCCGCCTCGACGGCGACCGGGTGCTGGAACGTGGTGTCGGCGCCGGGCCGTCGTCGTTCGAGTGGGTCGACCGGCCGGCGGGCGAGGCATTCGGCGCGACCGTCGATGCGGCGCTTGCCGCCAGCGACTGGCCGTGCTGGCGCCGGCCGCGCGATCCGCAGCTCGACTACGTGTCGGAGATCGGCGAACAGGCGGCAGCCTGGATCGCGACCGTTGGCGCCCGCCTGCGCCACGGCGCGATGCTGCTGATCGACTACGGATTCGCGGCCGGCGAGTACTACCACCCGCAGCGGGCGGCCGGCACGCTGATGTGCCACTACCGGCATCACGCCCATCCGGATCCGCTGACGATGCCGGGCCTGCAGGACGTCACCGCCCATGTCGATTTCACGGCGATCGCGGCGGCGGCCCGGCGCAGCGGGCTGGATCTGCTCGGCTACACGTCGCAGGGGAGTTTCCTGATCGACTGCGGCCTGGCCGAGCAGCTCGGGCAGCTGCCGCTGTACGACGCGTCGGGCGACGGCGTGCTGGCGCGGGCGAAACTCGTGGCCGGTGTCCAGCGGCTCGTGTCCGAAGCCGAGATGGGAGAACTGTTCAAGGTGATCGCGTTCGGCCGCTCGATGCCCGACGAGGCCCTCGGATTCCTCCGCAGCGACCGGCGCCACGCGCTGGAGTCCGGCATGGGGCAGAGGCGATGATCAAGTGGCTGATCGTCACCGTGCTGGCACTGGTGCTGTTCTCCGGTCTGATGCCGCTGCTGCGCCGGTTCGGCATCGGACGGCTGCCGGGGGACGTCGAGTTCCGGGCGTTCGGTCGATCCTGGGCGCTGCCGATCGCCTCGACCGTGCTGCTGTCGCTGATCGCGGCACTCGTGTCGCGCCTGATCTGACCCCTCGCCCGGCGCGGATCACTCCCCGAGCGCGGCCTGCACCGCGCTGGCACGTGCCGCGTGCAACCGGTCGCGGATCACCTCCGGCTGGTCCTTGAAACGTGCGGCGACCTCGGCCGCATCGACCGTCTGCATCGCCGCGAACACACGCCGGAGCCGATCGGCCTGGGGCATCTCCTGCGCCTCCAGTCCGAGCCGCCCGCGCAGATCCGCCTCGCAGGCGGCGATCACGTCGTCCAGCCGGCGCGGCCGGCGCAGCACGTCGATCCGCTCGAGCAGCGACACCAGCGTGCCGGGCCGAAGCTGCAGCGCGCGGTGCACGTTGCCGTGCTCGCGCGCGACGATCCGGGCCAGGTCGCGGCAGTCGTTGGGCACACGCAACCGGTTGCAGACGTCCTCGATCATCGCCACCGAGCGGGCCTCGTGGGCGACGTGGCGCGGCCACTCGTCGGGTGGTGTCGTGCCCTTGCCCAGGTCGTGGGTCAGCACCGCGAAACGGACCGGCAGCGAATGGCCGTGTGTGGCCGAATAGTCGAGTGCCATCATCACGTGGACGCCGGTGTCGATCTCCGGGTGATACTCCGGTCGCTGCGGCACCCCCCACAAGCGGTCCAGTTCCGGCAGCAGCCGGGCGAGCGCGCCGGCATTGCGCAGCACCTCGAACATCCGCGACGGACGCGACTCCATCAGGCCACGCGACATCTCCTGCCAGATGCGCTCGGGTACCAGCGCGTCGACCTCGCCGGCGGCGGTCATCGCGCGCATCAGCGCCTCGGTCTCGGGTGCGATCGTGAATCCGGTGAATCGGGCGGCGAATCGCGCCAGGCGCAGGATGCGCACCGGGTCCTCGACGAACGACTCCCCGACATGCCGCAACACCCGGGCCTGCAGGTCCGCGCGTCCGCCGTGCGGATCGATCAGCGTGCCATCGTCGTCGCGGGCGATCGCGTTGATCGTCAGGTCGCGCCGGCGCAGGTCGTCCTCGAGCGTGACGTCGGGGGCGTAGCGGAACGTGAATCCCTTGTAGCCGAGCCCGACCTTGCGCTCGGTGCGCGCCAGCGCGTACTGCTCGCCGGTCTGCGGATGCAGGAAGACGGGGAAATCCTTGCCGACCGGCACGTAGCCGCGCGAGATCATCAGCTCCGGGCTGGCACCGACGACGACCCAGTCGCGATCCTGGACCGGCAGGCCGAGCAGTTCGTCCCGGACCGCGCCGCCGACGCAGTAGACACGCACGTCAGCGGGCCGTTCGATAGGGCTCGTCCTCGGCCAGGAAATCGGCTTCCGCGAGCGCGCCGGCCGTCCACGCCTGCATCGCCGTCGTCGCCAGCAGGTCGTTCAGGTAACGCGAACAGTCGCCGGGCAACGCGACCCGGTAGGTCTTGAATCGCGACACCACCGGCGCGTAGAACGCGTCGGCGGCGCAGAACGGGCCGAACAGGAACGGCCCCCGTTCACGATGTTCGTTGCGCTGCTGCTGCCACATCGCGACGATCCGCTCGACGTCGCGGGCGACCGCGTCGTTCCAGCCCTTGCCGGGCAGGTCGGCCTCGACGTTCATCGGCAGCCGGTTGCGCAGGTTCGAGAACCCCGAGTGCATCTCGGCGCACAACGAACGCGCACGCGCGCGATCGCGTGCATCGGCCGGCCAGACGCCGGCCTGCGGAAAGCGCTCGGCGACGTATTCGGCGATCGCCAGCGTGTCCCAGACCGAGAAAGTGTCGTCGACCAGCACCGGCACCTTGCCGGCGGGATTCACTCCGGCCAGCACGCGCCGGAACTCGTCGGTGAACAGCCGCAGGCAACGCTCCTCGAACGGGATGCCGAGCTGGCGCATCAGCACCCACGGCCGCATCGACCAGGACGAGTAGTTCTTGTTGCCGATGTAGAGCGTGAGCATCGCGTTTCCCGCGGGGCGTTCAGCGCCGGGCGCGAGCCCGCGCGAGATCGAGCCGCGTCTGCTCGATCGACAGGTAGTGCGGCGCGATCGTTTCCAGGCGCGCCGGGGTCACGCCGAGTTCCGGCGCCATCGGTTCGATGGTGACGTTGTCGATCGCGAGCGAATCGAAGTTGTCCTCGGACATCAGCCGCGGCCCCGGGGCGATCCCCAGCATCTTCGCCTGCAGCCGGCCGATCGAATCGGGCAGTTCGATCACCGGTCGCGGATGCCCGGACCATTGGCCGGCGAGCCGGATCAGCTGGCCGAGGGTGTAGGCGGTCGGCCCGGCCAGCGAATAGACGCGGCCGTAGGTGCGCGGCTCGTCCAGCGCGTTGACGTAGGCGCGCGCGACGTCCTCGACATGGATCGGCTGCAGGCGGGTGCCGGCGCGTGCGACCGCCATCACCGGCAGGAAAAACTGCAGGTGGGCGAACAGGTTCAGGAACCGGTCCTGCGCACCGAACACGATCGAGGGCCGGAAGATCGTCCAGTCCAGGCCGAGGGTCTGGCGCACCATCTGTTCACCGGCCGCCTTCGAGCGCAGGTACATCGACGGCAGCGTCTTCTTGCCGGCATCGCCGACGCCCAGCGCCGAGGTGTGGATGAAACGGCGCACGCCGCCGGCGACGCAGGCATCGGCCAGCCGCTTGGGAAGCTCGACGTGCACCGCGCCGAAGTCCGGACCGTACGGATCGCCACGCCGGCCGTGCAGGATCGCGATCATGTTGATGACCGCGTCGACGTCACGGACCAGCGAGGCCAGTGCCGCATCGTCGTTGACGTCCGCCTCGACGACCTCGACCGTGGGCAGCGGCAACAGGTGCTGGGCGTGTTCCCGCTTGCGGGTGGGCACGATGACGCGCAGGTTACGGGCGGCAAGCTGCGCGGCGATGTGACTGCCGATGAAGCCCGAGCCGCCGAAGAGCAGGATTCGATTGTGTTTCATGGTGGACGACCCCGTGGCCCATTCTAGAACCTAAGTGGCGACTGAGCGAGAGCAGCCCGGGTCGGGCACGCAGTGCAAGCAGACCCGGGTCGGGTCGATCGAGCCGGGGCGATGAACCGGCGATGGATCCCGGCGATGGATCCGGGTCGTTGGTCGCGGCGGCGAGCGGCCGGCGCGACCGGCTCAGGGCAGTTCGCTGGCGGACTGCGGGCGTGGCGACACCGTGCCCAGTCGCGCCTTCAGCGACTGCGGCTCGCCGCTGAACAGCGCCGAGTAGATGGTCGCGTTGGCCAGCACCTTCTTCACGTAGTCGCGGGTCTCGGTGAACGGGATGATCTCGGCGAAGATCGCCCCCTCGACCGGCTGCGGCAGCGTCGAGCGCCAGGTCCGCGGCCGGTTCGGCCCGGCGTTGTAGGCCGCCGAGGCCAGCAGCGGCGAACCTTCGAGGTCGTCGAGCACACTTTTCAGATAGTAGGTGCCGAAGCTGAGGTTGGTCGGCATGTCGCCGAGCTGCTCGACACGGAAATCGGCGACGCCCAGTTTCTTGGCGATCCAGCGCGCCGTCGACGGCATGATCTGCATCAGCCCGGAGGCGCCGACCGATGAACGTGCGTCCATCAGGAACCGCGATTCCTGCCGGATCAGCCCGTAGACCCAGGCCGAATCGAGCCCGCGTTCCTTGGCGACCGGGGTCAGCTGCTCCTGGAACGGTGTGATGAAGCGGAGCGAGAAATCGTGTTCGGTGCTGGTGCGGTCGGCGGTGTTCACGCAGCGGTCCAGGATCACCTTGCGACAAGCCCATTCGGCGGCCGCCAGCAGCTGCCGGTCATCCATCGCACGCAGCTGGAAGTTCCACTCGCGGTTGCCTTCCGGGCGCAGGCCGAGTGCATAGAACTTGAGCGCGCGTGCAAATCCCGGATTGGCCGCCGGGACCGCCAGCTCGGCCTCGGTCGGTGGGGTCGCCCGCGGCGGTGCCGAGAACAGCCCGCCCAGGTCCTCGGCGGCGAGTGTGCCGTAGAAGTGGTACTCGCCGGCGATCCGGCGCAGCAGGTCGTCGGCGCGTCGGGTGTCGCCGGCCGCGCGCAGCGCGCGAGCCTCCCAGTACACCCAGGTCGGGTCGGCGCGGCCGCGCGGACTCATCCGTTCGATCACCTGCCGCAGCAGCTTCCAGTCCTGTTCGCGCAGCGCGGTCCGTGCGAACCAGACCAGCGTCTCGTCGGACACCACGGCCGGCAGGCCGAGACGGGTCCAGCTCATCGCCTCGGGCGACAGCTTGCGCATGCCCGCGGCGGCGACCTGCGACCAGGCGAACGCACGCTCGGCCGCCGGCAGGTCCGCCTGCAGCGCCTCGAGCCTGCCGGCCGCGAAGCCGACGTCGTTGCGTGCCATCCGGGCGATCGCGATGACCCGCAGCTCGCGGTCGAACTTCGCCAGCGGCGCCTTTTCCGGGCGCATCAGCGCCTGTTCGGTGTGGGCAGGGTCGAAGTTCAGCAGGCCGGCGAGCCGGCGGATCGAGCCGGGGGCGTTGGCCTCCACCGACAGCCACAACCGGCGCTGCAGGTCGGCCCGTTTGATCGTGCCGTTGGCAGCGAGCAGTTCGAGCAGCTGGCCGCAGCCTTCGCCGAGATCGCGCGGCTGGAACAACGCCTCGCGCACCGGGTCGGCGAGCGGCTGGCCCTGTTGGGTGCGGCCGAGCCAGTCGTAGCACTGCAGCTGCGTATCGTCCTTGGACTGAAGCTGCGGGTATTCCAGCGCAAAGGTCGACCACTCGCCGCGGCGCGCCAGCGCCAGCAGCCAGTCCCGCCGCAGCGAATCGGCGACCGCGCTGCCGGCGTGGCGTTGCAGGAACTCGCGGATCCGCGCCTCGAGGCCGGCGGGCGACGATTCGCCGCGAGGATCACCGATCTTCAGGCGCAGCGCCCAGTAGTCGATGTACGAGCGCAGCGGATGATCGTTGGTGACCTTGTCGTCGACCCCGTCGAACTTGTCGGCCTGGTTCTGCGCCGCGTATTTGTACGCCTGCAGGAACGCCTCGTCGGCCGGCGACAGCTCGGCCAGTCGTGCATCGACCGCTCGTGTCTCCGGTCCGCGCGGCTGCGCGTGCGCCGCGGTCGCCAGGCACAGGGCGCCTACAATGACCGCCAGGCACCGGCGCGATGAGTCACGCAGGGGTGTCGGGCACCACATGATCCGGGAGTCGTTGTTCGATGACGGTGGAGGATTCGCACGGCAGCCTATCACGGGGGTCCGTCGGGGCAACCGATCGGTCAACGGCGCGCAACACATTGGGCGACCAACGGCGGTTGATGCCCGCGAATGCGCGACACGCGGCGCAGTCGGCGATCGATGCGCGACTGCGAACGCTGGTCGACGAACTCGACCTGCCGACCGGCACCACGATCGGTGCCTATCAGCCGATCCGGGGCGAGCCGAACCTGCAGCCGGTCTGGCAGGCGTGGTTCGAACGCGGCTTCGTGATCGGGCTGCCTCGTGTCGTCGCGAAGCACGAACCGCTGGTGTTCGGGCGCTGGCAACCGGGCATCGCGCTGAAGAAGGGTGTGTTCGACGTGCCCGAGCCCGATCCGTTCGAGCCGGTGGTGCCCTCGCTGCTGGTGATGCCGTGCCTGGGTTTCGACCCCCGCGGCTACCGGCTGGGCTACGGTGCCGGCTTCTACGACCGGACGCTCGCCGCGCTGGGGGCGGCAGGCATCGGGGTCGCGTTCGACGCGGCCGAGGTTTCGGGCTTCGAGCCGGCGCCGCACGACGTGCCGTTGCTGGCGATCGTCACCGATCGCAGGACGCTGCGCTTCGATCGCGAGGGTGTCCGGCATCCGTCCGGACAGCGCTGAACGTCGCGGTCGTCGCGCGCCGTTCGGCTTGCTGCCGGCCGGTGGCGCCGCGGCGGTCAGACCGGCGCGACGATCTCCGCGGTGCCGTCGCGGCCCGCCCAGTCCGACCGCAGTTCGCGGTACCAGTCGAGGAA
Organism: uncultured Burkholderiales bacterium; assembly: GCA_902826305.1. Lineage (GTDB taxonomy): Bacteria > Pseudomonadota > Gammaproteobacteria > Burkholderiales > Burkholderiaceae_E > CADEEH01. The sequence goes on from CADEEH010000075.1 coordinate 8,508, forward strand.
ACGCTCGGCCGGCATCGGCCGCGAGAACAGGTAACCCTGGCCGATGTCGCAGCCGAGGTCGTGCAGCATCTCCGCGGTCTCGACGGTCTCGACCCCTTCGGCAAGGGCGCGCATGTCGAACGTGTGGGCGAGGTCGACCAGCGCCTGGACGATCCGCTGGTCGCTGGCGTCGGTGACCAAATTGCGCACGAAACTGCGGTCGATCTTCAGTTCGTCGAGGGGGAAGCCGCGCAGATAGGCGAACGACGAGTAGCCGGTGCCGAAGTCGTCCAGCGCCAGGCTGCAGCCGTAACTCCGGATCTGGCGCATGAATTCCAGCGCCGAGCGTTCATGCTGGACGATCGCACTTTCGGTCAGTTCGAGCGTCAGTCGCCGCGGCTCGATGTTCCAGGTCGACAACGCGTTGGCGACCAGTGCCGGGAAGTTCATGTCGGCCAGCGTCACCGCCGACAGGTTGACACTGACCGAGATGTCGACGTCGTGTGAGTTCCACGCCATCATGTGGCGCAGCGAGGTGTTGAGCACGAACTGCGTGAGCTGGCTCATCATGCCGCGCTCCTCGCACAGCTCGGCGATCAGCGACGGGCTGATCAGCCGCCCGTCGGCGCGGCGCCAGCGCACCAGCGCCTCGGCGCCGATGCAGCGGCTGGTCTGGAGCTCGATCTGCGGCTGCAGGAACACTTCGAGCTCGTTGGCGTGCAGTGCCTTGCGCAGCTCCAGTTCGAGCGCGTTCCGGTTGATCAGGTCCTCGGCCGAGTCCAGCTTGCGCACGACGATGTGGTCGTCGGCCCGGCGCGCGCGCTGGCATGCATCGTGTGACGCCGTCAGCAGGATCACCGGATCGGGCAGCAGCTGCTCGGCCGACCAGCAGGCGCCGATCGCCGGGCGCACCTGCACGACCGGCACCGGTGCCGGCGTCCCGGGGGCGGCCGCATAGATCGGTCGCGACAGGCTGTCCTTCAGCGTGTGGGCGGCCAGTTCGATCAGCGATTCACTCGGCAGGTCGGCGAGCAGCACCCAGACTTCGTCGATCGCCGGCACCGCATACCGGTCGCTCGGACGCAGGATGCCGGAGACGCGCCGGCAGATCTCGGAGATGACAAAACGCGCACTTTCGGCCTGGGCGAGCGCGGCCAGCCGATCCGAGCGGTCGAGCGTGACGATCATCAGGCCGACCTTGGCCATCGGGTTGCTGGCGGTCACCTCGGCCAGACGCTGCAGAAGTTCGGCCGGCGCCAGCCGCGACGACGCCCGGCGCGACCGGCGGTCGGCGGCTTCAGAGGAGGTTGTTGCTTGCGGCCAGCTCGTTGCCATAGAAGTCACGCAGCTTCAGGCCATAGGCACCGGCAGCCAGTCCGCGCACGATGCGGATCGGCTTGTTGTCCTCGTCGCGAGGCTGGCGCAGCAGGTCACGCTGCACCGGCGGGGAGATCGGACGTTTGTCGGCGGAGGTCAGCACCAGCACCTTCGGTTCGAGGCGGCGCACCCGGTTGTGGGCGAGCACCACCGCCACCTCGCCGGTGCTCAGTTCGATCAGGCTGCCGACCGGGAACACACCGATCGCCTGCACGAACTGTTCGACCAGCGGCTCGTGGAACGAGGTGCCGGCCCATTCGTACAGGCTCATCAGTGCCTCCTGCGGCGCCAGCGGATTGGCGTACGCCCGCGGCGTGATCAGCGCCGCGAAGCAGTCGGCGATCGCCGCGATCCGGCCGTAGATGCTGATCTCGTCGCCGCGCAGGCCCTTCGGATAACCGGATCCGTCGAGCCGCTCGTGATGCTGGGCGATGCCCTGCTCGACCTCCTCGGGCAACTCCATGCTCTGCGCCAGCAGTTCCAGGCCGAGGCGGACGTGTTCCTTGACGATCGCGAACTCCGAGGGCGCCAGCATGCCGGGTTTCTCGAGCAGCGCACGCGGCAGCTTCGTCTTGCCGACGTCGGCCAGCGTGCCGATCATGCCCAGCGTGGACATCAGCCGCTTCGGGAAACCCAGATGGCGGCCGAGGGCGATCATGTACAGCGCGACCTTGACGCCGTGGCTGTAGGTGTTCAGGTCCTCTTCGCGCAGTCGCGCGACCCACATCAGCGCGTCCGGGTTGTCGACGATGCTGTCGACCATGTCGTCGATCGAGTCGCGGACCTCGGCGACCTGCGGGATCTTGCCGCTGCGCACGTCATCGACCAGCGCGGTGAGGATCTTCTCACTGCGTGCGAACGTGCTGCGCGCGCGCGGCAGCTCCATGTCGATCGCATGGCGCTCGTTGTATTTCTTGAGCTTGATGTCGGCGGGCAGCGACGACTTGATCTCGGCGATCGACGCGGCATCGGCCTTGGACATCGCCTTGGTCGCCTGCTTCTGCGCGTTGCCGCCGGGCAGCTTGTCGCGCAGCCAGCCCCAGGCGCGCGAGCCCAGCGAATCGTCGCCGTCCGGCGCATCGTTGGACACCGCCGAGTTCTTGACGAACTGGCGGAAGCGCTCGCGGGTCTGGTTGCTGACCTTGACGTCGGTGCGGATCCGCGCCGGCCGTTCCGCACGCGACGCCGGCTTGGCGGGTGTGGCGGCCGTGCCGCTCGCCGTCGCCTGCGGCTCGGTGCGCAGCGACGCGAAGTTGCGCGCCTCGGTGTTCGGAGCCTCGGTCAGCAGCCGATCGGCTTCGCGGATCGCGCCGCCGACCTCGGGGTTGGACAGGTCCAGGTCGACGAATACGTACTTGCAATAGCGGCGCAACGTGTCCAGCTCGACCTGGCTGTCGACCAGGAACCCCTGCAGCAGGAACGGCGTGTCCAGCCACGGGCGATCGAGCTCGGCGACGAACATCCCGATCTGCAGGTTCTGCACGCCGATCTGATACCGCTTCTGCGCGGCGACGGCTGGCGCAACCCCGAGGGGCACGTCCGTCTTGGCGACAGCGGGGCCGTTGTTCATCATCAGGTCCGATAGGGCTTTGACTCCGCATCCTATCGAGGGGCAGCGCGGACCGATAGGCAAACGGGCCCCGGCTGGCGGCCTGCCGCAACAGCAGCCGATGGGCGGTTCCGGTGCGACTGCGAGCGGCCTGTGGCCCGCGCGCCCGGTGCCGGTGGCGAGGGCGTCGGCACCGGGCGCGGGATCACCCCGCGCCGCCCGGTCGGCTCTCCCTGACGAGGCTCAGGAGGCGCCGACGGCGCTTTTCCAGAGCTGGATCGACGGTTGCGTCTGGTTCAACGTGTAGAAGTGCAGGCCCGGCACACCGGCGGCGATCAGCCGCTGGCACAACGAGGCGACCACGTCGAAGCCGAACCCGCGGATCGCGTCGCGATCGTCGCCGAACGATGCGAGCTTGAGCCGGATCCAGCGCGGGATCTCGGCGCCGCAGGCCTCGGAGAAGCGGCTCAACTGCGTGAAGTTGGTGATCGGCATGATGCCGGGCACCAGAGGAACGGTCACACCGGCCGCATGAGCGGCGTCGCGAAAGCGCAGGAACGCGTCGAGGTTGTAGAAGTATTGCGTGATCGCGGCGTCCGCACCCGCGTCGACCTTGCGCACGAATGCCTTCAGGTCGTCCTCCGGTGAGCGGGCCTGCGGGTGCATCTCCGGATACGCGGCGACTTCGATGTGGAACCAGTCGCCGGCCTCGGCGCGGACGAATCCGACCAGGTCGGCCGCGTAGCGGAACTCGCCCGGGTTGACCATCCCCGAGGGCAGGTCGCCACGCAGCGCGACCAGCCGGCGCACGCCCTTGTCGCGATACATGGTCAGCAGCGCGCGGATCGATTCCCGCGTGGCACCGACACACGACAGGTGGGGGGCCACCGCGTGGCCCTCGTCGGCGATCTCGAGCACGGTGGCCAACGTCTTGTCGCGTGTCGCGCCGCCGGCGCCGAAGGTGACGCTGAAGTACTCGGGGGAGACCGCGGCGAGATCCGCACGCACGGTCCTGAGCTTGACCGTGCCCTCGGGGGTGTTCGGGGGGAAGAACTCGAAACTGACAGTGGGTTTCATCGGGTGCTCTGAATGAAGTGTTCCTGATTGCCGTCGCCGCCGCGGATCACACTCTCGATCCAGATCGGCGCGGACCATCCGGCCGCGTGCACGGCAGCCTCGACGCGTTCGCGGACCGCGGGCAGTCGCGCCGGATCGGCGATGCCGCGGCGATCGACGCCGTCGCGGCCGACCTCGAATTGCGGCTTGACCAGCGCGAGCAGCGTCGCGCCGTTGCCGGCCAGCCGGGAGACCGCGGGCAGCACCAGCGTCAGCGAGATGAACGAGACGTCGATCACGATCAGGTCGAACCCGTCGGCCGGCATCGAGGCGCCGAGGCGCGCGGCATCGACCTCGCGGGCGTTGACCCCTTCGAACAGCGTGATCCGGTCATCGCCGGCGAGTTTCGGATGCAACTGGCCGTGGCCGACGTCGATGCCGACGATCCGCGCGGCCCCTCGGCCGAGCAGGCAGTCGGAGAAGCCGCCGGTCGAGATGCCGACGTCGAGCACGGTTCTTGCGGTCGCATCCAGGCCGAGGGCGGCCAGCGCGGCATCGAGCTTGTCGCCGGCCCGCGAGACGAACCGCGTCTCGCGGCGACCGGCCACGACCAGCCGCTGGCCGGCATCGACCGGCTGCGCGGCGCGCAGCACCGGATGGTGCCGCCCGCCGGCCTCGATCGATACCTCACCCGCCTCGATCAGCCGCGCGGCCGCGCTGCGCGAAGGCGCGAGACCGCGGACCTGCAATGCGACGTCGGCTCGCACCGTCGTCTCCCCGACCGGTCCGGCCACGCGGCCACCGGCCGCGCGGATCCGTTCAATACCGGTAGTGTTCCGGCTTGTACGGGCCTTCCTTCTTGACGCCGATGTAGCGCGCCTGGGCGTCCGACAGCTCGGTCAGTTGCGCACCGAGCTTCTTCAGCTGCAGCCGCGCAACCTTCTCGTCCAGGTGCTTGGGCAGCACGTAGACGCCGACCGGGTAGTCGGCCGTGTTCATGAACAGCTCGATCTGCGCGATCGTCTGGTTCGCGAACGACGAGCTCATCACGTACGACGGATGGCCGGTGCCGCAGCCCAGGTTCACCAGCCGGCCCTCGGCGAGCAGGATGATCCGCTTGCCGTCCGGGAAGATCACGTGGTCGACCTGCGGCTTGATGTTCTCCCACTTGCACGCCTTCAGTGCCGCGACGTCGATCTCGTTGTCGAAGTGACCGATGTTGCAGACGATCGCCTGGTCCTTCATCTTCTTCATGTGATCGGCGGTGATCACCTGGAAGTTGCCGGTCGCCGTGACGAAGATGTCGGCCTTGTCGGCCGCGTAGTCCATCGTGACGACCCGATAACCTTCCATGGCCGCCTGCAGCGCGCAGATCGGGTCGATCTCGGTGATCCAGACCTGGGCCGACAACGCACGCAGTGCCTGTGCCGAGCCCTTGCCGACATCGCCGTAACCGGCGACCAGGGCGACCTTGCCGGCGATCATCACGTCGGTCGCGCGCTTGATGCCGTCGACCAGCGATTCGCGGCAGCCGTACAGGTTGTCGAACTTGGACTTGGTGACCGAGTCGTTGACGTTGATCGCCGGGAACGCGAGCTTGCCTTCCTGGTGCATCTGGTACAGCCGCTTGACCCCGGTGGTCGTCTCTTCGGTGACACCCTTGATCGCCTTCAGGCGCTGCGAGTACCAGTTGGGCGAGGTGGCCAGCTTGGCCTTGATCGACGCGAACAGCTCGGTCTCCTCCTCGCTGCCCGGATGGCTGATCACGCTCGGGTCACTTTCCGCGCGGGTGCCCAGGTGCAGCAGCAGCGTCGCGTCGCCGCCGTCGTCGAGGATCATGTTCGCGTGTTTGCCCTCGGGCCACTCGAAGATCTTGTGGGTGTAGTCCCAGTACTCGGCGAGTGTCTCGCCCTTGTACGCGTACACCGGCGTGCCCTTGGCGGCGATCGCGGCGGCCGCATGATCCTGCGTCGAGTAGATGTTGCACGACACCCAGCGCACGTCGGCGCCGAGCGCCTGCAGCGTCTCGATCAGCACCGCGGTCTGGATCGTCATGTGCAGCGATCCGGCGATGCGGGCGCCGCGCAGCGGCTGCTGCGCCTGGTATTCGTCGCGGATCGCCATCAGACCGGGCATCTCGGTCTCGGCGATGCGGATCTCCTTGCGGCCCCAGTCGGCCAGGCCGATGTCGGCCACCTTGTAGTCGGAAAAGTCCTTGGGCTTGAGTACGGCGCTCATCTCGCGCGCTCCTTGGGTAAGAAGTTTGCGAGCGCCGTTCACTAGCCAGGGCACTTGCGGCCCCGACGGATCCCGAGCCTGGCGGAACAGGGGGCCTGGCGGCCCGCTCGTGGGCCGGAGTCCGGCCGTTCCGTCGCAACGCTCCTCGGGATCAGCCGCGATTATAAGGGGATCGACCGCGGTGCGTCATGCCTGCCCGTGGCCGGGAAGCGGTATCCGGTGACCGTTCGTCGGGCCGGCGCGCCGGCGGGCGGCGGGTGTCACAAACGCCGAGGGGCGCCTGCGCGCCCCTCGTGTTCCCTCCGTGCCGGTCTTTTCTTCTTACGCCTTCACACCCGCCGCGGCACGCAGCGCTTCGGCCCGGTCCGTCTTCTCCCACGAGAACTCGGGTTCCTCGCGGCCGAAGTGGCCGTAGGCGGCGGTCTTCTGGTAGATCGGACGCAGCAGGTCGAGCATCTGCACGATGCCTTTCGGCCGCAGGTCGAAGTGTTCACGCACGAGTTGTTCGAGCTTCTCGTCGCTGACCACGCCGGTGCCGAAGGTGGTGACCATGATCGAGGTCGGCTTGGCGATGCCGATCGCGTACGACACCTGCACCTGGGCGCGTTTGGCGAGCCCGGCGGCGACGATGTTCTTGGCCACGTAGCGGGCGGCGTACGCGGCCGAGCGGTCGACCTTCGTCGGATCCTTGCCGGAGAACGCGCCACCGCCGTGCGGCGCCGCGCCGCCGTAGGTGTCGACGATGATCTTGCGCCCGGTCAGGCCGCAGTCACCCTGCGGACCGCCGATGACGAAGCGGCCGGTCGGGTTGATCAGGTAGTTGATCGGGCCCTTGACCAGTTCCTTCGGCAGCACCGGCTTGACGATCTCCTCGATCACCGCTTCCTTCAGGAACGCGTGCTCGATCTCCGGCGCGTGCTGGGTCGACAGCACGATCGTGTCGATCGAATGCGGCTTGCCGTCGACGTACTTCAGGGTCACCTGCGACTTGGCGTCCGGGCGCAGCCAGGACAGCTTGCCGTTCTTGCGCAGTTCGGCCTGGCGCTCGACCAGCCGGTGTGCGTAGTAGATCGCCGCGGGCATCAGCTCCGGGGTCTCGTCGCAGGCATAACCGAACATCAGGCCCTGGTCGCCGGCACCCTGCTCGAGGTCCAGGCCCTTGCCTTCATCGACGCCCTGGGCGATGTCGGGGCTCTGCTTGTCGTAGGCGACCAGGACCGCGCAGCCGCGGTAGTCGATGCCGTAGTCAGTGTTGTCGTAGCCGATGCGCTTGATGGTCTCGCGCGCGACCTGGATGTAGTCGACGTTGGCTCGTGTGGTGATCTCGCCGGCGAGCACGACCAGGCCGGTGTTGCACAGCGTCTCGGCGGCGACGCGCGAGAACTTGTCCTGCTCGAAGATCGCGTCGAGGATGGCGTCCGAGATCTGGTCGGCGACCTTGTCCGGGTGGCCTTCGGAGACCGATTCAGAGGTGAAGAGGAATTCGCTAGCCAAAGCACTTCTCCGTTAGTGAGTGTCGAAACGAGCCCTTGGACCGGAGCCCTCGTTTCACGCGGTCGGCGTTCGGCGAGGGGCCCGCCGGCGTTGCCGACTTTCGGAGAAGCGGCGACGCTTTAGCGGTATTTCTTGCCGGCCGGGGTCCGGCTCGGCGTCGCCCCGCAAGTTGTCCATTAACTCGGCGACGGCCCGATTATACGGAATCCCTGTTGCACGCCGGCATCGATTCCGTCACGCATTCGGGTGACGTGTGGTGCCGGCCCGCTAAACTCGCGCGTTCCGGGCCCGGCAACGGTGCATCGCCGGCCACCCGCCACGCCTCGTGGCGGGCGGGGCGGCCCGACGTCGCGGCACCCGTTTGCCGCGCCATCCGAACCGGTCCCACCCGATTCCGCGAGTCATGCTGGCGCTGCTTCGAACGATCGCCCTCCTGCCCCTGCCGCTGCTGCATGGCTTCGGTGCACTCGCCGGCATCCTCGGGCTGGCCGTGTCGTCGTCGTTCCGGCGCCGGACCCGGGAACACCTCGCGCTGGCCGGGCTCGCCTCGCCGGCGGTGGTGCGGGCGGCCGCGGGGCACGCCGGACGGATGGTCGCCGAGCTGCCCTTCGTCTGGTTCCGGCCGCTGGCCCAGGTGCTGGCGCGGGTGTCTGCCGAGCAGGCGCAGCTGATCGATCCGGCCGAGGCGCGAGGGCGCGGCATCGTGTTCCTGACGCCGCACCTGGGCTGCTTCGAGGTGACCGCGCGCTGGTACTCGGCCCGCCATCCGATCACCGTGTTGTACCAGCCGCCCAAGCAGGCGGCACTGGACGCGGTCCAGTCCGCCGCCCGGCGCCTGCCGGGCCTGAGCGCGGTGCCGGCGACACTCGGCGGCGTCCGTTCGATGCTGCGCGCGTTGCGCCGGGGCGAGGCGGTGGGGCTGCTGCCCGACCAGGTGCCGGGCCGCGGCGAGGGGCGTTGGGTCGATTTCTTCGGCAAGCCGGCCTACACGATGACGCTGCCCGAGCGGCTGGTCGAGGCGACCGGCGCGGCGGTGGTGCTGGTGGCCGCCGAGCGGCTGCCGCGCGGTTCCGGCTGGTGCCTGCACTTCCAGGCGATGGACGAGCCGCCGACGCCGGAGCGGGTCAACGCCGCGATGGAACGGCTGGTCAGGCGCTTCCCGGCCCAGTACCTGTGGAGCTACAACCGGTACAAGCAGCCATGATCGGCGAGGCGGTCGCGCATCTCGGCGTGTTGCTGTTGCGGGGCATCGCACGGTTGCCCTATCCGGTGGTGCGTGCGATCGGCGAGGCGACCGGTTCACTGCTCTACCGGCTCGCCGCGCCGCGGCGGCGGATCGCGCTGATCAACCTGCGGCTCTGTTTTCCCGACTGGAGCGAGGAGCGCCGCGAACAGGTGGCCCGCGAGCACTTCCGCGCCTTCACGCGCAGTTTCTTCGACCGCTTCATCGTCTGGTACGCAAGCGCCGAGCGGATCCGCGACCTGGTCCACCTGGAGGACTACGACCAGCTCGCGCGCCATCTCGGTCGGCCGGTGATCCTGCTCGCGCCGCATTTCGTCGGCCTGGACGCCGGCGGGCTGCGGCTGCAGCTGGAGACCGAGGCCGCGTCGATGTACGCCGAGCAGAAGAGTCGCGTGCTCAACGAGGCGATGACCGCCGGCCGCTCGCGGTTCAACGGCGCCCGGATGCTGCGCCGGACCGACGGCGTGCGCGCGGCGGTGCGGGTGATCCGCGACCGTGTCCCGTTCTACTTCCTGCCCGACATGGACCTCGGCCCGCGTGACGCGGTGTTCGTGCCGTTCTTCGGTGTGCCTGCGGCGACGGTGACCTCGGTGGCACGGCTGGCCGGCATGACCGGCGCGGTGATCGTGCCCTGTGTGACGCGGATGACCGAGGACGGTTATGTCGCCCGCTTCCATCCGGCGTGGGAAGACTTTCCGGGTGACGACCTCGAGGCGGCGACGCTGCGGATGAACCGGTTCATCGAGGAACGTGTGCTCGAGATGCCGGCGCAGTACCTGTGGACCCACAAGCGTTTCAAGACCCGTCCCCCGGGCGAGCCGTCGCCGTATGCCGGCACCGCCGACTGACGGATAATCGGCCGATGCGGCTCAAGTTCACCAAGATGCAGGGTGCGGGCAACGACTTCGTCGTCATCGACGGCGTGCGCCAGAAGATCGCGCTGACCCCCGCGCAGTGGCGGCTGCTCGCGGATCGTCACTTCGGGGTTGGTGCCGACCAGATGCTGCTGGTCGAGGCGTCCGATCGGCCGGGGATCGACTTCCGCTACCGGATCTTCAACGCCGACGGCGGCGAGGTCGAACAGTGCGGCAACGGTGCGCGCTGTTTCGTGCGCTTCGTCCGCGACCAGGGGCTGACCGACAAACGCACGATCCGCGTGTCGACCGCCGGTGGTGTGATCGAGCCGACGATCGGGGACGACGGACGGGTGTCTGTCGACATGGGCGCGCCGGTGTTCGAACCGGCGCGTGTGCCGTTCGACGCGCTGGGTCTCGAACCCCGGATCGAGGGCCACCAGCCGATGTACGCGCTCGAGATCGACGGCGCCACGCGCTGGTTCGCGATGCTGTCGATGGGCAATCCGCATGCGGTGCAGGAGGTGGCCGACGTCCGGAGCGCGCCGGTGGGACGCGAGGGCACGCTGATCGAGCACCATCCGCGCTTCCCGAACCGGGTCAACGCCGGGTTCATGCAGGTGATCGATCGGGGAAACATCGCGCTGCGTGTGTTCGAGCGCGGCGTGGGCGAGACGCTCGCCTGCGGCACCGGCGCCTGCGCGGCAGTGGTCGCGGGCATCCGGCGCGGAAAGCTCGACTCGCCGACCGACGTGCACACGCGGGGCGGTATCCTTACGATTTCCTGGGAGGGTGCGACGGTCGGCATGACCGGGCCTGCCGTCCCGGTCTTCGAAGGCTCGATCGAACTCGCCGAATGAACCGCTGAAATCGATGAACGCACCAATGAACGCCGACAGCGTCGCGCGCTACCTCCAGCAGCACCCGGAGTTCTTCGAGCAGCATCCCGACCTGCTGGCGGTGATCAACGTGCCCAACCCGCACAGCGGTCGCGCGATCTCGCTGCAGGAGCGCCAGCTCGCGCTGCTGCGCGAGAAGCACCGGGCGATCGAGATCAAGCTCGCCGAGATGGTCCGACGGGCCCAGGAGAACGACGCGATCGGCGACAAGCTGCAGACCTGGACGCGTCAGCTGCTGCTGGCCCAGGACGCGCAGGCGCTGGCCGGCGCGGTCATCGACGGACTGAAGGCGGTGTTCTCGGTGCCGCAGGCGGCGCTGCGGTTGTGGGGCGTGCGCGAAGCCCACCAGGCGATGCCCGAAGCCGCGCCGGTCGAGGTCGAGGCGATCCGCCTGGCCAACGGGATGTCGAGGCCCTACTGCGGGCCGCGCGCCCATCCGCAGGTCGCGCGGTGGCTGCCCGATCCGCCCAACGCCCGTTCGATGGCGCTGCTGGCCCTGCGCAAGGGCGCCGATCCCGACGCGTTCGGCCTGATCGTGCTCGGTTCCGCCGACATCGAGCGGTTCACCAGCGACATGGGAACCGCGTATCTCGAACGGATCGCCGAGACCTCGAGTGCCGCACTGTCGCGGCTGGTCGAGTGATGCCGCGGGCGGCGTGATCCGGTGGCGGCGGTCGATCGATTCGACGCTGATCTCGAGACCTACCTCGGCCGGCTGGCCGCCGAGCGCGGCTATTCGCCGCACACGATCGGCAACTATCGGCGCGACCTGCGGCGACTGCGGACGCTGATGCCCGCGGCCGACCCGGCGCAGCCGCCGGCATGGGAGGTGATCGACGAGGCAGCGATCCGGCGCTGGGTGGCGGGTGCGTCGCGTGGCGGACTGGCGCCGAGTTCGATCGCGCGGGGGCTGTCGGCCTGGCGCGGCTTCCTGGACTGGCTCGCGATCGACGGCCGCATCGTCCGCAATCCGGCGCGCACCGTCCGGGCACCGAGAGCGGCCCGCCGGCTGCCCAAGGCACTGTCCCCGGACCAGGCGGCTAGCCTGCTCGACCACGTGTCCGAGGAAACATTCGAAGCCCGGCGGGACCAGGCGATCGCCGAGCTGCTGTATTCGTCGGGCCTGCGGCTGGCCGAACTGGTCGGGCTCGATGACGGATACTTCGACGAGCCCGGCTACCGGTCGCAGAGCTGGCTGGCCGTCGGGCAACGCGAGGTGCGGGTCCGCGGCAAGGGGTCCAAGACCCGGGTCGTGCCGGTGGGTGCGCAGGCGCTGGCCGCGCTCGCCGAATGGCGGCAGCAGCGCGCCGCCCTGCTGGCGCGCCAGGCCGACGGCGATCGCCACGCGCTGTTCCTGAGTCGACGCGGCACCCGGCTGTCGGTGCGGTCGGTCCAGGTCCGGCTCAAGCGGCTGGCGCTGGTGCGCGGCGTGCCCGCCGATGTCCATCCGCACGTGATGCGGCATTCGTTCGCGAGCCACCTGCTGCAGTCCAGCGGTGACCTTCGCGCGGTACAGGAACTGCTCGGCCACGCGAACATCACGACCACGCAGGTCTACACCTCGCTCGATTTCCAGCGGCTCGCGGCGGTGTACGACGCCGCACACCCGCGGGCCCGGCGCAAGCCGGGCGCGGCCTGATCCCGGACCGCGGCCAGCCCATGGGCGGACAGGCCGTTGCGACGCTGACGCTGCGACCGGGCAAGGAACGCTCGCTCGCCCGTCGCCACCCGTGGTTGTACGACAGCGCGGTGGCCAGGGTCTCCGGCCGTCCCGGCAGTGGCGACACGGTGCGGATCATCGATCCGGAGGGGCGCTTTCTCGCCTGGGCCGCGTTCAGCCCGCAATCGGCGATCCGTGCCCGCGCCTGGAGCTTCGTCGAGTCGGACCGGATCGATGCCGACTGGTTCGACGCGCGGATCGGCGAGGCGATCGCGGCCCGCGCCGGGCTCGAGCAGGTGACCGACGGCATCCGGCTGGTCGGTGGCGAAGGTGACCGGCTGCCCGGGCTGATCGTCGACCGCTACGCCGATCACCTGGTGATCCAGCTGCTCGCCGCCGGTGTCGAGCGCTGGCGCGACGCGATCGTCGCCAGCCTGCGGCGCCGGCTGCCGCAGGCGGTGATCCACGAGCGCAGCGACGCCGCGATCCGCGAACGCGAGGGGCTCGCGCCGCGCGAAGGCCCGGTCCACGGCGAGGTGGCCGGCCCGGTGCCGATCGTCGAGAACGGCGTGTCCTACCTGGTCGACATCGTGGCCGGCCACAAGACCGGCTTCTACCTCGACCAGCGCGACAACCGGGCGCGAGTCGCGGCGCTGGCCCGAGGCCGTCGCCTGCTCAACTGTTTCTGCTACACCGGCGGCTTCACGCTGTCGGCGATGGTGGCCGGGGCGAGTGCCGCGGTGTCGATCGATTCCAGCGCCGACGCGCTGGCGATCGCCCGCCGCAACCAGCAGCTGAACGCGATCCCGGATGCCGCCTGCGAGTGGCGGCAGGCGAACGTGTTCGACGAATTGAAGGCGATGCAGGCGGCGGGTGAGCGCTTCGACCTGGTGGTCCTGGATCCGCCGAAGTTCGCCCCGGCCGCCGCCCATGTCGATCGCGCGGCGCGTGCCTACAAGGAGATCAACATGAAGGCGCTGCGGCTGCTGGCGCCGGGCGGGCACCTGCTCACCTTCTCCTGTTCGGGCGCGGTGTCGGTCGACCTGTTCCAGAAGATCGTCGCCGGCGCCGTCTTCGACGCCGGTGTCGACGCGCAGCTCGTCGGCCGGCTCGGCGCGGGCAGCGACCATCCGATGCTGATGACCCATCCGGAAGGTGAGTATCTGAAGGGGCTGCTGCTGCGCCGATGCTGAGCCGGTGTCCTGTCCCGCGATCGCGGGACTTCTCGTCCGGTTTGCACGGCGATGACCCCGGGGGCGCGATGCAACCGGATGTCGTCTGGCGGCCGACGGTCTAGAATCCATCCTCGAGGTCCACCGGGCTCGGCTGGTGCACAAGTCGCGGACACAAGTCGAATTGGCAGCGAAGACGTCGGACCAGGATCAGGCACGGGTGCTGCTGAGGGCGCAGGGGGCCCGTGTGACTTCGGCGCGGGTCACCGTGCTCGCCGAACTGCTGGCCGCCCGGCGCGCGCTGACGCACCACGAACTGCAGGATCTGGCCGACGGCGGGCGCGGCACCGAGCCGCTGGACCGGGTCACGTTGTACCGGGTGCTCGACTGGCTGACCGAAGTCGGACTTGCGCACCGGATCACCGGCCCGGACCGGATCTTCCGCTTTTCGTCGGAGCGGCCCGGGCACGAGGCGCATGGGCACTTCCGCTGCACCGCCTGCCGCCGGACCTTCTGCATGTCGCAGGGCGCGCGGATGGTGCGGGCGGTGCGGTCGATGCTGCCGGAGGGGTTCTCTCCGGACGATGTCGACCTGACCGTGTCGGGGCGCTGTGCCGACTGCGGTTCGGGACATTAGGGCCTGTCGCAAGTCGACAGGCATCGGTCCATATCCAGGAAAAAATCAGATGGCTGAACAGAAACACGTGCCGGTCACGATCCTCACCGGGTTCCTCGGCGCCGGCAAGACGACGCTGCTGAACCGGATCCTGAAGGAGCAGCACGGCCACAAGATCGCGGTGATCGAGAACGAATTCGGCGAGGAGGGCATCGACAACGAGCTGCTGTCGCAGAATCCGGAGGAGCAGATCGTCGAGATGAACAACGGCTGCATCTGCTGCACCGTGCGCGGCGACC
>CADEEH010000076.1 GCA_902826305.1 uncultured Burkholderiales bacterium
GGTCGATGTGACCGAGATCCACGAAGCCGAGGTTGATCGTGATCTTCTCGGAGTCGGGGGGTTTGCCCTTGGGCGCTCGTGTGAGGTGTGACGGCATGTACGCAGTGTACACCATCCACATAGATGGTGTGAGGATGGCGTGCGGATGGTCGCCCGACGTCGTCGACTGGCCGCCTTCCTCACCCATTCAGGTGATCTTTGTCTAGGGTACGGGCCGGTTCAACGCCTCGCGCAGGCGTCATTTCATATCAATTTGTCCTGGACGCAGCGTTGGCGCGACACCCCGCGCGTTGCGGCCTCGGCCCGCCGGTACCATCGGTCACCCCGAGTCGGTCCGAGTCAGTCCAAGTCAGACGAAGTACCGATCCGATCGGCCCGGGTAAGGAAGGAGCGCTCTAACCGTGTGCACGCCGGCTGGTCATCCTTCATGATCGACGACAACGCCACCGAGCAAGATCCGGCGGAGTCGGCGCAACCATCGAGCGTGCGGACCCGCGTGATCGCGGTCGGCGCTTCCGCCGGCGGCCTCGAGGCCCTCGAGCAACTCTTCGCCGCGTTGCCGCCCGACCTGGGCGTGGCCTTCGTGGTCATCCAGCATCTGGCGCCGGACCACAAGAGCATGATGGCCGAGCTGCTGAGCCGCTATACGCTGATGCCGGTCCGGCTGGTCGAAGAAGGCATGTCGCTGGCAGCGAACACCGTGAACCTGATTCCGCCGGCGATGCTGATGACACTCGATGGCGAACAGCTGCGCCTGGTCGGCAAGCCGCTGCACACGCTGACATTGCCTATCGATGTCTTCTTCGCGTCGCTGGCACGCGAGCGCGGGAACCAGGCGCTCGCCGTGGTGTTGTCGGGGACGGGGTCGGACGGGTCCCGTGGCGGCATCGAAGTGCAGCGCGCGGGCGGGCTGGTGCTGGTGCAGGATCCGTTGACCGCCCGCTTCGATGGCATGCCGCGCAGCGCGATCAGCGCCGGACTGAACCAGGCGATCCTGGCGCCGGATGGGCTGGCGCGCCGCCTGGCTCAACATCTGCTTGCCACGCCGGCGGACCGTTCCGCGGCGGCGCTGAACGGGATCTCCCGCGCGGACGACTCGGACGACGAGCCGGCCGGACCGCCGCAGCCTGCGGAGTTGATGGACCGGCTGTTCCGTCTGCTCGCAGTCGATGGCGGCACGGACTTCCAGGACTACAAGCCGGGCACGATCGGGCGTCGACTGTCGCGCCGGATGGCGCTGCGCGGCGTGATCGAATTGCAGGACTACCTCGCGTTGCTGCAGGCCGATCGCGACGAGTTGCTCGCGCTACGCCGCGAGCTGCTGATTCCAGTGACGCAGTTCTACCGCGACGTGCCGGCATTCGAATCGCTGCGCCGACTGGTGGTCGAGCCGCTGGTGACCCAGCGCTACAGCGGTCACCCCGTGCGTGTGTGGTGTGCCGGGGTGGCCTCCGGCGAGGAAGCGTATTCGATCGCGGCGCTGCTGCTCGAAGCCTTCGAGGCCGCGCAGAAATGGCCGGTGCTCAAGGTGTTCGCGACCGACGTCGAACAGGACAACATCGAGACCGCATCCAAGGGCCGCTACCAGGAGACCGCCGCGGCCGAGCTTCCGCCGTCGGTGCGCGAGCGCTATTTCGACCTGGTCGACGGCGCGCTGGTCGTGCGGCCCGCGCTGCGCCAGTGTGTGGTCTTCGCGCGTCACGACCTCCTCACCGATCCGCCGTTCACGCGCATGGACCTGGTGGTGTGTCGCAACGTGCTGATCTACTTCGGCGCCGACGCGCAACGGCGGGTGTTCCGCCGGTTGCAGTACGCGCTGGCCCCGCGCGGTTGCCTCTTCCTCGGCAAGAGTGAATCGATCGGCGATCTGGAAACCGATTTCCAGGTGCTCGATCGCACCGAGAAGATCTGGCGGCTGGTCCGCCCCGCACCGCGGACGACCGGAGGCCGAGGCGATCCCCCGTCCCCCGGCGCGTCCGCGCCGCGCCCGCGCCTGCACGTCACGGCGCATGTCGGCGGCGACCTGCCGATCGATGAAGCCGACGCCGGGCTGGCGGTGCTGCGCGGCGCTTATGCACCTCCGGCGGCCGTGTTGCTGAATGCCCGCAACGAGGTCGTGCACGCGTACGGCCAGGTCTCGCGCTACCTGGCGATGCGGCCCGGTCACACCGGGTTGGAACTGACGCGACTGCTGCCCGAGCGGCTCGCCCCTTACGCGATCGCGCTGCTGCACAAGACCGCGCGCGAAGGCACGCCCGCGCGGTCCGAGGTGGTTCGCGTGACCTATCCCGCCGACGACGGAGAAGAGGTGGACCGGTCGGTGCGTCTGGCGACCTGGCCGGTGGTCCACGCCAATGAAGCGCGCAGCACGCTGCTGGTCTTCGAGCCGGTCGCGCCGGCGCCGGCAGGCGCCGCCCACGCGCCGCCCCTGGACGTGAGTGCGGAGACGGTGCAGCGCATGGAGATGCTCGAGAGCGAGCTGGCCGTCACGCGCGAGAACCTGCAGTCGACCATCGAGGACCTGGAGACCGCCAACGAGGAACTGCAGGCCACCAACGAAGAGCTGACGGCGTCCAACGAGGAACTGCAGAGCACCAACGAGGAGCTGCAGTCGGTCAACGAGGAACTCAACACGATCAATGCGGAGTATCACGAGAAGATCGAGCTGCTCGATCGTGCGAACGCCGATCTGGACAGCCTGACCCGCGTGGCCGCCGCCGGCGCGGTGTTCGTCGACGACGATCTTCGGCTCAGCCGCTTCAGTCCCGATGCACCCAGCGTGTTCCGCGTGCGCGAGCAGGACATCGATCGGCCGATCGCCGACCTGGCCCACGACCTGCACTATCCGGCGCTGTTCGACGACCTGCGCAGCTGCGTGCAGGATTCGGTGATGCTCGAGAAGGACGTCGCGGCGACCGACGGAAGGCACTTCCTGGTCAAGATGCTGCCGTATCGGTTGCCTTCCTCGGCACGCCCGGCGGCGGTGCTGAGCTTCATGGAGTCGACCACGGTGCACGAGGCGACCCAGCTGCAGCGCATCCTGGACGCGCTCGCCGAGCACGTGGCGGTGGTGGACCGCACAGGTCGCATTCGGATGGTGAACGCGGCCTGGCGCCGCTTCGCCACCGAGAACGGTGATGCCGAATTGGAGCACTGCGGCCCCGGTGCCGACTATCTGAAGATATGCGGCAGCGCCGATGGCTCGGTCGCCGATCGCGACGCCGGCCGGGCGGTCGAAGGGCTGCGTGCGGTGCTGGAAGGACGAGTCGATCGTTTCTCGATGGAGTACCCGTGCCACTCGCCGCAACAACAGCGCTGGTTCGTCATGCATGCGCGGCCGCTGCACGGCGAGCAGCCGGGCGCGGTGATCAGCCATGTCGACATCACCCCCTGGGTGGAACGTGCGCCGGAGGTCGACTGAAACCATGCCGGCCTATGGCGCCCCACAGCCCGGCTCAGCGCAGGGCGACGGTTCGACGCAACGCGAAGGCAGCGCAGCCTTGGAAGCGGAACGCGACGCGTTGCAGGAGGAGTTGGCCGGGCTGCAGCTCCAACACGGCCAGGCGATCCTGCGCTGGCATGCGCTGTTCGATGCACTGCCGGCCGCGGCCTTCGTGATCGACGGCTTCGGCCGGGTGCAGCGAGCCAACGCGGAGGGACAGGCCTGGATGAACTTGGCGCCACAACCCGAGGCGAGTGATCTGTGCACGTTGCTCGGACTGGGCTCGAGTGCACCGCTGATGAACGCGTTCAGCTCGGCAGCGGCGGAGCACCCGGCGGTGCTCGACCTTCAGCCCGGTGGTCCCTCGCCGACGCTGCGCCAGCGCGTGGAGCTGAGGGTGCTTGCACTCGACGGGCACCGTGGCATCAACGCGCGGATGCTGGTGATCCTGGTGCCGCGCGAGCGGCCGCGGGCGGACCATGACAACCCGCAGTTGCTGCGTGCACTGCTCGACAGTACCAGCGACCTGGTCTACGCGGTGGGCCCGCAAGGGCACATCATGTATGCCAACGCTGCGGCGGCACGCCTGCTCGGCCAACCGGTGCAGGCCCTGCTCGGCCGTCATCGCGACGATCTGTTCCCGGTGGCCGAGGAATTGCTGCAGCATCTGCACGACGAGCAGGTGCCGCAGGAGGGCGGCTCGCTGGTGGTGCACGAACTGTTCGGCAGCGCGGACGGGTCCGAGCGGCACCTGCGCAGCAGCCGGTTTCCGTTGTACGACGCCGACGGCCGCGTGACCGGCATCGGCGGCGTGTCGCGCGACATCACCGCGGAGGTCGAGCGTGATCGCCAGCGCGACCTGAGCGAACTCGTCTTCAGCCAGAGCTCGGACGCGATCGCGGTGCTCGATGCCGATGGCACGATCCTGCGCGTGAATCCGAGTTTCGAGTCACTGACGGCCACCAACGCCGCCACGGTGCTCGGTCGGCCGCTGTGGCTGGTTCAGCCGCTGCTGGCGCTCGATCCGCCCGGCGAGCCGTTCTGGAAAACGGTGCGGCAACGGCAAGGCTGGAGCGGCGAGATCGCCAGCCGCACCTTGGAGGGCCGGCCCTACACGGTGCGATGCACGGTGACGCCGCTGCGGGATGCGGCCGGACGTGTCGGCAGTTATGCGGTCGTGCAGTCCAATCTGACGCATCTGCGCCTGGCGCAGGCGCGGGTCGAAACACTGGCGGCGCAGGACGAACTGACCCGATTGCCCAACCGCCGCGTGATGCTGGACCGACTCGAACAACTGATCCTGTACGCGCGTCGCCGCAAGGCACGGTTCGCACTGCTGTTCCTGGATCTCGACCACTTCAAGGAAGTCAACGACACCCTCGGCCATCATGTCGGCGACCAGCTTCTCCAACTGGTCGCCGATCGCCTGCGCAACGAACTGCGCAGCCAGGACACGGTCGCCCGCAACGGCGGCGACGAGTTCGTGGTCCTCCTGCCCGACACGACGAGCGAGGCGGCGCAGGCCGTCGGCCAGAAGCTGGCCAACGCGGTGACCGAACCGGTGGCGATCTCCGGCCTGGACGACTACCGGCCCAGCATGTCGGTGGGTGTGGTCGCCTACCCCGACGACGGGGTGCTGGGCGACATGCTTCTGCGAAACGCCGACAGTGCGATGTATGCCGCCAAAGCCGCGGGACGCAACCAGGTGATGGCCTACACGCAGGCGATGAGCGAGGCCGCGGCGAGTTTCCTCGATATCCAGACCTCGTTGCCGTTGGCCATCATCCGTGGCGAGATGCGCCTGGTCTACCAGCCGAAGTTCCGTCTCGCCGATCGCGCCGTGGTGGGTGCGGAGGCACTGGTGCGCTGGGAACGAGCCGGGCAGCGACTGCTGGCGCCTCGCGAGTTCCTGCCACTGGCGGAGCGCTCGGGGGTGCTGACGCTGCTGGACGACTGGGTGCTCGACGAAGCCGTCGCCACCGCCGCGCGCTGGTACGCGCTGGGCCTGCTGCCGCCGGGCTGGCGGCTGTCGGTCAACCAGGCGGCGCCGGACATCAAGCGGCCGGACTGGCTTCAGCGCCTGATCGGCCGCCTGGGAGCCAGCGGCCTGCCCGGGGAACACCTGGAGATCGAACTCACCGAAGGCCTGCTTGCCCAACCCACGCCCGAAGTGCTGGCCAACCTGTCGCAACTGCGGGTCGCGGGCATCCAGCTGAGCGTCGACGACTTCGGCACCGGCTATTCGAGCATGGCGTACCTGAAGTCGCTGCCTATCGCGGTGATGAAGATCGACGGCGGGTTCGTGCGCGACATGGTGATCGACGCCAACGATCGCAACCTGGTGGAGGCGATGATCTCGCTCGGTCACAAACTGGGGCACGAGACCGTGGCCGAGTGCATCGAGACCGAGGCGCAGGCACAGGTGCTGGCCGCGATGGGGTGCGACGTCGGCCAGGGTTTCCTGCTCAGCGAGCCGCTGCCGTCGGCGGACTTCGAGTGCCGCTTCCTGGGTGCTGGCGGGGCGGGCCGCACGAGCGTCGAGGCGAGTCTGTTGCCGGGCTGACGCACGGCAGCGACGAGGTGCGGGTTGCGCCGGACTGCGTCCGCTGTCCGGGGATGGTTTGCATTTGTGCGGTGGCATTCCATAATTC
Source organism: uncultured Burkholderiales bacterium (assembly GCA_902826305.1). GTDB lineage: Bacteria > Pseudomonadota > Gammaproteobacteria > Burkholderiales > Burkholderiaceae_E > CADEEH01. Next base: position 6,094 of record CADEEH010000076.1, read on the forward strand.
CAGCCATCTCGCCCGCCGAAACCCACGCCCCCTCGTCACGACCGCCCGCCGCGGCATGGCCTCGCCTGCTGATCGCGTTGCTCGCGCTGGTCGCGATCGCGTTCTCGGTGTTCCGGCTCGAATCGGCGGCCGACGGGCTGGACATCCGCCGCGAACGGGTCGGCGACATGCCGGCCACCGTGTTCCGACCGGGGGGTGCACCGGCCGCGGCGCCGGTGGTGCTGATCGCTCACGGCTTCGCCGGTTCGCAGCAGCTGATGCAGCCGTTCGCGACGACACTGGCGCGCAACGGCTTCGTGGTCGTCACCTTCGACTTTCCCGGCCACGGCCGTCACGGCGCACCGATGCGCGGCGGCCTCGCGGACCAGGAAGAGAGCCTGCGGGTGTTTCTGGCCGCGATGGACACGATGGGCGTCTTTGCACGCGGGCTGGCCGCTGACGGTCGTTACGCGGTCCTCGGCCACTCGATGGCGTCGGACATCGTCGTCCGCCATGCGCAGGCCCACGCCGACGTCGTGACCGCCACCGTCGGTGTGTCGTTGTTCGCGCCGAGCATCACGGCCGACACACCCGCCGATCGACCGCGCAACCTGCTGGTGGTGGTCGGTGCGCTGGAACCCGCGCTGCTGATGAACGAGGCGCTGCGGGTGGCCGGGCGCGTGGCCGGGCCGCAGGTGGAGGCCGGGCGGACCTACGGCGACTTCACCGCCGGCACCGCGCGACGGGTGATGGCGGCCCCGGGAGTCGAACACATCGGTGTGCTCTACAGCGGCACGACACAGGCCGAGAGCCTGGCCTGGATGCAGCAGGCGTTCGGCCGACCGGCCTCGGCCGCACCGTTTCTCGACGTGCGCGGGCCGGCGCTCGGCCTGCTGCTGCTGGGTGTGCTCGGCCTGGCCTGGCCGCTGGCATCGCTGCTGCCGCGGGTGGGTGCCTCGGCACCGTCGCAGACCCCGCCGGTGATCCGCGAGCGCTGGTGGTCATGGCGCGGCAGCGCGCCACTGGTGATCGTACCGGCGCTGGCCACGCCGCTGATCCTGTGGCCGTTGCCGACCAGTTTCCTGCCGATCCTGCTCGGTGACTACCTGGTGCTGCACTTCGGCCTGTACGGCCTGCTGACGTTGGGCATGCTGGTCTGGAGCGGGCGACGCTGGCCGGTGCTGGCGCCAGGGCGGCGTGTCGCGCTGCTGGTGGCGATCGTCGCGGCCACGATGTGGGCGGTGCTCGCGATCGGGCTGCCGCTCGATCGCTATGTGTTCAACGTCGAGCCACCGCCGGTGCGCCTTCCGCTGATCGCGGCGATGTGGCTCGGGACACTGCCGTATTTCATCGCCGACGAATGGCTCACGCGCGATCCGGCCGCCGCGCGGGGTGCGTACCTGGTGACCAAGTTCTGTTTCCTGCTGTCGCTGCTGCTGGCGATCGCGCTGAACCCGTGGAAGTTGTTCTTCCTCGCGATCATCGTGCCGGCGGTGCTGCTGATGTTCATCGTCTACGGTCTGTTCAGTCGCTGGATCTTCCGCGCCACCATCCACCCGCTGGTCGCGGCGATCGCCAACGCGCTGGCCTTCGGTTTCCTGATCGCCGTGACGTTCCCGCTGGTGGGGTGAGTTGCCCGGGCGTGTCGGGTTGCGCCGGATCGCCGGGTTGACTACCCTGCAACTGTTCTCTGCCACAAGCCCGCCGATCATGTCCCGACGCCGAAGTCACCAAGGGACGCTGCTCCTGCTCGCCCTGATCGCAGCCGGCTGCGGTGGCGGGGGTAGTGGCGGCGGCACGACGGTCAGCGCCGGCCAGACGCCGGCACCGACGCCTGCGCCGACGCCCTCACCGACGCCGGCTGGCGCGAGCGCCGCGAGCCAGTGGACCCGTGCCGCGGCCGACACACGCCTCAAGAGCGGCATCACCGATGGCTTCGCCGGTTTCGGCCATGGCGTCGCGTTGTCCGAGGCGGGGACGACCCTCGTTGTCAGTTCGGTCAGCAGCTTTCTCGGTGGCGGCAGTGTCGAGGTCTTCGAGCGCAACGCAGCCGGCCAGTGGACCCCGCCGGTCCTGATCCCGACGACGGGATCCGACAAACTCGGCCACACGATCCGGCTGAGTCGGCAGGGAACCCGCCTGCTGGTCACCGACTACAACTTCCACGGCCCAAGCTACAACGATGCCTACGGCTTCCAGACCGGTGTCGCCAACGGCACGGTCCATGTGTACGACAGGACGGCGGTGGGCGCGTGGACCCGGATCGCGTCGCTGACCGCGCCGAGTCCTCGATCGATCGATTATTTCGGCCGCAGCGCCGGCATCTCGGCCGATGGCAGGCTGATCGCCGTTGGTGTGCCGAACCGGGATTTCGAGACGCTGGCGCCGGTGCCCGCGAACCTGGTCTCGGTGGAGGATTCGGGGTCGGTGTTCCTCTTCACCGAGTCCACGCCCGGCCAGTTCACGCTGCTGCAGCAGTTGCGTGCGCCGTTTCCCGGCGTGAAGGATCAGTTCGGCTGGGGACTCGTGTTGTCCGGCGACGGATCCACGCTGGTCGTGTCGAGCCCCGGCGACGACAGTGCCGGCTCCGGTGTCATCCCCACCGAGGCACTCGCCACCGACAGTGCCAGCGTGAACTCCGGTGTGTTGTTTGTCTTCGCGCGCGGCGCCGACGGCCTGTTCTCGCTGCAGGCCAACCTGAAGTCCAGCCGCGTCGACACCAATCCGGCGCAGGCGAGTGAATACGACTTCCAGGAGTTCGGCCGGTACCTGGCGATCAGCCACGATGGCCACTCGATCGTCGCCGGATCGACCTACAGCATCTACAACGCCGGACTGATCACGCCAGCGCCGGAAAGTGTGATCGACATCCCGCGCGGCGAGGTGACCATCTACCAGCGTAGCGGCACGTCGTGGCGATTCAGCCAGCTGATCAAGGCGCCCACCGATGTGCAGTCGACCCTCGGCGGCCAGAACATCTCGTACTCGAGCGAGTTCGGCGCCGACATCGCGCTGACACCGGGCGCCGAAACCCTCGCGGTCGGCATGACGGGATTCAGCGAGTTCGATGCCGGCGGTTCGCTGGACGCGGGGGCCGTGTTCACCTACACCCGTGATGCCAACAGGCAATACCAGCCGTTGCGCGCCGCGCGGCTGCCGCGGGCCGACACCGGGAAGTGGCTGGGCAGTGCGCTGGCGTTGAGCGCCGATGGCCACTGGCTGGTCGCGGGTGCGTCGCGTGAGAGCAGCGGCGGGTTCGGTGTCGATCCGGCGTACGGCGCCACGCCGAACGAAGTGGACTCCGGCACCGTGTACGTCTACGACCTGAGCCGATGAGCCCACGCACCGACGGCTTCGACATCGTCTCGCTCGGCGAGCCGATGGTCGAGTTCAACCAGACCGGCGAGCATGGCGGTCGCAGCTATCTGCAGGGCTTCGGCGGCGACAGCAGCAACTTCGCGATCGCCGCATCGCGCCAGGGCGCGCGGGTGGCCTACGTCAGCGCACTCGGCGACGATCCGTACGGCCGGATGCTGCGCGAGTTGTGGGATCGCGAAGGGGTCGATCACCGTGCGGTGCCGACCGATGTCTCGGCCTTCACCGCGATCTATTTCGTCACCCACGACGCCGACGGTCACCACTTCAGCTTCTTTCGCAGCGGCTCGGCGGCGAGCCGGCTGCGGCCGCAGGATCTTCCCGAGGCGATGATCCGCGGCGCCCGCACGTTGCACCTGTCGGGCATCTCGCTGGCGATCAGCACACAGGCCTGCGACACCGGCTTCGCGGCGATCGAGATCGCCCGCGCCGCCGGCGTGCCGGTCAGCTTCGACACCAACCTGCGGCTGAGGTTGTGGCCGATCACCCGGGCGCGGGCGATGATGACCGAGGCCCTGCGCCTGACCGACATCGCGTTGCCGAGCTTGGACGACATGGTGGCGGTCACCGGCCTTCGCGAGCCCGATGCCATCGTCGATCACTGCCTGCGGCTCGGTGCGCGGATCGTCGCGCTGAAGCGGGGCGACCAGGGCGCGATCGTCGCCACCCCGGACGAACGTCACCGGATCGCGCCGCATCCGTGCCGGCCGGTCGATGCCACCGGCGCCGGCGACGTGTTCGGCGGCACGTTCATCGCGCGCCTGCTCGCGGGCGACTCTCCGGTGCAGGCGGGTCGGTACGCGTCGGTGGCCGCCGCGCTGTCGACGCAGGGATTCGGCGCGGTGGAACCGATTCCGCGCGCGGCCGACGTGCTGGCCGGGTTGGCGAGCGGCCCATCGGCAAGCGGGCTATCGTAACCGGTGCACCGTACCCACCGCGACCTGGCGCCTGACCAGGCTCGCGTCGAACGCCGCCTGCGCCTTCGGCACCGCCGGCATGTTGCGTTCGGCCCAGTGGGCAAGTGACGACACGGTGTCGGTCAGCGTCTCGCCCAGCGGCGTCAACGCGTATTCGACCGTCACCGGCACGGTCGCGAACACGGTGCGCGAGACCAGGCCGTCGCGCTCGAGCTTGCGCAGCGTCTGTGTCAGCACCTTCTGCGTGATCCGCTTGATGTCGCGTTTGAGCAGGTTGAACCGCATCGGTCCGGCCTGCAGCCGGTCCAGGATCAGCAGCGCCCACTTGTCGGCCAGCCGATCGAGCACCAACCGGGTCGGACACTGGTCCTCGTAGACATCGTAGTCGCGGGCCCGCGGCCCGCCGGTCCGTTTCATCCCATCGCTCCATTCACCGGTCGGTTCCCTTTAGGAAACCAGGTGCTGTCGGGGTGCCTTCTTGGCAACTCAAAGCTTAGGGGTTCAAATATACCTGGTTTCCTGTGGATACCATAGGGGCGAGTGGATACCGGACATGCCGGATGCTGGATCGCGAATACCGGATGGCGGATGCCGCATGCCGCATGCCGGACAGACCGGACATCACCGACTCCCGACTCTTCAACGGATTCAACTTTTCATACTGGAGCAAAGTCAATGAGCAACAAGATCCTGGTCCTGGGCGCGGGCGGCAACGTCGGACGCCCGCTGGTGAAGGCACTGCGCGCGAAGGGCGAGTCGGTGAAGGCGGCCTCGCGTTCGGGCAAGGCCATCGAAGGCGCCGAGGGTGTGGCCTTCGACTACACGTCGCCGGCCACCTACACCGCCGCGTTCGATGGCATCGATCGCGCGTACCTGATGTTGCCCGGCGGTTATACGCAGTCGCAGGCGATGCTGACCCCGGTGGTCGACGCACTGGCCGCACGCAAGGTCAAGGTGGTGCTGCAGACGGCCATCGGCGTCGACGCCGACGACAACATCCCGTACCGCCAGGTCGAACTCGCGCTCGAACGATCGGGCACCCGTTTCGTGATCCTGCGGCCGAACTGGTTCGCCGACAACTTCCACAACTTCTGGAAGGCCGGCATCGATCACGGGGTGATCGCGGTGCCCGCGGCCGAGGGCAAGTCGAGTTTCATCGACGCACGCGACATCGCCGACAGCGCGGCCGGTGCGCTGACCAGCGATCGTTTCGACGGGCGGGCTTTCAACCTGACCGGACCACAGGCGCTGGGCTACGCGCAGGCGGCGACGATCCTGTCGGAGGTGCTCCGCAAACCGATCAGCTACACGCCAATCGATGATGCCGCGTTCATCGCGATGCTGGCCGGCGCCGGTGTGCCGCGTGACTACGCGGAGTTCCTGGCGGCGATCTTCCATCCGGTGCGCGAGGGCTGGACCGCGGCGGTGACCGACGCGGTGTCCACGTTGAGCGGCCATGCGCCGCGGGACCTGGTCACGTACGCACGCGACTATCGGGCGCAGCTCGGCGCCTGAGACCGGAGCACGGGGCGATCTACCGGATCTGGACCTGATCGGCGCCGAGCAGCGCCTCGTACTGCAGCGCCACCGTGTTCAGCCGCAGCAGCATCGCCCCGGGCGTCGTGTCATCGACGCGCACGCTGTCGAACGCGGTCAGGCCGACGCTGCTGGCCTGACCGATCCAGCGCCGGCATCCGTCGCGCCACGCGAGCGCATGATCGGCCGCGATGCCGCGTTCGGCCTGGCTGCGCAGGTGATGGCGTGCGTCGAGCAACGGGCGTGGCAGGCGGTCGACGATCCGGTCACCGTGGTCTTCACGGATCGCCGTCTCGCCGCGCCGCTCGGTGCGTGCCGCGGCATCACCGGCCGCAGGCTCGTTGCGATCGAAGAACAGTGCATCCACACGCGCCGGGCCTTCGGGCGCCGACGGCCGGATTAGGCTCAACGGTTCGGCGATCAGGCCGCCGGACCCGGCGCGCACCTGGGCGACGACGATCAGCCCGTGGTCGTTCGGCCCTTCGGCCAGCGCCTCGATCCGTTCGATCGCGTGCGCGGTGAAGCGGTCGTAGCGCAGGTGCGCGATCAGGATCGTGTCGTCGGTGTCGAACCACGGCCACGCCAACGACTGGGTCGCCGGATCGAAGCGTGCGGGGCCGAATCGTGCCGGCCGGACGAACACCCAGTCGTGCATCGGCCGCGGCGCGGCGAGCAGACTTCGATTCACATCGGCCTGGGCCTCGGCCAGCGCGGACCATTTCGTCCACGGTTGCAACCGGTCCGGTTGCCAGGCCTGGGGTTCGTCGGCCAGCACGATCACCGCCGTCGATTCGGCCGCCGACAGGCGACCGAGGTCGTTGGCCAGTGCGCCGGTCAGCGTGATCCGCCGGCCGGTGACCTGCGCCGGCGCACCGAGGCCGCTCCACGGTCCGGCCGCGTGATACCGCGCGATCGGATCGAAGCCGTGCATTGCCTGTGGTCGCGCCTGGGCACACGACAGGAACGAACGATCGGCCGGGGACCAGAACAGCATTGTCAGCCCGACATAGCCGCTGGCCGATCGCCACGCGCGCGCGCCCAGGCCGAGCAGTTCGATCGTGCCCGCGCCCGCGTAGTCGGTACGCGAGCGGCCGACCAGATGGGCCGGTGCCTCGCCGCGACGTGCCGCCTCGTCCAGCGCGGAGACGATCGCAAACGCGAGCGTGATCTCGTCGAGCAGCCGGTGCTCGTCGGCACCACCCTGGCGTTCGATCAGCAGCTCGACATGATCGGTGATCCGTCGCAGCAGCAACGCCAGCCGCGGATACTCGACCCCCTGCGCCGCCACCGCCATCGTCGCGAAACGTTCGTGGATGCCGCGCGACAGGTGCGCGAGCCCGAGCTCGATCGATTCGACCAGCAGTCGCCTCACCCGGATGCGGAAGTGATCCCGCGCGCTTGCGGTCGATGGGCCGTCGCCGCCGCGGGTGTCGGGTGCCCCTTCGCCATCGGCTGATCCGTCGCGCGACCTGCCCGTCGGCTCCGGTGGTACCAGTGCCTGGCCGTGGGCACGCTGGAACGCGAGCACCGCGGCCACACGATGTCGGTTGATCTGCGGCAGCTCGGTGTCGGCGATCAGCGCGTCGACGTCGCCGCCGAGGTAGCGCCAGCTGACCCGAGGCCGCGCGAACGTGATCACCCAGTGCTGCTCGCCGCTGATCGTCGGCGCGGCCGGCCCGTCACCGAGGTCCTGCAGGAACTGCCACGCCCACCGGTAGCCGGCCTTGCCGGCGTGACGGACCAGCGCCGAGGCGGGGATCGCGAGCAACGCGTCGCGCAGCGCCTGCATCGGGTCGGCCTCGGCCGGCGCCGAGGCCGACGGCGTCGTGGGCTGGCCAGACCCCTGTGCCTTCAGGCTCAACGCCGCCGACAGCAGATGCTGGCACACGCCGTTGGCCGGACACGAACAGACCGCCTTCGCCGGCCCGCCGGCATCGAACCGGACCTGGTACTCGCCGACCGACACCGTCAGGGTGTCGGCCGATCGTTCGACGGTCTCGACGGTTACCCGCTCGAGGTCCTTCTGCGCGCGTCGCAGCAGTCCGCGGTTGGCCAGCGCGACGAACGCGTCCTCGTCGAAGCGGTCGAGCAACGCGAAGAGATTGTCGACGCCGCTCACGAGATCACCTCGACCAGCCATTTCGCGAGCCGCCGGGGGGTCAACGCGGCGATCCGCATGCCGCAGTCGGCGAGCCGTGCGGCCATGTCCCGGTCATGGACCGGTTCGGCCTGGCCGTCGAGGGACGCCAGGCCCAGCAGCCTGACACGTGCCTCGGCCAACGAACGGACGGTGCGCACCAGATCAGCCGGTGAGGCGCCTTCGCAGAAGTCGCTGACCAGCACCAGCACGGTCCGCTGCGGATTGTCGATCAGTTGTGCGCAGTACCGCATCGCCTTGCCGATGTCGGTGCCGCCGCCCAGTTGCACCCGCATCAGTGTCTCGACCGGATCGTCGGCGTGGTCGCTGAGGTCGACGACGTTGGTGTCGAAGACGACGATCTTCACCCGCAGCGACGGCAGGCCGCCGAGGATGCCGGCCATCACCGCGCTGTGGATCACCGAGTCGGCCATGCTGCCGCTCTGGTCGACACACAGGATCACGTCCCACGGCAGGCGGCGGCTGTTGCGTTCGAAGAACCGGAGCGACTCGACCCGCAGCCTGGCGCGCTCGACGTCGTAGTGGCGCAGGTTGCGCCGGATCGTGCCGTGGACGTCGAAGTTGCGGCCGATCGGCAGCGGTGAATGGCGGAACCGGTTCAGCCGTCCGGAGAACACCTGGCGGACCTCGGCCTCGAGCTGGCGCCGGATCTCGTCGACCACCTGCCGGATGATCCGGCGCGCGATCACCAGCACCTCGCCGTTCAGGTGGCCTCGCAGCGCGAGCAGCGTGCGCAGCAGCTCCTGGTTCGGCTGCAGCTTCTCCAATGCCTGCGGGTCGGTCACCAGTTCGGTCAGGCCGTAACGTTCGAGCGCATGGCGCTCGATCACCTCGACCGTCTCGCGCGGGAACAGGTCACGCACCTCGCCCAGCCAGTCCACCAGCCGTGGCCGTGATCCGTCGAGTGATCCCGGGCCGCGAGGCCCGGTCTCCCGCAATCCGCGCCCTTCGTATTCGCGGCCGTACAACGATTCGAGCGCCGCATCGATGCGCTGCTGGCGGCCCGACAGCGCCGCGGTCTCCAGCCGCCGATCGGCGTAACGGCCGAGCACCAGGCGCCAGCGATCGAGGGGACGGTTCACGCCAGCCATCCGCCCAGGCCGTCGGATGCCAGCCGGCGGGTCACGTCGCGCGACAGCAGCAGCCGGCGCTGCAGTTCGTCCGCGTCGACGTCGTCGCGAACGAGTCGGCCCAGGTCCTCGCGGCCGTGCAGGCCGGCGACCGCCTGGGCGATCCGGTCGGTCTCGTTCGGTGTCATCGCGGCGAACGCGAGCCGCAGCTCCGGCAGCGCGGCGACGAAGACCCCGTCCTCCCAGCGGCCGAGCAGGTCGTCGAGCATCGACAACAGCATCGGCTGCTGCCACGCGACCTCGCGCGCGGTCTGCAGCAGTCCGCGAAGGAACGCCACCGCCTGGGTCGCGGGCAACAGGCCGTCCAGATGGCCCCGGACCGTGGTGGTCAGCGTTTCGTCGTCGATCTCGCCGGCGCAGTGCCGAAGCCCGAGGACCGCGCCACGGACCGCGGGGTGCGTGTGCCCGCTCGACAGCGTCGCCAGCAGGTCGCGCAGCAGCGTGGCATCGAGTGCCGCGCCGGCATCACTGGCCAGCAGCTCGCGCAGCCGGGACAACGCCTCGATCAGATCGCTGCCGTCACCGGTCGCATCCTGCAGGCCACGACCGAGGAACATCGCCCGTTCGTAGGCGGACTTCAGCAGTTGCGGCAGCCCCGGCACCGCGCGCGCTTCGAGCGGCTCGCGCGATTCCCACAACAGCCCGAGTGTGCCGGTCGCGGCGGCCACCGACTCGAACGACGCATCCTGTGCGATCGCCGCCGCCAGCGGCGCCGTGACCCGATCGATCGCGTCGTGAAGGCCGAGCACACAGGCATGGGTCAGCATCGCGGCCGCGCTCTTTGCCTGGCGCAACTCACCGTCGTTGTCCATTCGCGCGAGCCGGTCGCGAAACCGGGTCGCCACCGCCTGCGGCACCGTGGTCCCGTGCACCGACGCCTCGACCAGCGCCGCCTCGGTGGCCGCGCCCACGGCGTATTCCCACTGCTCGCGCAGCCGGTCCAGCCCGGTGCCGAGCACGAAGTCCGGTCCGGCCAGCCGGACACCGAACGGCACGCCGAGCAGGGTCAGGCCGTGCATCAGCCGACTGATGCGCCGGTGCTCGTCGCGTCGATAGATGTCGAGCACCGTCTTGTGCGCGACACCGTCGACCTTCAGCCGCAGCCGCGCGGCCCGGTGCAGGAAGTCGACCACCAATGGCGGCCGATCGGTACCCGGGGGCACGACGCCGATCGCGGTGCCGCTCAGGATCCGGTGGGCAACCGCCAGCACGGTCGACCCGTCGGCGTCGGCGTCGCCCTTGACGAAACAGCTGGTCACCGCATCGACCAGGTCCTCGCGAGCCGGTGCCGATCGGCCGCGCAGGCGCGCGAGCTGCAGCGTCTGCTCGTAGGCGGCCCCGAGCACCGGCATCGGCAGCGACAGATCGTGGTGTTCGCGCAGTTCGGCCGCGATCGCCGACAGGGTCTCGAGCGCCTGCTCCTGCCGGACCCGCGCGCCAATGTCGATGCCGGCCTGGGCATGGCGCAGCAGCCGCTGCCACACCTGCTGGTGCCAGGCGGGTGAGGTCATCCCCGCCGAGTAGCCGTTCAGGCGGTCCAGCCGGTCGAGGCTGTAGCGGATCAGTGCCGATGCCTGGTCGGTGACCGCGGCGCGACCTCGTGTCGGTGCGTCGACGTGGCGATCGAGCCCATCGAGCAGCGCGACCGCGTGGAATCCCCCGACCACGACCAGCACCGGTCCGTCACCGTCACCACGGGCGGCCAGCGCGTCGCGGACGTGGGCCACCATCTCGGCCTCGCGTGCCAGCGTGCCGTCGGCCGCGAGTTCGTCGTCGCCGTAGCCACTTCGTGCGAGCTGGCAGTAGGCGGCGATCGACGCGACCTGCTCGGCCGCGCTGCGGCCGGTCGCCGGGATCTCGAACAGGTGTTCCCAGAGTTCCTCATGGTCGCGACAGTGCAGCCGCGACGCGAGTGTGGCCAGGTGGCGGCTGCGCGTCAGGTGGCGCTCGTCGAGCAGCGACCGGGATTCGAAGGTGGTCGCATCACCTTCGATCACACACTGTTCGGCGAAGTCGAGGTCGATGAATCGCGCCGGGATACCGCGGGCGGCCGCGTGGCGCAACGCGACCAGCTCCGGCGAGTGGTCACAGAACGGGTAATAGGCCGCGCGGCGCCGGCCGTCCGCCGTGGCCGGGTCCTGTCCCTCGCTGGTCATCACCGCGTAGGTGTAGATCGCCAGCGGCATCGTCGCCTGCGGATGAACCAGCTGCGGGATCAGCCGATCGAAACCGCTGGGGCCTTCGACCAGCACCGTACTGACGGCGGTGTGTTCGAGCAGGCCGCGAAGATGCCAGGCGCAGGCCGGGCTGTGGTGGCGGACCGGGTAGACGATCAGGTCGGGGCCGAGCAGCCGCGCACCGAGCGCGCGCAGCTCGGCCACGTGTGGCAGCGTCACCCCACCGTCGTCAGCGATCGAGTTCACGGCGTGCATCGAACACGCGTTTCCACTGCGCCGCCGCGCCGCCGCCCTGGTGGGCCCGTTGCTTGACGATCACGTCGAAGTAGTGACGCAGCTTCTTGCCGTCGTCCGGGTTGTCCTTGAGCACCGTGCCGATCAGCTGGCGCGCGACGTGGCCGCCGTCGACCGTGCCGTCGCCGAAGTAGTGGGCGTCCAGGCAGGCCGCATAGCCGACCGACACCGCCTCGGCCGAGGACATCACCGCCGCCGGCCGTTCGACGACCACACCTTCGGCGGTGACCCCCTCACGCAGGTCGTGGAACGCGGTCACCAGCAGATCGACCACGTCCGGGCGGAACTCGACCTCGACCTGCGCCCGGGCGAGCAGCGCCTGGGTCTGCTCGCGGATCAGTTGCGCTTCGAGCCGGCGATCCCGGATCGGCCGCACGGTCTCGAAGTTGAAACGGCGCTTGAGTGCACTGGACATCTCGTGCACACCGCGGTCGCGCAGGTTGGCGGTGGCCAGCAGGTTGAAGCCGCGTGCCGCCTGCACCGTGGCCGGCTCGCCGTCGAGTTCCGGCACCCGGATCACCTTCTCCGACATCAGGCTGATCAGGCTGTCCTGGATCTCGGGCTGCACGCGGGTCACTTCCTCGAACCGGCACAACCAGCCCGCGCGCATCGCCACCATCATCGGGCCGGCCACCAGTGCCCGCGGGCTCGGCCCTTCGGCCAGCAGCAGCGCGTAGTTCCAGCCGTAGCGGATCTGTTCCTCGGTCGTGCCGGCGGTGCCTTGGATGCTGCAGCCGGAGGTGCCGCTGATCGCGGCAGCGAGCAGTTCGGACAACATCGACTTCGCGGTACCGGGTTCACCGACCAGCAGCAGGCCGCGGTCACTCATCAGCGTGACGATGCAGCGATCGATCAGCGCATCGTCGCCGTGGAACTTGCGCTTCACGCCGAGCCGGTCGTCGCCGACGATGAAGGCCCGCACCGCCCGCGGAGACAGGCGCCAGCCGGCCGGCGCGGGCGCGTCGTCCTTCGCGACGAGCCGGCGCAGTTCCTCGGCATGGATCACCTCGACCGGAGCGCGCAGGATCGTCCGGTTGCCATCGGGTGCGTTCATCACAGGCCTCGCTTCACGCGTCACACTTCTTCTGCCAGTCGGGATCGAATCCCTTGCCCTCGGCGGCGATCAGCCGCATGTCGTGGTAACACTCCGACAGCAGCACCGCCGGCACCTTGCCCAGCGTCAGCCGGGTCCGGTTCCAGCGGTCCCCGCCGGTGCCACCGAACGTCAACGACTTCAGCGCCACGGTCCGGTTCTCTTCCGGCAACCCATTGCCGGTGAACTCGATCGACACCTCGATGCCCAGGGTCGGGAAGCGTTTGTCGTAGCTGTAGAACCAGCCGCCGTCTTCGGTCGAGCCGCGGGTGTAGCCGAGCTTGGTCGCCCGCCCGCGCAACGCGAACGCCTCGAGCAGGTGGCCTTCGAAGTCCTTCAGTTCGCTGGCCCCCGCCTGATCGGGCGGCAACAGGTACGCCCCCTTGCCCAGTTGTGCGAACAGCGGCTTGACCTTGTAGTCGAGCAGGTGGGTCTGCCAGGCGGCGACCTGCGCGGCGGCCAGCAGCGTGTCGTGCGCGATGCGTACCCGGCCATCGTCGGCCACCGTCACCGGGTTGTCCTCGGCGTCGGTCAGCGTGCCGTCGTCCAGCGGCCGGAACGATCGCACGACACGGCCCGCGTCCACCTGCACCCAGACCAGCCGCTGCACCATGTGCCGCACCACGGGATGGGCCTGCAGGAACGCGGCCCAGTCGGCGAACAGCCACTCGCGCTGCGTGCACAGCGCCTCGTAGAGCCGGTCGGTCTGCAGGTCGACGATGCCCTTGAGTGTCTTCTTCGCGGCGCTCAGACCCTTCTTCGATTCCTTCGCCGCCTCGGCATCGTCGTCCTGGCGCGGCTCCGGCAGCGCGGCGATCTTCTTGCCCTCCGGATTGAACAGCTCGACCTTGAAGTCCGGCAACAGCCGGGCGACGAACTTGCGCTCGCCGTAGCTCAGCTCCATCTCGCCGCTCTCGTCGAAGCCGGCCGACGGCACCGTGCGGTCGGCCAGCTCGGCCAGCGTCCAGCCCTTGCGGTCGGCCAGCGCCTCGGCCTGCCGCGTCGCTTCCTCCTGGAAGCCGCGCGTGCGAAAGCGGCTGCCCACCGCGAGCATCAGCTGGATCGCACTCGGATGTTCGATCCAGGCCAGCATCGCGATCAGCGCCTTGCCCTGCGCGGCCCGGGTCCCGTACCACTGTTTCAGGTACCGCTGCACGACCGGCGCGGCCCGTTCGCCGCAGCAGGCCGCCGCGACCGCCAGCACCCCTTTGCTGCCGATCGCCGAACCGATCGGCTGGCGCAGGCAACCGGGCAGGTAGTGCGCGAACAGCTCGTCGACCGACATCTCGCGCTTCGGATCGTTCTGCGTGTACTGCGGATACTGCTTGTAGAAATTGAACATGCTCTGCGCCTGGCCGCGCGCCTGGCGGGTGGCGACACCGGCATCGACCGGCGCGGTGTCCGCGGCGAGCCAGGTCTCGAGCACGAACTGACCGAACGCTTCACGCTGGCGTGGGTCGAACAGGCCGCAGTACTTGCGCAGCACCGCGTTCGGCTCGGCGGACTTCTGCTTGACCGCCTGCACCAGCAACCACTTCGTGACGTCGGCCGGCACCACCTGCCCGTTGTCGGCCCAGCTCACCGACGGCATCGTGTCCCAGGGGAACCATTCGATGTCCTTCGGCAGACCCTTGGCCAGACCCTTGCGCGCCTCGACGGCCAGCGCCGCGCGGTCCAGGTACTTCTCGACCGGCTGGCCCATCGCCTGCAAGGCGTCGAGCATCGCACCCTTGGCGAGGTCCTGTTTCTCCGTCGCCACCGCGGCCTCCAGCGCCGGGATGACCTCGGTGTCGCGCAGTCGTCCGACCCATTGCGCGGCGATCTGACGGATCTCGGCCTTGCCATCGGCCAGCGCGGCGACGATCCGCGCGCGTCGGCTCGGGACGGCGGCGAGCGCCTCCTGGGCGAGCATCCGCTCGCTCTTGGACGGTCCGAGCGCGAGTGTGAACAAGGTGTGGGTCGCGTCGGCCGGCAGTGACGGCAGGCTGGCCAGTGCCCGATACAGGCCACCTCGATTGAACCCGTAGTTCGGCGACGCGCCCTTCGCCAATTCGCGCAGCAGCACGTCGCGGTGATGCGCGAAATACGGCCAGACGTGATCCAGCGGCCATTCGCTGGCGAACGGCGTGCCCCAGGCGTGGCACCAGGGACGCAGCAGCCAGATCGACGGGCGGCCGATCTGCTCGAGCAGCAGCGACAGCTCGAGCAGGGTCGGGCGGCCGGTGCGCCGGTGCAGCGCCTCGAAGCAGTGGGTCGCCGAGGCGAGCAGTTCACTTTGCCCGTCGTTGACGAGGCCGAAGAAGACCAGCAGCTTCATCAGCGCCGGCGGGGTCAGGTCGTGGTCGGCGATGCGGCTGATCAGCAGCGTCACCGCCTGGTGGCGCACGCCGCGGGAGTGGTGATCGATCGGCGCCGGCCCGGCGGGCAGCGGCGCATCCGAGCCGAGGTAGTCCTTGAGCGCCCGGATCTCCGCCAGCTCGTACAGCGGCTCCTGCGTCAGTTTCCAGTTGCGGCCCTGGGCGGCGGCGTTGGCATGGTGCTGTCGAAGCTGATCGTTCGCCTTCGTGATCGCCAGGTTCATCTCGGCCATCAGCGCATCGACGAAGCCATCGGGCAGCCGGTTCGCATCCGCCGACCAGTCGATCGACGGCATCGTGAACACCAGCGATCCGGTGTCCGCAGCGGCCGGCGCGACGGCCGCGTCCCACTCGGCGACCAGCGCCTTGATCGAGGGCGCCTTGTCGGCGGCCGCGGTCTGTCGCGCGAACGCCGTCCACGCCGCCTGGTTGCGGTCGCGACCGAGCACCGCGATCAGCTGCAGCGCGAGCAGCCGCTGTTCGGGCTTCTGTTCGGTCGCGACGATCCGCAGCGCGTCGAACATCGCCTCACCACCGCGTCGTACCAGCGCCTCGGCCGCGGTCCGCACCTGCTTGCCGCTGCCGACGGCCAGCTCGACGATCTGGGGCGCCAGCGCATCGAGGGTCGACACCTCCGCCGACGCCAGCATCGCGGTCACATGCAGCCGCTGATCAACCGATGACGGGGTCAGCAGCGGGCGGATCGCCTCCAGATGGCGCGCCAGTGCCTGCGGATAGCCGCGCACGGTGCACACGGCCTGCAGTTGCCGCCCGGTGTTCCAGCCGCTGCTGACCGGCGTGGTCAGCGCCGCGGCCCAGAACGCCGACCGTGGCAGGCCTTCGGATTCGAGCATCGACTCGATGAAATCGGCCGACAGGCCGTAGTGGCGACCGTGGCCCGACGCGCCGTTCAGCGACTCGCCCCGGGTGTTCAGCAGCAGCGCTTCCGGCCACACGACGCCGTCCGGCATCTTGACCCGGAACCAGCCGTGCATCGACGCGGCACTGGCGGCGACGATCTTGCCCCAGCGTACCGCCACCGGTGCCGGCAGGTCTTCGAAGTGTTCGTACAAGCCGATCGAATCTGGTCCGATGGATCCGAACGAACTGATGATGCCCAGGCACTTGGCGACCGATTCGTGGGCACTGGTGCTCAGCACCTTCAGCGGCTCGCCCTTCAGCAGGTACGACACCACGTCGTCGGTGAAGCCGGCGCCGATCGGCCCGTCCTTCAGCGGCTCGAGCCGCTTGCGGACCCGCGCCAGCCACTCCGGTGCCACGCCGTCGATCATCGCGGGCGTGTGCCCGCCGTTCGTCTTCGCCAGCCACTGCAGCATCCGGAATCTCCGCGGGTCGTGTGACCGCAGCAGATCGGCGCAGGCGGCAGAGGCGAGTCGCGGTCCGGGCGGTCAGTCGTTGGTCAGGTCCCCGATTCTGCGGGCCCCGAATCGAGCCGACTCGGCAACGCCGATTGGCGGCAGGGGGTGGCCGACGACCAGCCGGAGGACCCGCCGCCGGCGGGGCTGGAAACGAAAACGGGGACCTTGCGGTCCCCGTTTCGTTGCGCCGGTCAGGCCGGCGCCTTGCAGTGGGTGCTGTCAGCGTCAGGCAAGCTGGCCGGCGTCATTCACCGAGCGGAAGGCCAGCGTGGTCGCGTCCTTGACCGAACGGTAGGCCAGACCCGAGGCGTCTTTCACTTCCGGACGGTCGGTGCCGGCCAGCGTGGTCGCATCCTTGATCGAGCGGTAGGCCAGACCCGAGGCGTCTTTCACTTCCGGACGGTCGGTGCCGGCCAGCG
>CADEEH010000077.1 GCA_902826305.1 uncultured Burkholderiales bacterium
ACAGGCGCCGTCCCATCGGCACCATGTCGATGAAATCCTCGAAGATCCGGCTCAGCTCCTGCTCGGTCTTCGCCGCGTCGATCCGTTCGCTGTAGCTGCGCCCGTCGGGCGAGTCCAGGCGCAACGCCGCGTGCACCAGCAGCACCGGGATGCCGATCTGCTCGGCCTGCCGGTCGATCTCACGCCAGGCGAGCTTCGACAGCTCGGGCACCGACGGATTGGCGCGATACGACGATTCCTGCTCGATCACCGCAAGCACCGAGCAGACGTTGCCGTGGGTGGCGCCGATCTGCAGCGCCGACAACGCCGCGTAGATGTCCGCCGCCCAGCCGCCGCGGTCGGTGACCGTCGCCGGGATCAGTTGCGTGATCAGCGCCCGGCTTTCGGCCGGGGTCGCGGTCGAGCGGGTCGGCACCCGGTCGTCGGTCGCACAGGCGGCGAGCAGAAGCGCCGCCGCCACCAGTGTCGCGGGCCGCGTCGGCGGGCGCGCCGCGTGGTCCCTGCGGCCGTGTCCGCCGGTGGCGACGGGCACGATCATCACAGCAGCGGAGCGAACAGCCGGGCGCCGTTGGCCAGCAGCCGCGGGATGAAGCCGCTGCTCCGGGTGCCCGCACCGACCGGCTTGGCCGACGCGAGGTCGGCCTCGAACTGCGCGGCCAGTTCCGCAGTCACTTCGCGATCGTAGACCGCGGCGATCACCTCGAAGTTCAGCCGGAAACTGCGGTTGTCCATGTTGGCGGTGCCGACGATCGACAGTTCGTCGTCGACCACCATCGTCTTCGCATGGATCATCCGCGGCTGGTACTCGTGCACCAGCACCCCCTGTTCGCAGGCCTCGTCGGCGCAGGTGGAAGCCGCCGCGGTCACCAGCTTCGAGTCGCCGGTCTGCGGCACCAGGATGCGCACGTCGACCCCGCGGGCGCTGGCGGTGGCCAATGCAGTCATGATCGGTTCGTCCGGCACGAAATACGGCGTCGTGATCCACAAGCGGCGCCGTGCCGACGTGATCGCGGTGAAGAAGAAACGGTGGATGTCCGGGGTGTCCTCGTCCGGTCCGGAATCGATGATCTGGACCCACGGTCCGTTGCCCGGCGGCGCCTCCGGGAACCAGGAGTCGATGTCCGCCGGTGTGTCGATCAGCATCCGGTCGCGCTGCATCAGCCGCGGCTGGCCGCCGCCCGCATACAGCCAGTCCTCGAGGAAGACCACCTGCAGGTCCAGTGCCGGCGCGCCCCGGATCTCCAGGTGGGTGTCACGCCATGCGGTGCCGCCGGAGGACAGCCCGGAGTTGCCGGCCGACACGTTGATGCCGCCGGTGAACGCATGCAGGCCGTCGATGACGACGATCTTGCGGTGGGTCCGGAAGTTCAGCATGCCGGCCTTGAGCCTGAGCAGCCGCGGCGGGTTGAACAGGCGGATCTCGCCGCCGGCCGCGACGACCGGCTCCCAGAACGCGTCATCACAGCTCTTCGACCCGATCGCGTCGATCAGCACCCGCACGGCGATGCCGGCACGGGCCCGCTCGGCGAGCTGGTCGCGCCAGCGTCGGCCGATGTCGTCCGGCTCGAAGATGTAGTACTCCAAGTGGATCTGGCGACGGGCCGCGCGCATCGCATCCTCGATCGCTGCGTAGGTCGCATCGCCGTCGGCGAGCACACGCACGGACTGCGAAGGCCGCGGCATCGCGTCGCCCTGCGAACTGCCGACCCGGGCCAGCGAGGTCAGCCAGTGCCGGTCCGCCAGTGTCGCCGGCATCTCGTTCTGCCGCCCCGGATTCAGGCGCGCGGCGACCGTCTTGGCCAGGCCGCGACGCAACCGCCGCCGCTTGAGCCGGCGCGGACCGAAGAAGAAGTAGACCGCGGCGCCGATGAACGGCAGCGTCAGGAGCGCAATCGTCCAGGCCAGCGTCGCCGTCGGCGGCCGACGCTGCTGGATGATGAAGACGATCGCACCAACGGTCCACAACACGTACAACGTGAACCAGAACTCACCCGGTATCGCCTGCCAGGCTTGCAGCAGGCTCGATCCCGCCGCCCGCCACGGGGACATCGCCGCATCACCCACGGTCGCGCCCCCGGATCCGGCTCAGTGTTTGTGTTCGTGCTTGTGGTCGCCATGCCCGCCCGCATCCTTGAGCGGGCGGACCGGGGCCTTGATCTCGATCGACTGGCGCTTCTTGTCGGCGTCCTCGACGACGAGGGTGATCGGCACCGAGTCACCATCCTTCAGCGGCTGCTTCAGGTCCATCAGCATCACGTGATAACCGCCCGGCTTGAGTTCGACCGCACGGCCGGCCGGCAGATCCAGCCCGGTGATCGCGCGCATCTTCATCACGTTGTTGTCCATCGTCATCTCGTGGATCTCGACGACGCCGGCGATCGGGGAACTGGCCGCGACCAGCCGACCACCCTGCGCGGCCGTCAGCTTCATGAACGCGCCGGTGGCCTTCTGCGACGGCACGGTGCCGCGGACCCACGGATCGGCGACATTGACCTGGCCATAGGCACTTCCGGCCACCAGCAGCAGGGCCAGCAGCATCGATGGGAATCGTTTCATCTGGGAACTCCGAAAGGGTGAATCAGGCGGGGCCGGTCGGGCCGCCGCATCGGACGTCTGGCGTGGTCGGCGCGATCACGCGGCCGACGGACCGGCGGCCCGAGGCGGCGACCGCGCCCGGGCCGACGGCGCCCGCTCGGCATCCGTTGCCGTCGTCGGAACCGCGCTCGGCGCCATCGAGCCCGCAACCAGCAACGTGTCGGGCGACGACGCGGCCGACAACAGGTGATCCAGGCCGGCGACGAGACACTCCGGGCAGACCGCCTGGCGCGGGTCACCGCGTCGGGACTGCGCGTCCGTGCCGGGGATCGATCCGACACCGTGCAACATCGGCATCACGCTGCAGACGACTCGCGGCAGGCCGCTCGCCAAGTCCGACACCGGGGCACCCAGCCGTGACAGCGCCGGCATCAACGCAAGCGCCAGCATCGCGACCAGCGCGAGCCAGCCCTGCTTGCGCAACCTCGCGCCAGCGTCAGTCGGATCGATCACGGCGTGCATGCTAACACCGGGCGCGAGGCGTCCCGCCGATCGCCTCGAGCCGCCGCGAGCGCCCGCCCGCTCAACCGAGGTGAACGCGGGCGTTTCGGAACATCCGCAGCCACGGCGACTCGTCGGACCAGGACGGATCACGCCACGAACACTGCAGGCTGCGGAATACCCGCTCCGGATGGGGCATCAGGATCGTCGCGCGCCCGTCGGCCGTGGTGAATCCGGTCAGGCCCTGCTCGGATCCGTTCGGATTGGCCGGGTAGCGGGTGGCCACGCCGCCGTCGTTCTCCACATATCGCAGCGCGGCGATGACCTGGTCGCGCGACACCGCCGGCGAGAAGTCGATGCGGCCTTCGCCGTGGGCGACCGCGACCGGCATCCGGCTGCCCGCCATGCCGCGCAGGAACAGTGACGGTGACTCGAGCACCTCGACCATCACGAAGCGGGCCTCGAACTGCTCGGACCGGTTGCGCAGGAAGCGCGGCCACGCGCCGGCGCCGGGAATGATCGACTTCAGCTGCGAGAGCATCTGGCAACCGTTGCAGATGCCCAGCGTGAACGTATCCCCACGGTTGAAGAAGAGCGCGAACTGTTCGGCGAGTCGCGCATTGAACAGGATGCCCTTGGCCCAGCCGCCGCCGCCGCCGAGCACATCGCCGTAGGAGAATCCGCCACCGGCGGCCAGTCCCTGGAAGTCGACGAGTCGATGCCGGCCCTCGATCAGGTCGGTCATGTGCACGTCGAACGCATCGAACCCGGCGCGGTCGAATGCGGCTGCCAGCTCGATCTGGCCGTTGACCCCCTGTTCGCGCAGGATCGCGACCCGGGGCCGGGCGCCGGCGGCGATCATCGGCGCGGCGATGTCGTCGGCCGGATCGAACCCGAGCCTGGCATGCAGGCCCGGATCGTCGTCCGTGTTGCGTTCGAACTCCTCACGGGCACACTCGGCGTTGTCGCGCAACGCGGCGATCCGGTAGCTGGTCTCGGCCCAGGTCGACTGCAGCGCGGAGCGCGCGGCGGAGAACACGCAGCGGGCATCACGCCAGACCTCGATCGTATCGCGGTCGCTGACCTTGCCGATCGGCTGCGAGACCCCGCCCAGCCCGGCTTCGCGCAACACCTGCAGCACCCGGTCGCGATCGGCGGTGCGGACCTGGATCACCGCGCCGAGTTCCTCGTTGAACAACGCCTTGAGGGTCATCTCGTTGCGCTGGACCGAGACCTGCTCGGGTCGGATCTTGAAGTCGCCCCAGTCGGCCGCATGCGGATCGATCGCCAGCAGATCGACGTTGAGCGTGACGCCGCAGCGGCCGGCGAACGCCATCTCGCAGACGGTCGCGAACAGCCCGCCGTCGGCGCGGTCGTGATACGCGAGCACGCGGCCGTCGCGATTGAGCGCGTCGATCGCGGTGGCCAGCTGGCCGAGCAGCTCCGGCCGCTCGACGTCCGGTGCGTCGTCACCGAGCTGGCCGCAGACCTGCGCCAGCGCCGACCCGCCCATGCGCTGCCGACCGCCTGCCAGGTCGATCAGGATCAGCGTCGAGTCGACCCCTCGGACCAGTTGGGGTGTCAGCACACGTGTCGCATCGTCGATCGGCGAGAACGCGGTGACGATCAGCGACAGCGGCGCGGTCACGCGCCGGTCGATTCCGCCGTCCTGCCAGACGGTGCGCATCGACAGCGAATCCTTGCCGACCGGGATCGCGATGCCCAGGCGACGCGAGAACACACTGGCCGCTTCAACGGCGTCGAACAGGTCCGCGTCCTCCGCCGGGTCGCCGCAGGCGGCCATCCAGTTGGCCGACAGCTTGACGCTCGCCAGCGCGGGAATGCCGGCGGCGATCAGGTTGGTCAGCGATTCACCGATCGCCATCCGGGCCGATGCGGCGGCATCGATCACCGCCAGCGGCGTGCGCTCGCCGATCGCCAGCGCCTCGCCGGCGCGACCGGTGAAGTCGACGAGACCCACCGCGCAGTCGGCCACCGGCACCTGCCAGGGCCCGACCATCGGATCACGCGAACACAGGCCACCGACGGTGCGATCACCGATCGTGATCAGGAACGATTTCGACGCCACCGCCGGCAGCCGGAGCACGGCCGGCGCGACCTCGGCCAGGTCGATCCGCGCCATGTCCACGGCCGGCAGAGCGCGTGGCTGGCGCTGCGCGCGTCGCGACATCTTCGGCGGCTTGCCGAGCAGCACCTCGATCGGCATGTCGACCGGTCGCGTGCCGTCGGTGGCCGCCACCACCAGTTGCCCGTCGTCACTGACCCGACCGACGACCGCGTACGGGCAACGCTCGCGCCGGCAGTAGTGATCGAACTCGGCCAGCGAGTCCGGCGCGATCGCGAGCACATAGCGCTCCTGCGATTCGTTGCACCAGATCTCGGCGGGCGACATGCCGGTCTCCTCGACCGGGATCTTCGCGAGTTCGAACCGGCCGGCGCGACCGGCGCCGTGGACCAGTTCCGGGAACGCGTTCGACAGTCCGCCGGCGCCGACATCATGCAGCGACAGGATCGGGTTGCCTTCACGCTGCGCCCAGCAGCGATCGAGCACCTCCTGCGCGCGGCGCTGGATCTCGGCATTGCCGCGCTGGACCGAATCGAAATCGAGCTCGGCCGTGTTCAGGCCCGCGCCCATGCTCGAGGCCGCGCCGCCGCCCAATCCGATCCGCATGCCCGGACCACCGAGCTGGATCAGCAACGATCCGGGCGGCAGGTCGTTCTTGCCGACGTGGATCGCGTCGATCGCACCGACCCCGCCGGCGATCATGATCGGCTTGTGATACCCGCGCTGCCGCCCGCCGACGTTCTGTTCGTAGGTACGGAAATACCCGGCGAGCACCGGCCGGCCGAACTCGTTGTTGAACGAGGCGCCACCGATCGGACCTTCGATCATGATCTGCAGCGGCGAGGCGATGCGGTCGGGCTTGCCGTATGGCGTCGCTTCGGCGCGCCGGTCGAGTGGCGCGGTCACGTCTTCGGCGGTCTCCCACGGTTGCTCGAAGCCGGGGATGCGCAGGTTGGACACGGTGAAACCGGTCAGCCCGAACTTCGGTCGCGAGCCGCGGCCGGTCGCGCCCTCGTCGCGGATCTCGCCGCCGGCGCCGGTGGCCGCGCCAGGGAACGGCGATATCGCGGTCGGATGGTTGTGTGTCTCGACCTTCAGCAGGCTGTGGGTCAGATGGGCGCCGGCCTGGTAATGGCCGTTGCGGCCCTGCTGGCGCGCGAAGAATCGCTGCGCCTCGCGGCCTTCGAGCACCGCCGCGTTGTCGGCGTACGCAACCACCGTGCCGCTTGGTGCGGCCGCGTGCGTGGCACGGATCCGATCGAACAACGAACCGTCCTGCACCACCCCGTCGACCGTCCAGTCGGCGTTGAAGATCTTGTGCCGACAATGTTCGGAGTTGGCCTGCGCGAACATCATCAGCTCGACGTCGGACGGATCACGACCGGCTTCGCGGAACGCGGCGAGCAGGTAGTCGATCTCGTCGTCGGCCAACGCGAGCCCGAGGGTGCGGTCGGCCTCGACCAGCGCCTGCCGACCCCGGGTGGACACCGGCACGGTGACCATCGCCTTGCCGGGCAGCGGCTGGAACAGCGCCGCCAGGTCCGGCGCCTGGAACAGCACCGACTCGGTCATCCGGTCGTGCAGCAGTCCGGCGGCACGCTCGAGCGTGCCGGCATCGATCTCTCGCTTCCCGCCGAACAGACCGCGTCGCACCGGCAGCCGATACTCGATGCCACGTTCGATCCGCTGCACCAGCGCCATCGCGCAACTGTGGGCGATGTCGGTCGCCTTGCTGGCCCACGGCGACACCGTGCCGATCCGCGGCACCACCCAGATCGACGCGCCCTCTTCCTCGACCCAGGGCGAACCGCCGTCGTCGAGCAGCGCGATCAGTCGGCGCCGGTCATCAGCCGTCGGCTCGGCATCGGCCCGGACGAAGTGCCAGTACCGGGCGTGAACGCCGGTGAGGCGTTCGTCCAGCGCCTGCAGGCGGCTGGCCAGACGTTGCTGACGGAACGGAGTGAGGGCCGAAGGGCCCGCGAGCGCGAGGTACGCGGACATGCTGGGACCGGGTAAAGCTGGATTATACGTGGCGGGCGCAACCGATCCGGACACCCTCGCCCGCAAGCTCAGTCGCCCGGCGCACCGAACCCGCCGCCGCCCGGCGTCTCGATGACGAACACGTCGCCCGGCTGCAGTTCCGACTTGCCCGCATGCGGCAGGTCCTCGCGACGGCCGTCGCCGCGCAGCACGTAGTTGATGCCGGGCGCGCCGGCGCCGCCGCCGGCCGCACCGAACGCCGGGTGCACCCGGCCGTTGGCGAGGATCGACGCGGTCATCGTCTCGAGGAAACGGATCACCCGCACGCCCCCGTCCCCGCCGCGCCAGCGGCCATTGCCGCCGGAGCCGGCGCGCACCTGGTAGCTGTCGAGCCGGACCGGAAAGCGCAGTTCCAGCACCTCGGGATCGGTCAGTCGCGAATTGGTCATGTGGGTCTGCACGACCGAGGTGCCGTCGAAGCCGCCGATCAGGCGCCCCTCGCCGTCGAACACCCCACCGGCGCCCGATCCGCCCGAGATCGTCTCGTAGTACTGGTAACGGTCGTTGCCGAAGGTGAAGTTGTTGACCGTCGGCTGGCTCGACCCCATCACGCCGAGCGCGCCGTACAACGCGTTGGTGATGCAGGTCGAGGTCTCGACGTTGCCGGCGACCACCGCGGCCGGATACACCGGGCTGAGCATGCTGGCTTCGGGCACCCGGACGGTGATCGGCTTCAGGCAGCCGGCATTCATCGGGATCTCGTCATCGACCAGCGTGCGGAACACGTACAGCACCGCGGCCATGGTCACCGCACGCGGCGCGTTGAAGTTGTTGTCCTGCTGCGGCGAGGTGCCGGTGAAATCGATCAGCGCCTCGCGGCGGGTGTGGTCGACGGCGATCTTCACACGGATCACCGCGCCGTTGTCCAGCGCCAGTTCGAACGCACCGTCCTTCAGCGCGCTGATCACGCGCCGCACCGACTCCTCGGCATTGTCCTGTACGTGGCGCATGTACGCCTGGACCACCTCGAGGCCGAAATGCGCGACCATCCGGCCGAGTTCCTCGCGCCCTTTCTCGTTGGCCGCGACCTGCGCCCGCAGGTCGGCGAGGTTCTGCTCGACGTTGCGCGACGGCCAGCGCGCCGACGACAGCAGGTTGCGCAGCTCGTCCTCGCGCAACCGGCCCGAGGCGACCAGCTGGAAGTTGGTGATCAGCACACCCTCTTCGTCGATCGTCTTCGAGTCCGGCGGCATCGAACCGGGCGTGATGCCGCCGATGTCGGCATGGTGGCCGCGTGAACCGACCCAGAACAGGATCTCGCGGCCGCCGGCGTCGAACACCGGCGTGACCACGGTCACGTCCGGCAGGTGGGTGCCGCCGGCGTACGGATCGTTGAGCACGTAGACGTCGCCGGGCCGGAAACCCTGCGGATTCGCACGGATCACCGCCTGCACACTGGCACCCATCGAGCCGAGGTGCACCGGCATGTGCGGCGCGTTGGCGACCAGCTCACCTGCGGCGGTGAACACCGCACACGAGAAGTCGAGCCGCTCCTTGATGTTCACCGAATGGGCGGTGTTCTGCAGCCGGTAGCCCATCTGCTCGGCGATCGACATGAACAGGTTGTTGAAGATCTCCAGCAGCACCGGATCGGCGCCGGTGCCGGCGGCGGTCGCCTTCGGACGCGGTGCGATGCGGGTCAGCATCAGGTCACGCCCGGCGGTCATCGTCGCCGACCAGCCGGGTTCGACGACGGTGGTTGCACTCGGTTCGGCGATGATCGCCGGTCCGTCGATGCGGTCGCCGCCGGTGATCGACTCGCGGCGGTACAGCGGCGCGTCGTGCCAGGCACCGGCCGCGTACAACCGGGCCTGGCCGGCCGTCGCCAGCAGCCCGGTTCGCGCCGCTTGCACCGGCATGACCGCACCGGCGCCGCCGGCGCCGTGGATCTCGACCACCACCGAATCGATCACCAGCGGGCGGCCTTCGAGCAGGAACGCGAATCGCTGCCGGTATCCGGCCTCGAACGCGGACCGGATCGCGGCGATCGCCGCCTCACCACCGACCTCGGGCCAGGTGACCGGCAACGCGGTATCGGTGCCCTCGAACCGGATCAGCAATCGGTCGACACGGTTCAACGTCGCTGCCGGCTCGCCCTGCGCGATCAGTTCGGCACGGGCACCGTGGGCCATCTCGTCGATCGCGGCACGCGCGGCGGCCAGCGTCCCGGCGTCCAGCCGCTGTTCGATCGACCGTTCGCGGATCGCGGTCTGCTCGGCCAGGCCCATGCCGTAGGCGGACAACACACCGGCCAGCGGATGCGACAGCACCCGCGACATCGCCAGCGAGTCGGCGACCAGGCACGCATGCTGCCCGCCGGCACCGCCGAAGGTGGTCAGCGTGTAGCGGGTCACGTCGTAGCCGCGTTGCACGGAGATCTTCTTGATCGCGTTGGCCATGTTCGCCACCGCGATGTCGATGAACCCCTGCGCCAGCGCCTCGGGGGTCATGCGGCGGCCGGTGGCCGCGTGGACCTCGTCGGCGAGCATCGCGAAACGCTCGGCCACGACGCGTGCATCGAGCGGCTCGTCGCCGCCGGTGCCGAACACGTGCGGGAACCACTCGGGCTGGATCTTGCCCAGCATCAGGTTCGCATCGGTGACGGTCAGCGGTCCGCCGCGACGGTAACAGGCCGGGCCCGGATTGGCGCCGGCCGAGTCGGGACCGACACGAAGGCGGGCACCGTCGAAATGCAGGATCGACCCGCCGCCGGCGGCCACCGTGTGGATGCTCAGCATCGGCGCGCGCAAGCGGACACCGGCGACCATCGTCTCGAAGTTGTGCTCGAACTCACCCGCGTAGTGCGAGACGTCGGTCGACGTGCCGCCCATGTCGAAGCCGATCACCCGATCGCAGCCGGCCGCTTCGCTGACCCGGGCCATGCCGACGATGCCCCCGGCCGGTCCGGACAGGATCGAATCCTTGCCCTGGAACACGTGGGCATCGGTCAGGCCACCGTTGGACTGCATGAACAGCAGCCGCACGCCCGGCATCTCCGGGGCGATCCGGTCGACATAACGGCGCAGCACCGGTGACAGGTAGGCATCGACCACCGTCGTGTCGCCGCGGGCGACGAACTTGATCATCGGCGAGACCTCGTGCGACACCGACACCTGCGTGAAGCCGACCTCGCGCGCGATCGCTGCCAGTCGCGCCTCGTGCTCGTGGAACCGGTAGCCGTGCATCAGCACGATCGCCACCGAACGCAGCCCGGCGGTGAACACACGTTCGAGCGCCTGGCGCGCCGAGCGCTCTTCGAGCGGGCGCACGATCCGCCCGTCGGCACCAACCCGCTCGTCGACCTCGATCACCTCGCGGTACAACAGCTCGGGCATCACGATCCGGCGCTCGAACAGCTTCGGCCGGTTCTGGTAGGCGATGCGCAATGCGTCGCGGAAGCCGCGGGTGACCACCAGCACGACCGGTTCGCCGTTGCGCTCGAGCAGCGCATTGGTGGCCACCGTCGTGCCCATCTTCACCACGTCGACCCGGTCCGGACCGATCGGCTCGCCGCCGGCCAGGCCGAGCAGCCGCCGGATGCCTTCGACCGCCGCGTCCGCATAGGCCTGGGGGTTGTCCGACAGCAGCTTGGCGACCGCCAGCGTGCCGTCCGGGCGGCGGCCGACGATGTCGGTGAAGGTGCCGCCGCGATCGATCCAGAACTGCCAGCGGCTCATGCCAGGTTCCCGGGTGATGCCGCCGATGTCCCGGCGCGCCGCGCTCGAGCCGCGCCGCGCCAGAGCCATCGCACCAGCGAACACACATCGTAGGCCGGCAGGTCCAGTTCGTCGGCGAGTGACCCGGCGTACGGGGCCAGATTCGTGCATTCGAGCACCACCGCGCCCAACGTGGGTTCGCGCCGCACGAGCGCCCGGCCGGCCTCGATCAGTTCCGAGCGGACCGCGGCCGTGTCGATGCCCGGCCGATCACCGAGGATGTGATACGCGAACGCGCCATCGGCTGGCATGCCTTCGACCGGTGTGCCCTCCGGTGCGCCGCAGGCACGCAGATGGTCGGGGCCGAGGGCGGCGAAGTCCGCGGTGATCACACCGCACCGGTGCTCGGGCGACAGCATCGTGGCCAGCCAGCCGACCTGCAGCAGGCTCGACGTCGCTACCGGCACCGGCAGCGCGGTTGCGAGTTCCCGCTGCAGCAGCGCCATGAAACCACACGACGTGGTCAACGCGACCGCGCCTCGGCCGATCAACCGCTCGCCGGCCGATACGAAGGGCCCGAGCAGCCCCTCGGCCCGCCGTTGCACGACCTGCCCGACGCCGGCCCCGGGCACGACCTCGTAGCTGATCGGGAAATCGAAGGTGGCGGGATTGCCGAGGTCGCCGACGGGTCGCGTGAATCGCGTCTCGAGCATCAGCACACCGATCGATGCCGGCGGCACCGTCAGCACGCGCGGGCGGGGATCCACGTCCCCGATGCACCGACCCGCGAACTCGCCGGGCGCTCGAGGGCACCACGAATCAGGGAAAACCACGACCTCGTTGCCAAGCGCACTCCGCGACCGTTGTGGACGATTGACAATTTATCCGCGCAAGACATAGCCTTCAACCACTTTCCCGCCCGCCTCCCGCCTTCCTTCCGACATCCGACAAGGCCTTTCCATGAAAAAGCACCATCTGCTGGCCGCCACGGCGCTGCTGTTCGGCGCCAACGTCTGCGCGCAGACCAAGTGGGACCTGGCCGCCGCCTACGCGCCGGGCAACTTCCACACCGAGAACCTGGTCCAGTTCGCCAGCGACGTCGAGAAGCTGTCCGCCGGCAAGCTGAAGGTCACGGTGCATGCGAACGCCTCGCTGTTCAAGGCGCCCGAGATCAAGCGTGCGGTCCAGGGCGGGCAGGCCCAGGCCGGCGAGATCCTGCTCGTGAACTTCGAGAACGAGGATCCGATCTACGGTGCCGACGGCGTGCCGTTCCTCGCCTCCAGCTATGCCGCATCCAGGAAACTGTACGCCGCGCAGAAGCCGGTGCTGTCCGCCCGGCTCGCGAAACAGGGCATGATGCTGCTGTACACGGTGCCGTGGCCGCCACAGGGCATCTACAGCAAACGCGAGATCGGATCGGTGGCCGACATGCGGGGCATCAAGTGGCGGGCCTACAGTCCGTCGACCGCGAAGATCGCCGAGCTGATCGGCGCCCAGCCGGTGACCGTGCAGGCCGCCGAGCTGTCGCAGGCGCTGGCCACCGGTGTCGTCGAGGCCTACATGTCGTCGGGCTCGACGGGCTACGACACGAAGACCTACGAACACATCAAGAACTGGTACGACACCCAGGCCTGGTTGCCGAAGAACGCGGTGATCGTCAACAAGGCGGCCTTCGACGCGCTCGATGCCGCCAGCCGCGATGCGCTGCTCAAGGCCGGCGCCGAGGCCGAGGCACGAGGCTGGAAGATCTCCGAAGAGAAGAACCAGTGGTACATCGACCAGCTCGCCACCAAGGGGATGAAGATCCACAAGCCCTCGGCCAAGCTCGCGGCCGACATGCAGCAGGTCGGGTCGATCATGCTCGCGGACTGGGAGAAGAAGTCCGGCGCCGACGGCAAGACGGTGCTCGACGCCTTCCGTAAGTGACGCGCCGCCGGCTGCTCGACCGGGTCTTCGACGCCGCGGGTTACGCCGCGGCGTTTTTCGTGTTCGCGATCTTCGTCGTGATGCTCGGCACGACGGCGCTGCGCGAGTTCGGCGGCAAGACCGGCGGCAGCGACGACCTGGTGTCGTGGATGACGGCGGCGGCCGCGTTCTTCGGGCTGGCGCATGCGTTCAAACACGGCGACTTCGTCCGCGTCGGGCTGCTGATCGAGCGGCTCGGACCGGGCATGCGACGGGTGTTCGAGTTGCTGTCGCTCGGCGTGGCCGCGACGTTCACCGGTTTCCTCGCCTGGTCGATCACCCGTTACGTGCATGAGAGCTGGCGCTTCGGCGACGTCGCCGGCGGCCTGCTGGTGATCCCGATCTGGATTCCGCAATCGAGCCTGGTGATCGGCACGACGCTGCTGTTCATCGCGGTGCTCGACGAGTTCATCGCGGTTGCCCGCGGCCGGCGGCCGAGTTACGTGACCGCGGTCGAGGAACGGCATGCACGCGGGGATTTCAGCGAGGATATGTGAACGCCCCCCAGGTTGAGGACGCCCCCCGAAGCGCCTTCGGCGCCTCCCCCCACTGGGGGGCGCCGCTCGCGGACCGGCGGAGCCGGATCCGCTGCGGCTCCAGGTTGGCGCCTGATCAATGCGACGGTTCGATTAGTTCATTGAGCGCCGCCGCGCGGGTGGCGTGACGGGATGAGTGTCGTCGCGATCGGGGGGTTCCTGCTGCTGGTGATGGCGATCCTGCTCACCGGCGGGGTCTGGATCGCGATGACGCTGGCGATCGTGGGCTGGGTCGGCATGGCGGTGTTCACGAACATCCCGCCGGGTGTCTGGGGCAAGAACCTGTTCTCGGCGATGTGGGAGTCGAGTGCCTCGTGGGAGCTGGCGGCGCTGCCGCTGTTCATCTGGATGGGCGAGATCCTGTTCCGGACCCGGCTCTCGGACCAGATGTTCGAGGGCCTGGCACCGTGGCTGAACCGGGTGCCCGGTCGCCTGATGCACACGACCATCCTCGGCTGCGGCATCTTCGGCTCGGTTTCCGGTTCGTCAGCGGCCACCTGCGCGACGATCGCGAAGGTGGCGCTGCCGGAACTGATGCGGCGCGGCTACAACGAGCGGCTCGCGCTCGGCTCGCTGGCGACCGCCGGCACGCTGGGCATCCTGATCCCGCCGTCGATCACGATGGTGGTCTACGCGGTGGCCGCCGATGCCTCGATCATCCGCGTCTTCCTCGCCGGATTCCTGCCCGGCCTGCTGCTGATGGTGCTGTTCTCGGGCTACATCGGCTGGCGCGCGCTGCGTCATCCAGAGGAAGTGCCGCCGCCGGAGCCGCCGAGCAGCCTGGCCGAGAAGCTGCGCCGATCCGGCAGCCTGATCCCGTGCGCGCTGCTGATCCTCTTCATCGTCTGGGTGCTGATCGCGGGCTGGGCGACCGCGACCGAATGTGCCGCCTACGGTGTGCTGGGCTCGCTGGGCATCGCCGCGTGGTCCCGGATGCTGACCGTGGAGAACTTCCTGTCGAGCCTGATGAGTGCGACGCGGGTGTCGTGCATGATCATGTTCATCCTGGCCGGCGCGGCATTCCTGACCAAGACGATGGCCTTCACCGGCATCCCGCGCGAGCTGGCCGAGTGGGTCAACGGACTGGGCCTGAGCCCCTATTCGCTGATCGCGATGCTGAGCGTGCTCTACATCATCCTGGGTACCGCGCTGGACGGCATCTCGATGATCGTGCTGACCTCGGCGGTGGTGCTGCCGATGATCCAGAAGGCCGGCTTCGACCTGGTCTGGTTCGGCATCTTCGTCGTGCTGCTGGTCGAGATCGCCGAGGTGACGCCGCCGGTCGGCTTCAACCTGTTCGTGCTGCAGAACATGACCGGCAAGGATTCGAACACGATCGCACGCGCGGCGCTGCCGTTCTTCGGCTGCCTGCTGATCTGCATCGCGATCATCACCGTGTTCCCGCAGACCGTCACCTGGTTTCCGGACTACGTGATGGGCAGGCCGCAATAGGCCCGGTCATCACACCGTCAGACTTCGCGACGGATCGCTGATGCATGTCATCGTCGTCGGCGCCGGCATCATCGGCGTGAACAGCGCCTGGTTCCTGCGCGAACGCGGGTTCGAGGTCACGGTTCTCGACCGGCGATCGGGCGTCGCGATGGAGACCAGCTTCGGCAACGCCGGCATCGTCGCCCCCGGCTACGTGACCCCGTGGGCCGCGCCGGGTATGCCCGGCAAGGTGCTGTCGACCCTGTTCGCGGCCGAGGCCCCGGTCGTGTTCCGGCCCGACGCGAATCCGGCGCTGTGGCGCTGGCTCGCGCGCTGGCTTCGCGAATGTGACCTCGCGCGCTACCGGCGCAACAAGTCGCGGATGCAGCGCATCGCGTTCTACAGCCGGGCGCAGCTGGCCGAACTGCGCACGCGGCTGGGCATCGAATACGAGCGCAGTCCGGGTTACATGCAGCTGCTGCGCACGCCCCGGGAAGTGATGATGGCCGGGCCGGCGCGGGCGATGCTCGACGAAGGCAACGTGCCGTACCGCTGGCTCGATGGCGACGAGGCCCGTGCGGTCGAGCCGGCGCTGTCGGCTGCGTGTCCGCTGGCCGGCGCGTTGCTGCTGCCGGAGGACGAGTCGGGCAACTGCCGGCTGTTCGCCCAGGGGCTCAAGGAGCACGCGCAGGCCGCGGGGGTGGTGTTCCGCTTCGATGAGACGGTGCGGGCCCTGGCGCTGGAACGCGGGCGCGTGAACGGCGTGATCACCGCCCAGGGCACGCTGCCGGCCGACGCGGTGGTGATCGCGGCCGCCTGCGACAGCGTGCCGCTGCTGCGCCAGGCTGGAATCCGCCT
The DNA here is from genome assembly GCA_902826305.1 of uncultured Burkholderiales bacterium. Taxonomy (GTDB): domain Bacteria; phylum Pseudomonadota; class Gammaproteobacteria; order Burkholderiales; family Burkholderiaceae_E; genus CADEEH01. The sequence continues at coordinate 15,609 of CADEEH010000077.1, forward strand.
GCCGCTGTATCCGATCAAGGGCTATTCGGCGACGGTCACACTCACCGGTGGCGGTGCCGCCCCGTCGCGTTCGGTGATGGACGAGGCCTACAAGGTCGCGGTGACACCGATGGGCAGCCGGCTCCGGATCGCCGGGACCGCCGAGATCGGCGGTCGCGAACTCGCGTTGCGCGACAGCGCGCTGCGCACGCTGATCAAGGTCGCCTGCGACTGGTTTCCGGGCGCCGCGCGGTACACCGAGGCCACCTGGTGGACCGGCGCACGTCCGATGCTGCCCGATGGTGCGCCGCTGATCGGACGCACCGGCACGCCGGGGCTGTTCATCAACGTCGGCCACGGGTCGACCGGCTGGGCGATGTCCTGCGGATCCGGGAGGGTGCTGGCCGATATCATGGCGGACCGCGAGGTCGAGATCGATCTCGACGGATTGACCCTGGAGCGTTATCCGCGCCGTATCCGCGGCCGCTGAGCCACCGATGAGTTCGCTGTTCCGTTGCACGTCGATCCGCGCGCTGGAGAACGAAGCCCAGCGCGGACTGCCCGCCGGCGCGCTGATGCAACGCGCGGCCGCCGCGGTCGCCGCGTCGGCGCGGGTGATGCTGCGCGAGTTGCGGCTCGGTACACGGGTGCTGGCGCTGGTGGGTCCGGGCAACAATGGGGGTGACGCGCTGCTCGCGGCCCGGATGCTGGCCGACACCGGCGTGCCCTGTGATGCGATCGCGTGGGTCGACGCGCCGGCGGCGGGCAGCGATGCCGAACGCGTGTGGGCCCGATGGCACGAGGACGGCCGCCGGCTCGCGGGCCCTGCCGATTTCACTCGGCTCGTCGGCACCGGACCGCTGGTGATCGACGGCCTGTTCGGCATCGGCCTGGCGCGTCCGATCGAAGGTGTCGCACGGGGATGGATCGAGGCGATCAACGCCGCGCGGCTGAAGGTGCTGGCGATCGACGCGCCCAGCGGCATCGATGCCGACCGGGGCACGGTCGTCGGCGAGCGCCACGGCGTCGCGATCCGTGCCGCGGTCACGGTGACGATGATCGGCGACAAACCGGGGTTGCACACCGGTGATGCGGTCGAATACGCCGGCCGGATCGAAGTCGCCCCGCTCGACGATACCGAGGTCACCGGGCCGCTCGCTGCGCTGCCGGCCGCCACGGCCAACGGTACTTGTGCACCGGTTCGTCCGGGCGACGGCACACTGGTCGGCGCCGCCGACGTCGCATCGATGATCCCGCTGCGAACCCGCAATGCCCACAAGGGCCGATTCGGTTCGACGCTGGTGATCGGCGGCGCGTCGGGCATGGGTGGTGCGGTGCTGCTCGCCGGACTCGGCGCACAGGCGGTCGGCGCCGGCAAGGTGTTCCTGTCACGGATCGACCGCGTCCGCGATGCCACCGATCCGCCTCACCTGATGCATGTCGATGCGGCCGGTCACCCCGATCGTGATCGGACCCGCTTCGACGCGGCGGCGATCGGCTGCGGCCTCGGCCGCGCGGCGCCGGCCCGGCGTGTGCTCGATCGCTGGCTCGTGGCGCCGTTGCCGATGGTGATCGACGCCGACGCACTGAACCTGATCGCCGCGGAACCGGCACGGCGCGCGCGGCTGGCCGCACGCACCGCACCGACGGTGCTGACGCCCCATCCGCTGGAAGCCGCACGGCTGCTCGCCTGTTCCACGGCGCAGATCCTCGAGGACCGGATCGGCGCCGCGTGCGAACTGGCACGCTCGACCGGCGCGATTGCGCTGCTCAAGGGCGCCGGCACGGTGATCGCGTCACCCGCCGGCGACTGGGCGATCATCGGCAGCGGCGCGCCCGCACTCGCGGTCGCCGGCAGCGGCGACGTGCTCGCCGGTGCGATCGCCGCGTTGCTCGCGCAGGGACGTACCGCCGCACAATCCGCGATACTGGCGGCCTGGCTGCACGGTCGCGCCGGCGAGCGGTGGCAGGCCCGGCATCCGGCCGGCATCGGCCTGGCCGCCGGCGACATCCCGGCCCTGATGTGCGACGAGATCAATCTTCTTGCCCGAGGTGCTTCATCGTGACCGAACCCATCGACCCCCGCCTGGCCGACACCCGCGCCGCCCTCGAATCGGCGGCCGCGCGCGGTGCGCAGCTCGACGGCATCGCGCTGGCACGCGATCCGGCACGACGCGAAGCGTTGACGCTGGAGGCCGCGGGACTGGTGATCGATTTCTCCAAGCAACGGATCGACGAGGCCGGCATCGCGGCGCTCGAGGCGTATTCGGAGGCGGTCGAACTCGAGCGCTGGCGGCGCGCGATGTTCGACGGCGAATCGATCAATTTCACCGAACGCCGGCCCGCGCTGCACACCGCACTGCGCCGCGATCCGGCACGACCGCTGATCGTCGACGGACAGGACGTGATGATCGACGTCGCCGACACGCTGGCGCGACTGCGCGACTTCACCGACCGGGTCCGTGACGGCCGTTGGCGCGGCGCGAGCGGACGGCCGATCACCGACGTGGTCAGCATCGGCATCGGCGGCTCGGCGCTCGGCCCGGTGCTCGCCTGCGAGGCGCTGCGCGAATACGCCCATCCGCGGCTGCGGATCCATTTCCTGTCGAACATCGATCCGGACGTCTGGGCACGACTCGCGACGCAGTTGAACCCGGCCTCGACACTGGCCGTGGTCGCCTCGAAGTCGTTCAAGACGATCGAGACCGCGCGCAACGCGGAAGCCGTGCGCGCCTGGCTGCTCGGTTCAGTGCCAGAAGACAAGTTGCACCGGCACCTGGTCGCGGTCACCTCGAATGTCGCCGGTGCCGAGGCGTTCGGCCTGGCACGCGAGGCGATCTTCCCGTTTCGCGACTGGGTCGGCGGCCGCTTCTCGATGTGGTCGGCGATCGGCCTGCCGCTGATGCTGCAGGTCGGTGCCGACCGCTTCGGCGAGATGCTCGCCGGCGCGCGGGCGATGGACGAGCACTTCGCGAGCGCCCCGGCGCGCGCCAACGCGCCGCTGGTGATGGCGTGGATCTCGCTCTGGAACACGCTGGCGCTGCGTGTCAACAGCGAGCCGGTGATCCCGTATTCGGAGGCGCTGCGGCGGCTGCCCGCCTACCTGCAGCAGCTGCAGATGGAGAGCAACGGCAAGTCGATCGATCGCGACGGCCGGCCGGTTGCCTGGCCGAGTGCACCGGTCACCTGGGGTGAACCCGGCACCGACGCTCAGCATTCGTTCTTCCAGGCGCTGCACCAGGGCACGGCCGCACATCCGGTCGACTTCGTGCTGGTGATCCCACGCGGCGTCGACCCGCAACATCGCGACTACACGTTGATGGCCAACGGGCTCGCACAGGGTGAGGCGCTGTTGCGCGGCAAGGCCGCCGACACCGGTGGCGACGACGCGGCGCGCGCGCTGGCGGCGCATCGCGGCTATCCGGGCAAGCGGCCGTCGACGACGATCCTGATCGATTCACTGACCCCGGCCCGGCTCGGCGCGCTGATCGCGCTCTACGAACACAAGACCGCGGCACTGGGCTGGTTGTGGCGGATCAACTCGTTCGACCAGTGGGGCGTCGAACTCGGCAAGGTGGTCGCGACCGGCATCGAGTCGCTGCTCGACGACCCGAAGGCCGCGCTGCCGGACGACATGGATGCATCGACCGCGGCGCTGACACGCTGGGTGCGCAGCGGCTTGCACGTCCGCGGCTGACCGGCGGGCCTGCTTCAGCTCTCGACCAGCCGTCCCGCGCGCAACTGCAGCCGCTGCTGGCAACGGTCGGCCAGCGCCGGGTCGTGGGTGACCAGCACCAGCGTCGCACCCGCCTCGCGGTTCAGTTCGAACATCAGATCGATGATGCGCTCGCCGGTGGCGGCATCCAGGCTGCCGGTCGGTTCGTCGGCGAGCAGGATCGGCGGGCGGGCGACGAAGGCCCGCGCAAGCGCGACGCGCTGCTGTTCACCACCGGACAACGTGCGCGGATAGTGCCAGTGGCGATCACCGAGGCCGACCCGGTCGAGCATCGAGGCCGAGCGATCGCGGGCATCGGCGGCGCCGGCGAGCTCCAGCGGCATCATCACGTTCTCGATTGCACTCATCTGCGCGAGCAGCTGGAAGGTCTGGAACACGAAGCCGACGTGTTTCGCCCGCCAGCCGGCCCGTGTGTCCTCGTCGAGTTCGAACAGCGCCTGGCCGCCGACCCGCACCTGTCCCGAGGTCGGCAGGTCGAGTCCCGCGAGCAGGCCGAGCAGCGTCGACTTGCCCGAACCCGACGCGCCGGTGATCGCCACGGTGGCGCCGTGTGCGGTCCGGAACGACACGTCGTCGAGGATCGTCAACCAGCCATCGGCGTCACGGACTTTCTTGGTCAGGTTGTCGACGACGATATCGGCCATCAGCAGCGCAGTCAGGGATCGCCCGGCGCGTGCACGCGGGCGGAAAACGAGGCGCTCAGTCTAACCGCTCGGGCCGACCGGCCGGCAAAGCCCCGGGCTGGCGGCCCGACCGACAGCGGCGATGACCTCCGGAGTCATCGACCGGACGGCGGCAACACGCGAGACTGGCGCCTCGAGTTTCGTCTTCACGTCCAACCCAGGAGTACCCATGCGAACCATCATGCCTTCCCGCCTGCTGACGAATGCGTTGTGGATCGATGCGATCGGCAGCGGCGCCTCCGCGCTGATCCAGTTGGCCGCCCCGCCGGCCGCGGTGGCCTGGACCGGCCTGCCCGCGACACTGCTTGTCCAGTCCGGCTGGTTCATGGCCGGTTATGCGCTGCTGCTGGTGCTGCTGGCCCGCGCCGACCGGCTGCCCTCGGCGCTGATCGCGACGATTGCGCTCGGCAACCTCGGCTGGGCGCTCGGCTGCGCGCTGCTGGCCGGCGGCGTCGCCCTGCATCCGGGACCGGCCGGCATCACCTGGCTGGTCCTGCAGGCGTTCGCGGTGACGCTGTTCGCGGTGCTGCAGATCGCCGGGCTGCGCGCCAGCGTTTCGGCGATCGACGGGCGACCCGCGACCGCCTGATGCCACCGGCGGTCGCGTCGTCCCCCCGCATCGTTCCCCCGCGTCGTCCCCCCGCGTCGTCCCCCCGTTCTCCCCCAATATGCCGGGGCATTGACGCCGCGGGCATAATCGGGTCCGATGACCCGACGATACTTCCTGCACACACTGGCGTTCGTCGCCGCCGCACTCGTCGCCGGCCTGCCGGCCGCCGGCACGGCCGCGACGAACGCCGGCACCGGGCCGATCCTGGTGCTCGGCGACAGCCTCTCGGCCGAGTACGGTCTCAAGCGCGGCAGCGGCTGGGTCGCGCTGCTCGACCAGCGGCTGCGCGAGCAGAAACTGGCACGCGAGATCATCAACGCGAGCATCAGCGGGGAGACCAGCGCCGGCGGCCGTAGCCGCATCGCCGATCTGCTCGGCCGGCACCACCCTTCACTGGTCGTCGTCGAGCTCGGCGGCAACGATGCGTTGCGCGGCCTGGACCTGACTGTCACCGAGCGCAACCTGCGCGAGATCATCGCGATGGCACGGGCGTCCGGCGCCCGGACCCTGCTGATCGGCATCCAGGTGCCGCCCAACTATGGCCGCGCCTACACCGACCGGTTCAGCGCGATGTTCCGCAGCGTCGCCGATGCCGAGAAGACACCCCTGGTGCCCTTCTTCCTCGATGGCGTTGCCGACCGGATCGACATGTTCCAGGGCGACCGGATCCACCCGACCGAGGCCGCGCAGCCGAGGCTGCTCGACAACGTCTGGCCGCAACTGCAGCCACTGCTCGCCGGCCGGACGACGAAATAGTCGCTGGCGCGGTGCATACTGGCGCGACGCGACCGTGACGGAACAGGTAGACGTAGCGGGCTTAAAACCCGCCGCCGCGAGGCGTGCCGGTTCGACTCCGGCCGGTCGTACCAGCGGGCTCCCCTCGACAAGGCGGCGAGGCGCTCCGGTCAGTTGACCGGCCCGCGGGCCACCGGCCCCGGGAAGTCCTTGCGCGAGCGGGCGATCCGCACGCCGAGGCGGTCGACACCGGGCAGCCGGTCGATCTTCGCCAGGTCGACCACGCAGCGACTGGCGCCGAACTCCGTGATGACCAGGTCGCAGATCGTCCGCGCAGCCATCTCGACCAGGCGGAATCGACGCGGTGCGACCACGTCGCGGATCCGCTCGACCACCGCGCCGTAGTCGATCGTGTGATGGACGTCGTCGCTGGCGGCGGCCCGTTCGAGCGGGAATTCGATCTCGAGTCCGAGTTCGACCATCTGCGGCCGATCGCGCTCCTCGTCGGTCACACCGAGGAACATCGCCAGCCGCATCCCGCGGATGAAGATCCGGTCGGTGTGGGGCCGAGCCGATTCGGCGTGTTCGACCGCCGGATCGGGCTCGATCCGTCCCAGCGAGTGGATCAGCCCTTCGGCCAGCGGGGTGGACACCGCTTCGTCGCTCAGCGGCCGCGAGGGTTCACTCGCGGCGCCCCGCGTCGTGTCGCCATCGTTTGCGGGTTCGCGCCGCCTGCGGTCGGATGTCATCGTGATTCGTCTCCGGGTGCCCGTCAGCCGCGAGCCGGGGCATGCGGGACCGGACGATATACTAGTCCTGGCCTGGAGCCGAGGAAACCGAATTCGTGAATGCCCCTGCGCCCGACCATCCGGCCGTCGCCCCATCCTCCCCGCAAGCCCGCCACGGGCCGGCCGGAGCCGGCCGTTTCGCCTGGGCGCTGACCGGATCGGGTCACTACCTGCGCGAGTCCCTGGCACTGGCCGAGTCGCTGGGCACCGTCGACCTGTTCCTTTCCGACGCCGCCGGCGAGGTGCTGTCCGCCTACGGTTATCCACTCGCCGACCTGAAGCGTCGCTTCCGCGTCTTTCGCGACAACGCGGCCTCGAGCCCGCCGGTGGCCCTGCTGTACGAAGGGACGTACCACACGGTGGT
>CADEEH010000078.1 GCA_902826305.1 uncultured Burkholderiales bacterium
CTGCAGGCTGATGCCGACCGCCGGCTCGCCGTCGACGCCGACCTTGTAGCGCCATTCCTGGACCGAGCCGGTCAGCCCGTAACGCAGCTTCTCGCCGCGTGCCCACGCGAGCGCCTGGTCGACGACACGCCGCTCGGCCGGCTCGAACAGCGTGTCGCCGGCGAGGTTGGCCGGATAGCGGCGCAGGTTGCTGACGCCGGCGCTGCGGACCAGGCTCTCGAGGATCGATTCGGCGCGCAGGCCGGCCTGGGGCGTCTCGGTGTGGTTCGACAACGGCAGGACCGCCCAGGAGCCCTTGAGGTCGATGTCCGGCGCCGGCTGCACGTCGAGTGTGGTGCATCCGTCGAGGACCGGCAGCAGGCCCGCCATGCTCACGCAGCCGGCGAGCCGGAGCAACAGGCCGCGTCGGGTGATGGATGTCGAAGCGAAGGCCATGAATGCGCAGTCGATCAGTAGTACCACTGGTAGGAGAGGCCGACCTCGCGGGTTCCCCGCGTGTTGCCCGGCGTCCGGCTGACGATGCCGTAGAACCCCGAGAACCGGTCGGAGCCGAAGATCGACATGCTCAGGCCCCCTCGGAGATTGTAACCGCCGCCCGTGACCGAATTCGACCGGAGGCCGATTTCACCGAACGGGCGGAGTGCCCGCGTATAGCTTTGTGCAACAGCATCGCCGATGCTGGCGCCGATGCTGGCCTGGGTCGAACCGCGCGGAACCCACTGGTCCAGCGGCTGCGCGAAGCCGGCCGGTGCCAGCCGGGCGACGATCGCATCGGGTTGCCCGGTCGCGCCGTAGTTCGAGGAGGTGAACGCCGCCTTCAGCGTGACGTCCGGATAGTCGAGCCGCAGCCGGTAGCCGCCCTCGAGATTCAGCACCCAGCCCTGGGCGACCGCCTGGCCGTCCTGGGTGTGGAAACGTGTACCGAACAGGCTCGCGCCGACGTACTCGCGCGGGCCGAACGCATAGGTCGCGCGGGTCTCGACGACATCGCGATGGCCGCCGACCCGAAGTGTCGGCAACTCGGTTGCGGGCTGCCGCCAGCCGAGCGACGCCCCGACCGTGAAACCGATCTCGAACACCCGCTCCCATTCGAGCCGGGCGCTGGTGAAGTCGCGGATCGCGCTGCGCCGTCCCAGCGCGAGCCGCCACTGCGCGGACTCGGTCGAGAGCCGCGCGCCGGCGATCAGCGACCGGTCCTGGTCCGGGACGTACGCGATCTGGGCCGGATCCTGGATCGAGTAGTCGTTGCGCTCGAACGCCAGCGACAGGCCGATCGTCGGTGTCAGCCGCAAGCCGGTGCCCAGCCGCTGCGAGCGCAGGTCCAGCGGCCCGATCCGGCTCGAGCCGACATTGAGCTGCGCGCTGCTGGTGTCGTCGAGCAACGTCTCGACGAAGCGCTGGTGCGCATCGTCGCTGCGCGGCCGCGAGCCGAGTGTCTCGAACGCGAGTTCCTGCGCGGCGCCGAGCTGCGAGGTGGCCTTCAGCGCGCTGATCCGGTCCAGCTTCGGCAACCAGTCGGGAATGTCGTCGAGCAGCTGGACGAGCTGGGACTTGTCGCGCGAATTGAGCGCCAGCGACAGCCGCGCGAAGGCGGGCTGCGACAGCTCGTCGGCATAACGCGACATCAGCCAGGCACGCGCCGATTCCTCGACCTCCGCGCTCAGCAGCCAGGCCAGGCCGAGCTCGCGCACCGACGAACGGAACGCCTCGGCGGTGCTCTGCTGCTCAGCGGCTTCGGTGTCCTCGCCGGCCAGCGGATCCTGCCTGGCGAGTGCGTGGCCGAGCGCGATGTCCAGCTCCGGACCGTCGGCCGGCACCGCGGGAGCCGGTGTCGTCGGTGCCACCGGTGTGCGTCGCGCCGCGGGCAGCGCCGCCGCCCGCCGCTGCGCACTTTCGCTTCGCGCGGCCGCCTCGGCCGCGGCACCGAGCAGGTTCGCGTCGGTCAGCGCCGCACGCAGCGCCTTCAACGCGTTGTCGCTCGGCGCGAACTGCGCGGCCAGTCCGACGATGCGTGTGCGCAGTTCCGGCGAGACCGCCTTCGGATCGCGCAGCTTGTCGCGGACCTCGGTCCAGACCTTGCGCCGGACCCGCCACGACAGATCGGCCTGGCCGGCATCGGACAGTCCGTCGGCATACGCAAGCCACCACAGGTAGTCCTCGCGACGCCGTGCCTGACGCTGCAGGTACTTGAGCGCGCTGTCGGGTTCGTTCAGGGCCAGGTGGACGGCACCGAACACGCCGTCGAGTTGTCCGTCCTTGCGGGTCACCGGCTCGAAGCGGGCGAGCATCGTGCGCAACGCCGGCGCATCCTTCTGCGCGAGCAGCAGCCACATCAGCGCCTCGACCGAACCGAGGTCGCCACCGCGACGGGACAACGCGCGCTCGAAATCGCGGCGTGCTTCGGCCGACCGTCCCGCCGCCTGCAGCATCGAACCGCGGGCGCGCAGGAACTCCCCGTCCTCTTCGAGCGTGGCCCGGGTGGCCGGGTCGGCGCCGGTGAGCAGTGCCTGCACGCGCTCGAGATTGCCCGCCCGCAGATGCATCAGGATGATCCGCCGCAGCAGTTCCGGGCCGGGCTCGGCCCGGTACATGAACTCGAGCACTGCCAGTGCCGCCGCGAGCGAGCGCGGCTCGAGCAACGAGGCCAGCCGCCCGAGATCGTTCGTCTCGTGGACGTTGCGTACTAGCCGTTGCCGGAAGCCCGCGATCGCATCCTCCTCCCGTTGCAGCAGACGGGCCGATTCGGCATACAGCAGCCAGAACAGTGTCTTCTTCTCGTCCTCGGCGGTGTGCCGGGCCGGATCGGCGGCGGTCGGCGCGACCGTCGCCAGCGCCTCGAAGGCGCCCTTGAAATCACCGCGTCCCATCAGGATCCGGGCCAGCCGCGCCGCCAGTCGCGGCTGCGGTTCGCCGCGGCTCATCGCCAGGCGCAACGCATCGATCCTGGCCTGAGGATCATCGAGCCGATCGGTCAGTCCGAGCAGTGCGTCGATCAGTCGCGGATCGGCTTGTGCGCCGCCGGCGTCGATCCGGCGTTGCAGCCAGGCGAGCGCCGCCCGCGGTTCTCCGAGTCGCTCGAGCGTGGCGGCGATCTCCAGGTCGATCGCCGCGTCGGGTGCGCCGCGCGTGGCCTCCCACTGCAGCACCTCGAGCATCACCAGCTGGTCGTTGAGGGCCAGCGCGAGCCGTCGTACCTCGGCCCACGCCTTCGGGTCGCCGGTCCGCAGCACGATCGAACGCCAGACGTCGAGCGCGAGCTGCGGCCGGCCGGTCCACTCGGCGATCTCGGCGAGTCGGCGCCGCCACTCGAGGTTCTCCGGGGCCTGCCGGACCGCCGAACGGGCGACCTTGTACGCGTCACGCAGGTTGCCGCGGGCGAGGAATACGTCGTAGGCCAGGCGATACGCCGTGTTGTCGAACGGCAACCGGGGCTGTGGTCCGGTGTCGGCGTCGTCGGGTGTTTCGGTCGCCCTCGGCGTCGTGCTCGCGGGCAGCGCCGGCAGCAGCGGCTCGGCAGCAGGGGCCGGGGCACGGCGTCGTGATGCCGGCGCGGCGACCCGGACGATCCGAAGGTCGGCGGGAATCGCGTCGGGCGCCTGCGCGGCGAGTTCGCGGCGCAACTGCTGCTCGAGGCTGAAGCGCAGCATCTCGCGGGCGAATTTCTCGGCCTGCTCGAGCCGGCCGGCGGCCAGCGCGAGCCGGACCAGCAATTCGTACAGTTCACGATCGGGTGTGACCTGCCCGAGCCGGGCCTCGGCTTCGTCGAGTGCCTCGCCGATGCGGTTCGACGCCTGCAGCGTCCGGATCGCCTGCATCAGCAACGCCCGCCGCCGCGGGACGGTGGTCGCGACGTCGAACGCGCGCCAGTAGGCATCGGCGGCGAGGCGGTGTTCGCCGTTGGCGAGGAAATTGGCGGCCAGCGTTGCGTAGAACGCCTCGTTCTGGGCCTCCTTCAGGCCGAGTGCCTGTCGCCACAATCGCAGCGCGAGCGGCATCTGGCCGAGCGCCTGGGCCTCGGTGGCGATGGTCATCAGTTCCGTGGCACTCGCGTTGCGTGCGGCGGCTTCGAGGTCGGCGACCAGCTGCGCGAGCAGCGCCGCGCGTTCCGGCGATCCTTCCGGCAGTTTCGCGATCTTCTGTCGCAGCAGGCTGAAACGCATCTGACCGGCCTGCCTGACGATCGACGGGTCGTCGCTGGCCATGGCCCGTGCGACGACCGCCAGTGCCTCGTCGAGTTCGCCGGCGAGCTGGCCATGGCGCGCGAGCACCAGGTACAGCGGCCAGTCGTTCGGCTTGGCGGCGAGCCAGGCGCGCAGGTACGCGAGTGTCAGCTGATCGGTGCGTTCCGCGTGGGCGAGCCGCTCGGCGAGTTGTGTGCGCGGCTGGGCGAGCCAGAACACGACCAGCATGCCGCCGGCGAACAGCGGCACCAGGCCGCGGACGAACAGTCGCTGCCGCCGATCATCCGCAGCCGACTGATACCAGGATCCCGTCTCCTCCGGAAGCCTGCGGGAACTGGTAGAGGTATTCGCCATTGGCGGCCGATTTTACGGTGCGCTCCGCGGCCGGGACCGCCTTCGGCGTCAAAGTACGTCCATCCGCACGCACGATGCAGCCCTGAGCGTGGGACAAACGCAACTGTCCGGGTACGTGGGCCCTGAAACGGAACGTGGTCTGGGCCGCGTCGCGACGCCATGACGACACGCGGCCGTTGGCATCGACGAGCAGCGGCGGCTCTTTCGAGGCGTCGCGTGTGCCGCCGACGAACCGGACCGTGGACCGCGCCGAGCTCAGGTGCAGATAGTCCCCGTCGACCCCGGTGCGAAAGCCGGCGAGCTCCTCGCTGGCCGCCCAGTCGATCCGTGCGCGTTCGGCCGCGGACCAGCGCAGGTTGCGCAGGTCGCCGTCGCCGGCGATCCGCCAACCGGTCCACGACGGGCCATCGGTGGCTGCCGGCGCGAGCATCCCGCCCACCGCCATGTCGTCGAAGTCGACCACCTTGCGGATGTATTCGGACGAGTACACCGGATGCACCGGCTGCGCCAGCGCCCAGTCGTAGACCTTGCGCAACGCGTTGATCGATGCCGGCTTGCTGGCCGCATAGGTGTGGTAGTAGATGTTGATCGGCTTGAGGCGGCGCGGCCGCTCGGTCAGCTCGAAGGTCTCGATCACCCGCTCGAAGCCGTAGAACGGTCCGGTCCAGTTGTTGGTGTAGACGTTCTCGTTCTGGTTCGGCGCGTAGATCTGCAGCCAGCCGTCCTTTCTCAGCGACAGGGCCGAGACCTGGGTCAGCGACGCATTGGCGCGTGTGATCGTCGTGTCGCCGCCGTTCATGTTGAGCAGCCCGGCGCGCCAGGCCCGTGCGAGCGTCTCCGGCGGCGGCACGCAGGCGCCGGTCCACAGGAACACGCCGGCCTTCTTGCCGGGCGGCGACAACTGCGACTCGATGTAGCCGATCGAGCCTTCGATCTCCGCAGCGACGTCGAACTTGTAGTTCGGGATCGGCAGGTTGTACGGCTTGTCGGTCTTGCTGCGCACCGCGTACCAGTCGAACGGGTGCGAGTAGGAGTGGCTCGCCGATTCGACGTGGGGCAGCTGGTAGATCCGGCGCGCGATCTCCTCGAGTGCCGCCGAGAACTGGGGATACAGCCCGTTGGCCGCGGTCTCGCCCTGGATCACCGAGACCGTGTGCGGCACCGGGTACCGTGCGATGAACTCGCGCAGCATCACCTCCGAGGCGAACGGCGATCCGGGCACCTCGGCGCGCGACGGAAATCCGTCGCCGTCGATGTGGATCAGCAGCAGCCGCCGGCCGGCCTCGGTGGTCGGATCGGGCAGCGGCCAGGGCGGCACCGGCAACGCGCGGCGCAGGAAGGCGATCGGATCGGTGACCCAGCGCTCGGTGTTGCCGGGCTGCAGCGTGACCACGCCGAACGGATAGACGACGAACCCGCCCCAGTCGGTCACCGCGACGCCGTCGTAGGTGGTTCCCTTCGGGTCGGCGATCGTCAGCAGCGCCTGGCCGGGTCGGGCGACCAGCCGCAGCCCCTCGAAGCGATTCGGTGTCGGATCGATCTCGAAGCCGACCACCGGGCGCTCGATGTGCCTGATCGACAGCGGCGTGCCCAGCGTCGCGGTCGCCTGCGACAGGCCCATCCGCGCGGCGAGCTTGTCGTCCAGCGGTGTGCCGAGCGAATTGAAGAACACCATCGGCACCTTCTCGTCGAGTGCGCGGGTGATCAGGCCGGCCAGGTTCGATTTCAGGCCGACGTCGGCATCGCGGAAGATCGCGACCACCGCCGCGTACCGGTCGGCGAGTGATCCGGTCGGCAGCGCCCGTCGCGTGATGTCCAGCAGTTCGGTCCGGTAGCCCAGGTAGTGCAGTGGCATCGCGAGCTGGCGCTGCGCGTCGCTGTAGTGTTCGTCACCGGTCTCGGCCGATTCGTCGTGCAGCAGCAGCACCGTGCGCGGCATCACTTCGATCGCGCCGACGCCGACGGTGCGCAGCCCGCCGTCGGCCACCCACGGGATCGAACCGGCGGCCAGGATCGTGCGGGCGAGCGCACGCTGGCGCGCCCGGTCGCCCGGCGATGCGTAGTCGATGGAGATGGTGGCGAGTCCGTACCGGTCGCGGGCTTCGCGCAGCCGGTCGCCGAGCCACTGCCGGTCCTCGGCCGGCACGTCCTCGTAGCGCTTGTCGCGAGCGTTCCAGCGCCCGAACAGCGATTCGGCGGCGACCATCTCGACCTGCGGGGCGATCGTCGGCAGCATCTCGAAACCGCGGTTCAGGATCAGCCGCAAGGACGGGAAGCGGCGCTTGATCTCGCCGATCGCGCGCGTCATGCCCTCCTGCTGCGCGGCGCGGCTTGCCTCGTCCTTGGCGAACAGCTGGTACGAATCGAGCGTGTCGAGGAACAGGCCACGATAGCCGCGATCGACCAGCGGCCGCACCAGTTGCTCGACCAGCAACGTCGGCCAGTCGGGATGGGCCTGGTCGATCAGCACACCGCCCCAGTCCGGATTGCGTTCCGCCCGCACCACGCGTTCCAGGGCCTTCGCATACGGCCTGCCGGTGTCGAGTTCGCCGATCGACACGTACGCGTACAACTCGGATCGATCGGCGGAGCGACGGCGATGGGCCGCGGGATCGAAGCCGTGACCGGGTTCGACGACAACGACGTCGAACAGCCGCAGCTGCGCCAGCGGTGCGTCGGCACCGTAGTGGAAGGCGACGCTGGACGGCCGCGCCGGCCCGGACTGCCTGCCGGCCGACGGCGCGGCGGTCGACTGCGGACCGGTCGACTGGGCGAACGCCGCGTCTCCGCCGCCGCCCGGCCACGCCGCGGCCAGCACCAGCACGGTGGTCAGGACCTGGAACACGCGGGAAAAACGGGGCAGACGCACTGGCATGTCAGAATGGTCGACGTGGCCCGATTCTAGTGGCCCCGGGGGTCGTGTGCCCGCGGGGTGCGCACCGATGCTCGTTCATCCCCAGTTCGACCCGATCGCCGTCCAGCTCGGCCCGATCGCCATCCGGTGGTACGGATTGATGTACCTGGTGGCGTTCCTGCTCTTCTATGCCCTCGGCCGCCACCGGCTCGGCCAGCCGGGCCCGGCCCAGGCGACGCGGATGACGCCGCGCGACCTCGAGGACCTGTTGTTCTACGGGGCTCTCGGCGTGGTGCTCGGTGGTCGCATCGGCTACGTGCTGTTCTACAAGCCCGCGTTCTATCTCGCGCATCCGCTGCAGGTGCTGTCGGTCTGGGAGGGCGGCATGTCGTTCCACGGCGGGCTGATCGGCGTGGTGGTCGCCTGTGCCTGGTTCGCCCGGCGTCGAGGCCTGGCGTTGCTGACCCTGATGGACTTCGTCGCGCCCCTGGTGCCGACCGGGCTGGCCGCGGGTCGGCTCGGCAACTTCATCAACGGCGAGTTGTGGGGACGGCCCACCGACGTGCCTTGGGCGATGGTGTTCCCGCAGGCCGGTGACGCGCTGGCGCGACACCCGTCGCAGCTCTACCAGTTCCTCGGCGAGGGGCTGCTGTTGTTCGTGCTGGTCTGGTGGTACTCCGCACGGCCACGGCCGCGCGGCGCGGTCAGCGGCCTGTTCCTGGCCGGTTATGCGGTGTTCCGTTTCGCGGCCGAGTTCGCGCGCCAGCCCGACGCGTTCCTCGGCCTGCTCAAGCTCGGCCTGTCGATGGGGCAGTGGTTGTGCATCCCGATGTTCATCGGCGGCGTCTGGCTGATGCTGCGGCGCACGCCGGTCGACTGATCACGCGCGACGCCGCGTCGCCCCGTCACAACGTCGTCCGGGATGCGTTATGCTCACCTCGATGTTCCTCCTGCGCGTGTTCGACGTCCTGTCCCGATTTCGTGTGTCGCGTCCCGGGTCGCGTCGTACGGCGACTTGTTAGCCCGACCTCGGCACGGTGTTCGAGCGTCTCCGCCAGGTCCAGCGCAACGCGCGCGAGAAGATCGACCTCAAGCGTCTGATCGAGGACTGTCGCCAGTTGCTCAGCGTCCGGGGTGAATCGAACAGCCTGGTGATCGCCGGTCGCGCCCTCGAGCGATTCGAACGCCTGTCGCCCGACGGGGCGCAGCGGTTCTTCGAGGTGCTCGCCAGCGACTTCGATCCCGATCCGGGCGAGGTGCTGCGACTGGCCGAGAGTTATGCGGTCAACCGGTCACCGGACAACCTGATCAAGCTGTCGCGTGCCGCCGAGCCGCCGCGCCAGGAATTGTTCCGGCGGCTGAACCGCGCGCCGAAGGCCACCGGCACCATCGTCCGCATGCGGGCGATGCTGCTCGAGAAGATGAAAGGCGACGGCAAACTCAAGGCGGTCGACGCCGACTTCGAACACCTGCTCGGTTCGTGGTTCAACCCGGGTTTCCTGAGGCTGGTCCAGGTCGACTGGAACTCGCCGGCGCAGCTGCTCGAGAAGATCATCCAGCACGAGGCGGTGCATGCGATCGACGGCTGGGGCGACCTGCGCCGGCGCCTGGAGCCGGACCGGCGCTGCTTCGCGTTCTTCCATCCGGTGCTGCCCGACGAACCGCTGATCTTCGTCGAGGTCGCGCTGCTGCCGGAGATCCCGTCGGCGATCGCCCCGCTGATCGATCGCCACCAGTCGCCGATCGCCACGCCGGAGCGCTTCAAGGTCGCCGCGTTCTATTCGATCTCGAACTGCCAGCCCGGGCTGCGCGGCGTGAACCTGGGCAACTTCCTGATCAAGCAGGTCGCCGAGCGGCTGCAGGAGGAGTTCCCGAAGCTCAGGACCTTCTGCACGTTGTCGCCGATCCCCTCGTTCGGCGCCTGGCTGGCGCGCACCGGGCCGCTGACCTCGACCCGGGTCAAGCCGACGACACTGGCCGAGCTCGATGCCGGACTGGACTCGCTGCGCCGTCGTTTCGGGCAGGACCTGTCGAAGCTTCCGGCCCCGATCGTCGTCGAGCCGCCGGCGCCCGCCGCCTCGGCAGGCAAGGAACAGGCGGCAAGGACATCGACCACAAACCAGGAGGGGCCGGTCGCCCGCAAGCCGGTCAAGATCGACGCCGACCATGCGCTGCTGCAGCGGCTGGCCACCTTCTACCTGTCGCACACCTCGTTCAGCGATGCCGGCGGCAGCGATCCGGTCGCCCGCTTCCACCTGAACAACGGCGCCCGGCTGGAGCGGATCAACCCGCTCGCCGACCTGTCGAAGAAGGGACTGCGGCAGGCACACGGCATGATGGTCAACTACCTGTACGATCTGGAAGAAATCGAAGGCAACCACGAGCGGTTCGCCGACGGCGAGGTGCCGATCTCGCGCGCGGTGCAATCGCTGCTCTGAGCACGACGCGAAGGTCAACCCGACCCGCGCACGAACAACAGGAGACGACGATGACGGGATTCCGATTCGCAGCACTGCTGGCTGCTGCGGCGTGTTCCCTGGCGGCGGCGAACGTGTCCGCCCAGGCCTGGCCGAACAAGCCGATCCGGATGGTGGTGCCGTTCCCGCCGGGTGGAGGCACCGACGCCTTCGCACGACCGCTGGCCAAGGTGCTGTCGGCCCAGCTGGGCCAGCCGGTGGTGATCGACAACCGGGGAGGTGCCGGCGGCACACTCGGTGCCGAGGTCGCCGCGAAGTCGCCGGCCGACGGCTACACGATCCTGATGGGCGCGGTCCATCACACGATTGCGGTCAGCATGTATCCGAAGCTCGGCTACGACCTGCGCAAGGATCTGGCGCCGATCAGCGCGGTGGCCTACGTGCCGAACGTGGTCGTCGTCAATCCGACCCGGGTGCCGGCGAAGACGTACGCGGAGTTCCAGAGCCTGGTGCGTTCGAGCCCGGGCAAGTACAACTACGGCTCCGCCGGCAACGGCACCTCGCATCACCTGACCGTCGAGCTCTGGAAGCTGATGACCCGTTCGTTCGTCGTCCACATCCCGTATCGCGGCGCCGGGCCGGCACTCGCCGATCTGCTCGCCGGCCAGGTCGACTTCATGTTCGATGGGCTCGGCAGTTCGATGCCACACATCAAGGGCGGCAAGCTGGTGCCGCTGGCCGTGTCGAGCACGAAACGATCCCCCGCGCTGCCGGACGTGCCGACACTCGACGAGGCCGGCGTCAAGGGATACGAGGCGCGCACCTGGTACGGACTGTGGGCGCCGGCGGGCACACCGAAGGACATCGTGACCCGGTTGCACCAGGAGACCGCGAAGGCGTTGCAGTCGCCCGAACTGAAGGAACAGTGGTCGGCGCTGGGTGCCGAAGCCGGCGGCCAGTCGCCGGAGGCGTTCGCGAAATTCATCGGCGAGGAGATCGACAAGTGGGGGAAGGTCGTCAAGGAGTCGGGCGCCCGACTCGACTGAAGCGCGGGGCGCGCGCCGTGGACGCGGCGACGGATACGAAGGTCGCCGTGCGCGGCACCACCAAAGGCCGGGCCCGGTCCGCGACGGCGGTCGCCCGGACGGCCGGCTCGAATCTGTACGCGCAGGCGGCCGCGCGATTCCCCGCGGACCGGTCGTCGGCCTCGATCTGGTGCGGCGACGGACCGTCGTACAGCTGGCACGACATCGAGCACGCGACCGCCCGGCTGGCCAACCTGCTGGTCTCGCTCGGCCTCGAGCAGGGCGAGCGCATCGCCGTGCAGGTCGAGAAGTCGCCGGAGGCGCTGCTGCTGTATCTCGCCTGCCTGCGCGCGGGTTTCGTGTTCCTGCCGTTGAACACCGCCTACCAGTCCGCCGAGATCGAGTACTTCGTGTCCGACGCACAGCCCGCGCTGGTGGTCTGCGACCCCGCCAGGCTGTCGTGGATCGCGCCGATCGCGAAGCGCCACGACGTGCGCGCGGTCCTGACGCTCGACGAGCGCCGAGGCGGCACGCTGCTGCGGCGAGCCGCCGCCTTCGGCGACACGTTCGAGACGGTGCACAGCCGCGCCGACGACGTCGCGGCGATCCTGTACACCTCGGGGACGACCGGTCGCAGCAAGGGGGCGCTGCTGACCCACGGCAACATGGTCTCCAACGCGATGACGCTGCATGCGGCCTGGCGCTGGCGGCCCGGCGACGTGCTGCTGCACGCGTTGCCGATCTTCCATGTGCACGGCCTGTTCGTCGCCTGCCACGGCGCGCTGTTCGCCGGCGCACCGATGATCTGGCTGGCCAGGTTCGATCCGAAGCGGGTGATCGCCGAGCTGCCGCGGGCGACCGTGTTCATGGGGGTGCCGACGATGTACGTGCGGCTGCTCGACGAGACCGGCCTGTCCGCCGAAGCCTGTGCCTCGATGCGGCTGTTCATCTCCGGATCGGCGCCGCTGTCGACCGACACCTTCCGCCAGTTCGAGGCCCGCACCGGCCAGCGCATCCTCGAACGCTACGGCATGAGCGAGACGATCATGCTGACCTCGAATCCGTACGACGGCAACCGGCAGCCCGGCACCGTCGGCCTGCCGCTGCCCGGCGTCGAGGTGCGTGTCGTCGACGAACAGGGCCGGCCCCGCGCCTGGGGCGAGATCGGAGACATCCAGGTGCGCGGCCCGAACGTGTTCACCGGCTACTGGCGGATGCCGGAGAAGACACGCGAGGAGTTCACCGCCGACGGATTCTTCCGCACCGGCGACGTCGGGCGCTTCGATGCGAACGGCTACCTGACGATCGTCGGGCGCAGCAAGGACCTGATCATCACCGGCGGCTACAACGTCTACCCGAAGGAGATCGAGTCGTACCTCGACGAACTCGAGGGTGTGCTCGAGTCGGCCGTGATCGGCGTCGCGCATCGCGACTTCGGCGAGGCGGTGACCGCGGTCGTCGTGCCGCGCGGCGGCGCACGGCTCGACGAGGCCTCGCTGATCGCCGCGCTGAAGGACCGGATCGCGGCGTTCAAGGTACCGAAGCGGGTGCACCTGGTCGACGAACTGCCGCGCAACACGATGGGCAAGGTGCAGAAGAACCTGCTGCGCGAGCGTTTCGCGAAGGCTTGAGGCCGGGTTCCGGCGTGCCGTGGGACGGCACTCTACTCGATGCGGTGCGCGTCGACGTGGGCAAGGATCGGCGCGAGCAGCAGTGGAATCAGGCCGGGCGCGAGGTCGTGACCCATGCCCTCGATCACCTGCAACCGGGCACCGGGGATCTTGTCGGCGAGGTCGTGGGCGGCGGCCACCGGCACCAGCGGATCGTCGGCGCCGTGCAGCACGAGGGTCGGCACACGGATCGTCCGCAGCAGCCGGCTGCGATCACCGCCGGCGATGATCGCCACCAGTTGGCGTGCGGTCCCCACTGGCGAGTGCGAGCGCTCGACGTTCAGCCGCAGCCCGGCGCGCAGCTGCTCCGGCGGCGTCGGGAAACCGGGGCTTCCGATCGCCCGCATCACCTCGACCTGGTGATCGACGATGCGGTCGAGCGCCGCGCGCCCGCGAGGGGCGGCCATCATCACCCGGCGCACACGCGACGGCGGGCCGGGCAGGTGACGCGCGCCGCTGGTCGACATGATGCAGGTGAAACTCGCGATCCGTTCCGGTCGGCGCGCGGCGACGATCTGGCTGATCATCCCACCCATCGACACTCCGACCAGGTGGGCACGATCGATCGCCAGTGCGTCGAGCACACCCACGGTGTCGTCGGCCATGTCGTCGAGTGAATACGCTGAACGGACCGGCAGCCGGAGCGTGAACTTCATCGCGGCCGCGATCACGTTCGGCCGGCCCCAGGCCTCGAGCCGGCTCGACAGGCCGATGTCGCGGTTGTCGAAGCGGACGACGCGCAGGCCGTGCCCGGCGAGTCCCGCGACGAACGGCTCCGGCCACGCGGTCAGCTGCATGCCGAGCCCCATCACCAGCAGCACGGGTTCGGCACCGGCCGGGCCGCGGTCGTCGACCTCGATCTCGAGTCCGTTGGCCCGGATCCGCGTCATCGGCGTCGGGGCGGCGGTGGTGCGGCGGCTGCAGCGTCGGCCGGTGCGGCGTCGTCCGGACGACCGAAGACATAACGCCTGACGCCCTCGACGTTGAAGGGTGTCCAGCCACCGAGCGGCTGCGCGAGCCGATCGGCGATCACGTACAGCGTCGCCGGATTCATGCCGAGGCCCAGGTGGCTCGCCGGCACGATCACGTTCTCGGTCATCGGCGCCTCGCCGTTGACCGAACACTGCCAGGCGACGATGCCGTCGGACTTCGACAGGATCGATGTCGTCGGCACCGGTGGCGGGTCGGCCAGTGGTGCATGCAGTTCCGGATCGTCGGCGGTGACCCCACTCATCAGCTCGAACAGGCGCCAGGCGTGGGTGGACTTCGGATGGCCGGCGAACGGCGTGCCCATCGTGATCACGCTGCGCACCGATTCCGGCACGGCCTTGGCGATCTCGCGGGCGTAGATCCCGCCCAGGCTCCAGCCGATCAGCGACACGGTGCGACCGTGGATCTGACGCAGTTCCCGTGTGTGTTCGATGCAGCCGCGCAGCACGCCGGGACGGGGTCCGAAGTTCATGCCGTAGTTCCACGGATGCGCGGCGTAGCCGAGCTGGCGCAGGAACGTGCGCAGCAGCAGCGTCGACAGATCGCCGGCGGCCAGGCCCGGCAGCACCAGCACCGGATGACCGTCGCCCCGCGGCAGCGTGCGCCACAACGGCCAGGACGCGATCGTCGCCGCGAACTCCCATGGCGCGCGGCCCTCGAGCATCAGCAGCCAGGGCGCGGGCGCACGCGGTGGTGTGCTCGAATGTGACCAGGCCTGCTCGGGGCGAGGAGGTCGGATGCTCATCGGCCGGTTTTCCTCGCCGTTGCCGCGGCGGTCCGCCTTCCCGTCTTCGACCCTCTCGGTCGGGTCGAGGCGCTCGTCAGTCCCGGTTCCTTCGATGGCCTGGTTGTCTTGGTCACCTTCGTCGCAGCGGTCCGTGCCTTGGTGTCGGCGGGTGTCTTCGCTCTCGTCGTTTCCCTGGTCCCGGTCCTCGTTCCAGCCCTGGTCCCGGCCTTGGTCGCAGCCTTCGTTCCGGCCTGGGTCCCAGCCTTGGTTCCGGCCCTGGTTCCGGCCTTCGTCCCGGTCCTGCTCGACTGCGCGGCCGCGGGCACACAGGCCACGAGTTCGGCGAACCCCGCCGGGATCAGGTGCGCGATCCGCTCGACATCGGGCACGGCCCGGCTGCAGGCTGTCAGCCCGAAGTCGAGCGAGTCGCAGTAGCTCTCGAGGGTGATGTTCAACGCAACGCCGTGCACGACAATCGACAGCGGGAAGAAGCTGCGATACCGCGCACCGGCCAGGTACAGCGGTTGCGGCGGGCCGGGCACGTTCGAGATCACGACGTTGGCCGTCGGTGGCAGCCGGCCGCGGGACCACAGGTGTGCATACATCGCCCACGCGCCGCCGACCAGCCAAGGCAGGCCGAGCGACGGCGCGTCGGTCGGGATCATCGTCCTGAACCTGGACAGGTCGTCCTTCACCGCCCCGGTGGCGGCACGAACCGCGCGCAGTCGATCCAGCGGCGACTCGATCTCCGAGCCGAGATAGACCATCGACAGCATCACCTGGTTGCCGCCATCGGTCGCGCCGCGCGCGCGCAGCGATACCGGCATCGCCGCGATCAGCGATTCATCCGGCAGTTGATCGTGATGCACGAGGTACGCGCGCAGCGCCGCGCTGCAGACCGCCAGCACGACGTCGTTGACGGTTGCATCGAGCGCGGCGGCGACCCGCCTGACGTCGGGCAGCGACAGCCGGGTCGTCGCGAACGAGCGCCCGTCCGAGACCGCGACGTTGAACGGTGTCCGCGGTCCGAGCTTCCAGTTGCGCGGTGTGCTCCCGGCGGGAGGTTCCTCGCCGGCGATCTTCGCCGCGACCCGCGCCGCGAAGTGGCGAGCGGCTTCGGCGCCCGCCACGCGCAGCGCTTCGGCCGCGGGTCGCAGTGCGTGCGCGAGTTCGCGATACCGTTCGCCTTCACCGGACAACGCCGCGGCGAGCAGGTCGCGTTTGCGCCACGGACCGCCGCCCGGAATGCCGCCGGCCGTATCACCGGAACGCCGGCGTTCGAACGGTGATTCCTCGAGGATCCTCGGCTCGGGTGTGGGATCGAGCAGGACGGTCGCCAGCGCGACCCCGGCCTGGCCGTCGATCGCCGCGTGATGCAGCTTCGAGTACACCGCCACCGTGCCCGGTTCGGCCAGGCCCTCGATCACGTGGAACTGCCATAGCGGCCGGTCGCGATCCATCAGCGTCGCGTGCAGGCCGGCGACCAGCCGCTCGAGCTGCCTCATCGATCCCGGGGCCCGGAGCTTGTGCCGGCGCACGTGATAGGCCATGTCGATCTGGCCGCCGTCGATCCACAGTGGATTGGCGAGGTCGAACGGCATCACCGCCAGCCGCCGGGTCAGCGGTGGCGCCAGGTGAAGCCTCGCGCCGATGTGCCGGCGCACGTGCTGCGCGAAGTCGCCGTCGAACCCGGAAGGCAGCTCGCAGAGCTGCAGGCTGCCGACATGCATCGGCGTCTCCGGCCGCTCGAGGTGCAGGAACAGCGCATCCAGTCCGGTCAACCGGTCGGACAGGACACCAGCGGGATCGGGGGCGGCACTCATCGTGGCCGGGCGCCCCGCGACCGCACATGTCGTATCGGACAGACCCTTCGGCCCGCATCAGGCGGCATACCGCCACGCTTTCCAGAACATCATGATCGCCAGCGCATAGAGTAGCGCGGCGAAGCTGTTGCGCAACATCACCGGAGGCATCCGGTGCGACATCCTCGCACCGAGCGGCGCGGTCAGCATGCTGGTCAGTGCCATCAGCAGGGCGGCCGGCAGATAGACGAATCCGAGCGACGGCCCGGGCAATGGCGTGTTCCAGCCGGCGACCATGTAGCCGAGTGCGCCGGCGACCGCGATCGGCAGGCCGCAGGCCGAGCTGGTGGCCACCGTCTCCCGCAACGGTACGCCGATGCGCAGCAGGAACGGGACCGTCGCGAATCCGCCGCCGCCGCCGAGCAGGGCCGACAGCGCACCAACCGTCACGCCGCCGGACAACAGCAGCGGCCGGGACAGGACCGGCCGCGCCTCGCCGACGACCAGTGTGCGTGGACGGTGCAGCAGCACCTGTGTCGCCGTGGCCACGACGAACATCGCGAACAGCAGGGCCAGCCAATGGCCGCGCATCGACGCGGCGAACTGGGCGCCGCCGTAGGCACCGACGACGATGCCCGGCGCCATCACACGGAACACGTCCCAGCGCACCGCGCCGTGTCGATGATGCTCGCGCACACTCGCCGCCGACGTGAACAGGATCGTCGTCAGCGACGTTGCGATCGCGACCTTCATGATCACCGCCGGATCGACATCGGCGGCGATCAGCAGCGTCGTCATCAACGGCACCATCACGATGCCGCCGCCGATGCCGAACAGGCCGGCGAGCAGTCCACTCGTCGCACCCAGCGCCAGCAGCGCGACGACCAACCAGGCACTCAAGCGCCCATCCTCTCGTCCGGTGATCCGCCGATGGCCCGTGGCGTGGCGCGACACGCCGCCGCCCTGGCGATGCCGGTCCGCGGTTCCGATCCTGCTAGCATTGTGCGATGAAAATTGCGGTCATCGGCGCCGGCTCGATCGGCGGCTACCTGGGGGCGCGTCTGGCACAGGCCGGCGAGGAAGTCACCTTCGTCGCCCGCGGCGCCAACCTCGCGGCGATCAACACGAACGGCTTCACGCTGATCGACGAACAGGGTCATGCGCAGACGACACGCGCGGTGCGTGCGGTCGAGGACATGCGTGAGGCCGGTCCGCAGGACTACGTGCTGCTCGCACTGAAGTCGCACCAGGTGGCCGACGTGGCCGAACGGGTGCCGGCGCTGTTCGGTCCGCAGACCGCGGTGGTCACGCTGCAGAACGGCCTCCCGTGGTGGTATTTCCATCGCCATGGCGGGCCGTTCGACGGTCGTCCGATCCAGTCGGTCGATCCCGACGGGCGGGTCGCCCGCTCGATCCCGGCCGAGCGGGTGATCGGCTCGGTCGTCTATCCGGCGAGCGAACTCGAAGCGCCCGGCGTCGTGCGGATCATCGAGGGCAACCGCTTCTCCCTCGGCGAGCCCGACAACAGCAAGTCCGAACGGGCGCTGCGGATCGGCGAGGCCTTGACCCGGGCCGGCTTCAAGGCGCCGGTAGCCTCCGACCTGCGCTCGGAGATCTGGCTCAAGCTCTGGGGCAACCTGACCTTCAACCCGGTCAGCGCGCTGACCCACGCGACACTCGCCGCGATCTGTCGCGAGCCGCCGACCCGGGCACTCGCGGTGGCGATGATGACCGAGGCGCAGACGATCGCCGAGAAACTCGGCGTGCGCTTCCGGATCGGCATCGAGCGCCGGATCGCCGGCGCCGAGGCGGTCGGTGAACACAAGACCTCGATGCTGCAGGACGTCGAACACGGACGGGCGCTGGAGATCGACGCGTTGCTCGGCTCGGTGATCGAACTGGGCCGGCTCACCGGGACACCGACGCCGCACTGCGACGCGGTGCACGCGTGCTGCACGATGCTGGCCAGGACGCTGGCCCAGGCCGGTGGCCGCCTGGTCGTCCAGCCGCGCTGACCGGCAGCGATGGGGGCAGCGATCGGTGGTCAGGCCGCCGGCGCGCGCCGGCGCATGGTCGACCACAACCGGCTGACCGGCTGCCAGAACAGCATCACCAGGCCGAGCCCGACCAGCGAGCCGACCAGCCCGTTGGACCAGAAGATCGCCAGGCTTCCCTGCGACATCAGCATCGCCTGGCGGAAACTCGCCTCGGCCATGTCGCCGAGCACCAGCGCGAGCACCAGCGGCGCCAGCGGGTAGTCGAGTTTCTTGAACACGTAGCCGACGACACCGAAGACCAGCATCAGCACGACGTCGAAGATCGCGTTGTGGACCGTGTAGGCGCCGATCGCGCAGATGACCACGATGATCGGCGCGATGATCGCGAACGGCACGCGCAGGATCGACGCCCAGAACGGCACCGTCGTCAGCACGACGATCAGCCCGGCGATGTTGCCCAGGTACATGCTGGCGATCAGCCCCCAGACGAAGTCCTTCTGCTCGACGAACAGCAGCGGCCCCGGCTGCAGGCCCCAGATCAGCAGCCCGCCGAGCAGCACCGCCGCGGTCGGCGAGCCGGGGATGCCCAAAGTCAGCATCGGCAGCAGCGCGCTGGTGCCGGCGGCGTGGGCGGCGGTCTCCGGGGCGATCACGCCTTCGATCTTGCCGGTGCCGAAGGCCGCGCCGTCGGGTGACATCCGCTTGGCCACGCCGTAGCTCATGAACGAGGCCGGCGTCGCGCCCCCCGGGGTGATCCCCATCCAGCAGCCGATCAGCGTGCCGCGCAGCGCGGTGCCCCAGTAACGCGGCAACTGCTTCCAGGTCTCGAGCACGACCCGTGCGTTGATGCCCGAGCGGCCGCCCTTGAACGCGAGGCCTTCCTCCATCGTCAGGAAGATCTCGCCCAGGCCGAACAGTCCGATCACGGCGACCAGGAAGTCGAAGCCGCGCAGCAGTTCGATCGAACCGAAGGTCAGCCGAAGCTGGCCGGTGACCGTGTCCATGCCGACCGCCGCCAGCGCGAAGCCGAGCATCATCGCGGCGATGGTCTTGAACGGATAGTTCTTGCTCATGCCGACGAAACTGCAGAACGTCAGGAACTGCACACCGAAGAATTCGGCGGGACCGAACTTGAGGGCGAAGCGGGCCACCAGCGGGGCCAGGAACGTGATCACCAGCACCGCGACCAGCGCACCGAAGAACGACGACGTGAAGGCCGCCGTCAGCGCTTCGCCGGCGCGGCCCTGCTGCGCCAGCGGATAACCGTCGAAGGTGGTCGCCACCGACCATGGCTCGCCCGGGATGTTGAACAGGATCGAGGTGATCGCTCCGCCGAACAGCGCACCCCAGTAGATGCACGACAGCATGATGATCGCGGTCGCCGGCGGCAGCGTGAAGGTCAGCGGCAGCAGGATCGCCACGCCGTTGGCCCCACCCAGCCCGGGCAGCACGCCGATCAGCACGCCGAGCAGGATGCCGATCATCATGAACAGCAGGTTCTTGGCCGTCAGTGCGACCGAGAAGCCGTGCATCAGGTTGCCGAGATCCTCCACGCGGGGCGCCTCCGGATGCCGTCGTTCAGTAGCCGAGCATCCGCTCGAGCGGACCCTTCGGCAGCGGCACCAGGAACCAGCGCTCGAAGAGCAGGAAGAAGACCAGCGGCACGCCGATCGCCACCGGCGCGATGCCGACGACACCGAAGCGGCCGTGCCGGGCCATGAACCAGCCGATGAACACTGCCGAGGCGACATAGATGCCGAGCCACGGCAGCGCGCCGATGTAGACCGCACACGGCACCAGCACCGCCAGCACGCTCCTGAACTGCTCGCCGGTGGCGAAGGGCCGGTCGAAGAACTGGCTGAACCGCCGCTTGGTCTGCAGCGAGCGGAACGCGATGACGATGCCCGAGACCGTCAGCAGCAGGCCGACGTAGAACGGGAAGTAGCCGGACTGCGGGCCGTCGTCGGCCCAGCCGGCGCCGAGCCGCCGGCTGTCGACCATCACGACCCCGCCGATGGCGGCCAGCAGCAGCGCGACGACGACCTCGACGACGCCGACGCTGACGCCGCCCGCGCGGTTCGATTCCGGATCGTTCACGGCCGTGGGGTCACTTGGCGATGAACCCGGCTTCCTGCATCAGCGTACGGTGCGTGTTCTCCGAGGCGGCCACCCAGTCGGCGAATTCCTTGCCGCTCATGAAGGTGTCCTTGAACGCGCCCTTCTCGATGAACTCCTTCCAGTCCGGCGTCTCGCGCACCTTCTTGAACAGATCGACGTAGTAGGCGACCTGCTCGGCCGTTGCACCACCGGGCATGAAGATTCCGCGCAGCATCAGGTAATCGACGTTGACGCCGGCTTCCTTGCACGACGGGATGTCGGCCCAGGACTGCGTGTCGGTGACCTTCGCCTTGTAGGGCATCCGCTCGTCGTCCATCACACACAGCGGCCTGAGCTTGCCCGCGCGCCAGTGCGCGACCGCCTCGATCGGATTGTTCACCGTCGAGTCGATGTGCTGGCCGACGAGCTGGACCGCGACGTCGCCGCCGCCCTTGAACGGGATGTAGGTGAACTTCTTGCCGGCGACCTTCTCGATCGCCACCGTGATGATCTGGTCTTCCTGCTTCGAGCCGGTGCCGCCCATCTTGAAGGTGTTGTTCGCCCCCGCCGACACCGCGCTGACGAACGACTTGGCGTCCTTGTGCGGTGATTCGGCGTTGACCCAGAGCACGAACTGGTCGAGCGCCAGCATCGCCACCGGTGTCAGGTCCTTCCAATTGAAAGGCACTCCGGTGCCCAGCGGCGTCGTGAACAGGTTCGACAGCGTGATCACGATCTTGTGCGGCTCACCCTTGTGGCCCTTGACGTCGAGGAAACCCTCGGCACCGGCGCCGCCGGACTTGTTGACGACAACCAGCGGCTGCTTCATCAGGTTGTGTTTGGTGATCACGCCCTGGATGAACCGGGCCATCTGGTCGGCGCCGCCGCCGGTGCCGGCCGGGACGACGAACTCCACCGGCTTGGTGGGTTCCCACGCGGCCAGTGCCGGGGAGGTGGCGAGCATCATCGTGGCGGTGGCCGCGGCGGCCATCAGGCCGACGCGGTGACGCGGCACGGTGCCCGCGCCGGATCGGGTTGCGTTCGGCACGGACAGGCCTTGGCCGGCACCGTGCGGGTGCGGGTTGCGTTGCATCGGATGTCTCCTGCTGGGATTCGACGCGCGAGGACAAGGGTCCGGCGCCGTGGTCCGCGGACGGCCGGAACGATGCCGACCGTCCCGCGAATGACGGAATCTACCTCATCCCCGCAGCCGCGTTGCGTACAATCTCGCAGTTTTTGCGGGGACAAGTCCGCGATGAGGTGGCCCGATCCGGCTTGCGCACACCGCCGCCCCCGTGTTCCGCCGAACACCCTCAGCGAGTACAGATGACCACGATCCGTTCGCTTTTCGCCGCCATGCCCGACGACGCCATCGCGCTGACCGCGCCCGGCGGCCAGCCGCTGACCTTTGCTGCGTTGCGCCATCAGCTCGACGAGACGATCGCGGCGATGAACACACTCGGCATCGGCCGCAACGACCGCGTTGCGATCGTGCTCGACAACGGACCGGAGATGGCGACCGCCTTCCTGTCGGTGGCCGCCGGCTGCACGTCGGCGCCGCTGAACCCCGCGTACCGTGCCGACGAATTCGAGTTCTACCTGTCCGACCTGGACGCGAAGGCGCTGATCGTCGCCCAGGGATCGACCTCGCCGGCGATCGCGGTCGCCGGGAAACTCGGCGTGCGGCTGATCGACCTGATCCCGCGCCCCGAGGTCGGTGCCGGGCGTTTCGCGCTATCGCCGCGGGATCACCGCGCGGTCACGCCGGCCGCGATGCCGGGGCCGGCCGAAGCCGACGACGTCGCGCTGGTGCTGCACACGTCGGGCACCACCTCGCGGCCGAAGATCGTGCCGCTGTCCAACCGCAACGTCTGCGCGTCGGCGCGCAACATCCGCGAGTTCCTGTCGCTGTCACCCGACGACCGCGGACTGAACATCATGCCGCTGTTCCACATCCACGGGCTGATCGCCGGCATCACCGCGCCGCTGTCGGCCGGCGGCCAGGTCTGCTGCAC
>CADEEH010000079.1 GCA_902826305.1 uncultured Burkholderiales bacterium
TCATCACCAGCGTCCGGTCGGCGAGCGGATGGTAGGTCTCGTAGCGCTTGAAGCGCTCCTTGATCACCCGTGTGCGCGCGAACACGTACTCCATCTCCTCGCGGCTGAAGTCCTTGAACTGCAGGAAATGGCGGTTCGTCACGTGAACGGCTCCGGCGCGTGCTCGATGAGGGCCTGAGGTGGTGTCCGGCGCCGGCCCGCCGTCAGGCCGCGCGGGCCTGCGGGCGATCGAGCAGGTCGCGGATCAGCGGCACCAGCACGTCGACCAGCTGGGCCGCGTGTTCACTGCGGAAGATCAGCGGCGGCAGCAGCCGGACCACACGCTCCGCGGTCACGTTGAGGACCACGCCCCGCTCGAGCGCACGGGCGACCAGTTCACCTGCCGGCCGGTCGAGCTCGATGCCGATCATCAGGCCCTGGCCGCGGATATCGACCACGCCGGCGTGAGCGCCGAGTTCGCGGCGCAGCGTCTCGAAGAGACCATCGCCGACGGTGCGGGCGCTGTCGAGCAGGCCTTCTTCCTCCATCACGTCCAGTGTCGTCAGGCCGGCCCGCATCGCCAGCGGGTTGCCGCCGAAGGTCGTGCCGTGATTGCCCGGTTTGAACACGCCGGCCGCCGCGCCATGGGCGACCACCGCGCCGATCGGCACGCCCGAGCCCAGGCCCTTGGCCAGCGGCATCACGTCGGGCACGACGCCGGCCCACTGGTGCGCGAACCAGCGGCCGGTGCGGCCGGTACCACACTGGACTTCGTCGATCATCAGCAGCCAGCCGCGTTCGTCGCACAAGCGGCGGGCTTCCTGCAGGTATTCGGCGCGGGCGCGATGGATGCCGCCTTCACCCTGGATCGCCTCGAGGAACACCGCCACCACGTTCGGCCGCTCCGCGCCGACACGCCGCAGCGCGGCCGCGTCGTTGAACGGGACACGAACGAAACCCTCGACCAGCGGTTCGAAGCCTTTCTGCACCTTCTCGTTGCCGGTGGCCGACAGCGTCGCGAGCGAGCGGCCATGGAAGGCGCGTTCGTAGACCACGATCTCGGGCCGGTCGATCCCGCGCTGGTGGCCGTACAGCCGGGCGATCTTGATCGCCGCTTCGTTGGCCTCGAGCCCGGAGTTGCAGAAGAACACGTTGGTCATGCCGGACAGCCCGGTCAGGCGCGCGGCGAGCTGTTTCTGCAGCGGGGATTCGAACAGGTTCGAGGCGTGGATGATGCGGCCGACCTGCTCGCGCAACGCGGCGACCAGGCGGGGATGATTGTGGCCGAGCGTGTTGACGGCGATGCCCGAGAGCGCGTCGAGATATCGCCGGCCCTGGGTGTCGAACAGCCATACCCCATCGCCGTGCGAGAACGCCACCGGTTGGGGCAGGTAGGTCGACATCAGCGGGGAAGAGGCGGGCATGTCTGCTCCATCGTGGGGATCGGCTCTGGTGACCACTCACAAGTGATCAACAGCCGTTCGTCTAATGTCTTGAATTCTATTGAAAAACGGTCCGATATCCAATCTGCGCCGAATACAATCGACCGTTCATGCCCGTTTTGCCTCCTCGATCATTCGTCATCTTCGGCCTCACACACGACGGGCGGACGTTCCGGCCCAGTGACTGGGCCGATCGCCTGTGTGGCGTCATGGCGCAATACCGGCCCGGGCCGATGCGACCCGGCGCCCACCTGACCTTTTCGCCTTACGTGATGCCCGGCATGCGTGACGGCGTGCGCTGCGTGCTGGTGGACGTGCGCCTGCATGCACTCGAGCCGCTCGCGTATCAATTCCTGACCGGCTTCGCCGCCGACAACGGGCTGCGCACCGACGCCGCGCGTGAACCGGGTGCGGCACAGGCGCCCCCGACGGGCATCGAGCGGCGGCAAGCCTGAGCGTTCGATCAGCGGCGACCTGAGGTATGCCTGATAAGCCTCTGTCGCAAAAAAGAAAACATCCGGCGATTGCTGGCGTATCCTGAAATGTCTCGACGTAGAATCGTGATCACGGTGGCCGTCATCACCGCGCGCGCCCGGAGCAACGAAAGACAACATCGTCCGGGCTGAGCCTGCGCGCATCGCCGCCAGGAGGGGGCAGTCGACGTGAGCGAGTTCTCGAATCATGGCTTGCAGGAGCCGCGTGGCGAGTACCGCGTGGCCACTTTCGGCCTGGCCAGCAGACTGGACCGCCTGCTCGAGATCGTGCTGCGCCATGCGCGTCACAACCGCTATCGGTTCGCGCTGGCCGCCGACTCCCCGCGCGACTTCGAGATCGCGATCATCGACATGACCCAGGCGGGTGCCGCCGATCTGGCGGCGTCGCTGCGACGCACGCGGCATCCGGGCGCGGTGATCACGCTCGGGCGTCGCGGTGATGCCGCGCGACCGCGCGATGACCTGCTGCAGGCGAGTTTCACGCTGAACGTGCTGCAGGCTTTGAACGGCGTCGTCGAGCAGCACCTGTTGCCGCGTCAGGCGCAGTGGCTGCGCGCACCCGCGGGCCCGCAGCCGGGAGCACGCGCGTCAGCGACGACCACCGCCGGCCATGCACCGACGACACTCGCCGCAACGACCGCGCCGACGGCAGCCGCGGACGGGTCGCTGGCGCCACGACCGCGTCTGCAGGTCATCGAAGGCAGCCGTCCGGCGCCCGGGGCCGAGCCGCGGCGCCGGGTGCTGATCGTCGACGACAGCCCGGTCGTCCGGCGCCAGCTCGCGACCGCGCTCCAGCAGATGGGACTCGACCCGGAGGCCGTCGGCAGCGCACAGGAAGCGGTCGACACGCTGAGTTCGCGCCGCTACGCGCTGGCATTCGTCGACGTCGTGTTGCCGGACTTCGACGGCTACCGCCTGACGCGGATGATCCGCAGGCAGGTGGTGGACGGGCGCAGGATCCCGGTGATCATGCTGACTAGCCGTCGGTCGCCGTTCGACCTCGCCCGAGGGGCGCTGGCCGGCTGCAATTCCTACCTGGTCAAGCCGGTGACGCTGCAGACACTGCGCGACACGGTCGCCTACCAGCTGCGACACAGCCAGCCCCCGTCGACCACCAATCCGGCGATCGGCGATCTGGCCGGCGCCGAGGCGCGGCCGTACTGAGGGGAGTTCTCCGGACGGCGTCCGGAGCACGGGCGTGGGCGACCCCGGGTCGTGTCCAGGGCCGCCGGCACGGGTGGTCGATCAGCCCTTGACGCGGTTGCGATACTCGCC
Source organism: uncultured Burkholderiales bacterium (assembly GCA_902826305.1). Classification (GTDB taxonomy): domain Bacteria; phylum Pseudomonadota; class Gammaproteobacteria; order Burkholderiales; family Burkholderiaceae_E; genus CADEEH01. The sequence goes on from CADEEH010000079.1 coordinate 3,191, forward strand.
GTTGCGGGTGTCGATCTCGATCTTGTCACCGATCTGCACGAACGCGGGCACCTGCACCTCGAAGCCGGTCGGCTTGATGCGGGCCGGCTTCAGGACCTTGCCGGAGGTGTCGCCCTTGACCGCGGGTTCGGTGTATTCGACCTCGCGCACGACGCTGGTCGGCAGTTCCACCGAGATCGGACGCCCGTCGTAGACGATGACCTCACACGGCATGCCGTCGTCGAGATAATGGAGTGCGTCGCCCATCGCTTCGGACTCGATCTCCATCTGGTTGTATTCGCTGTCCATGAACACGTACATCGGATCGGCGAAATACGAATAGGTGACTTCCTTGCGTTCGAGCACCAGGACCTCGAACTTCTCGTCGGCCCGATAGACGGATTCGGTCGCCGAACCATTGAGCAGGTTCTTCAGCTTCATCTTCACGACGGCGGCGTTGCGTCCCGACTTGTTGTACTCGGCCTTCTGGATCACCATCGGATCCTTGCCGATCATGACGACGTTGCCGCTGCGAAGTTCCTGTGCGATCTTCATGGCTCTATCCTGCTGGGGCGTCGGCTGCCCGACGTCCGATCTTGGGTGTCCGGTTCCCGCGATGCAGCCCACGACCCGGGCTGCACCCGACGACTGCTCGAGGCGCGGAAAACCCGAAATTATAGCCGATCGCGGATGAAGCGATCGAGCGACGCCGCGAGGTCCGGACCGGCGGCCAGGCTGTCGGCCCAGGTGGCGTATCGGGCCGGGGCCGTCGCGGCCACACGTTCGAACGAATCCCAGGCGGTCCGCGGATTGGTGCGTCCGTCCCAGGCACGGCCGAGGGCCGTCGCGTGTTCGCCCACCACCGGCGCGAGGCGCGCCAGGAATGCGTCGAGTTTCACCCGATGGGTGTCCCCGGATTGCGGATACGGCAGCCAGACGAACGGACGCGCGGCCCACTGGGCGCGGATCCAGGAGTCCTCGCCGCGGACCACGTTGAAGTCGCAGCTCCACAGCAGCCTGTCGTAGTCGTCCTGCGGGACGAACGGGATCCGGGTCATCGAGAGACTGCCCACGCCGGCCGTCTCGCCGATCGACAACACGCGACCGGCGAACGCGGACACCGACGCATCGGCGACACCGTCGGGCACCAGCATCCGTGTCGGTCGCGGATCATCGGCGAGCAGAGTCAGCCAGGGCGAGAGCACCGTCTGCGGGTAACAGAACAGCGACATCCGGCGTGCGCCATCGTCCGCGACCTCGACGCCCAGTCTTCGCAGGAACGATGCCGCGCCACCCTCGGCACGGAATCGATCGCGTTCGTCGAACAGACCCGCCTCGCGCAACAGCCCGCCGGTTGCCGACGTGAACCCGGGATAGAAGAACCACTCGACGGCGCCGTCGGCCGGCTTGACCGAGGCCAGGCGGTGGCAACCGTCGACCCACGGCTCGGCCGACAGGTACTCGAGGTGGATCCACAGCGGTCGCCGCGGCGCGCCGGCCAGCGACCGGCGCACGGACGGTGGAAGTTCGCAGCCGAAGGCGGCAATGACGACCTGTGGAATGTCCCCGGCGTGATCGTCGACCTCGCCCGCGCCGCGCCAATGCCGCAGCCGGACACCTCGCACCTCGGCACCCGGGCGGTCATCCGTATCGGCACCCGTGGCGACCGCTTCGGCGCCGACCCGCCGGTCGATGTCGAGACCGGGTTCGATCCGGGCGAGGGCGGCCGGTTCGTCGATCCACATCCGCACCGCGTGCCCGTGTTCGCGGACGAGCTGGCGCGCGAGCCGCCAGCAGACGCCGGCATCGCCCAGGTTGTCGACGACGCGGCAGTACAGATCGATGGTCGTCGTCATCGCTGGTGGTTCCCGATCCGATTGTCCGTTGCCCGGATCGCCGCTGACAAGGCGTCGCTGCCATCGTGGTCGCGGGCATGGCCGGTGCGGATAATGCCGGAACCGACCGATTGGAGGAGATGCGGGATGAAATACGGCGCGCTGGGAACCACCGGACTGAAGGTGTCGAAGATCTGCCTGGGCATGATGACCTACGGTTCCCCGAGCTGGCGGCCGTGGGTGCTCGACGAGGCCGCGGGTCGGCCGGTCGTGCGGCGCGCGGTCGAGCTTGGCGTCAACTTCTTCGATACGGCCGACATGTATTCCAACGGCGTCTCCGAGGAGATCACCGGGCGCCTGCTGCGCGAGTGTTTCACCGATCGCGACCAGTACGTGCTGGCGACCAAGGTCTTCTACGACGTCGCCGACCAGGCCAGTCCGCGGCCGAACCACTCGGGCCTGTCGCGCAAGCACATCCTGAGCGCGATCGACGCGTCGCTGCAGCGGCTCGGCCTCGATCACGTCGATCTCTACCAGATCCATCGCTGGGACTACACGACCCCGATCGAGGAGACGATGCAGGCACTGCACGACGTGGTCCGCGCCGGCAAGGCGCGTTACATCGGCGCCTCGAGCATGTTCGCCTGGCAGTTCCTGAGCGCGCAGCATCATGCCCGCGACGCCGGGCTGACGCCGTTCGTGTCGATGCAGAATCACTACAACCTGGCCTACCGCGAAGAGGAACGCGAGATGATCCCGTTGTGCCGCGCGCAGGGCGTGGGACTGATCCCGTGGAGTCCGCTCGCCCGAGGGTTCCTGGTCGGCAATCGGGCCCGCGACGATGCCGAGCGACGAGCGGCCGCGGCCGCCTCGCCGGGCAGTGCAGCCGGTGCCGCGACCTCACGCGCCGCCACCGACGACCTCGCGCAGAAGTACTACTACCGCGACAGCGACTATGCGGTGGTCGAGGCGCTCGGACGCGTTGCCGCCGCCCGCGGGCTGTCCAACGCGACGGTCGCCTATGCGTGGTTGCTCGCCCGGGGCATCAGCGCACCGATCGTCGGCGCCAGCAAGCTGCCGCAGATCGAACAGGCCGCCGCCGCGGCGGACGTCGAGTTGACCGCCGACGAGATCGCTTCCCTCGAGGCTCCCTACGAACCGCATCCGGTGATCGGCCACTTCTGAGCAGCCGTCCGGCGGTCCTGCCGCCGCCCTCGGCCGGCGATCGACCGTCCGGCGGTCCCCGCTTGGGCGGCGCGAAATCGAGCCGATACCCTGCCGATGGGTTTCCGTTCGAGACGTGCGGACCCGGAGTGTTCGGAAAGAGCGATGGAGACCCACTCGACGACGGCAACCGGCCCGATCGCCGTGACGCCCGAATCCAAGACGCGCGTCGTCGCCGACCTGTCGCCCGCTGTCCGGGGGATGCTCGAGCTGATGATCCGCATGGGGACCGGGCTCCTGATCCTGCTGGTCACGGTGATCTCGGTGGTCACCTCGCTGATCGTGACCGTCGGTGTCCTGTCCTTCATGGACTTCGACGACCGGTTGTACCGCTCGGTGATGCTGGTGGCGACGATCGTTCCGACCCTGGTCGCACCGCCGATCACCTACGTGTTCTCGATGCTGACCGACCACCTGTTCGAGCTCGAGCACCGTCTGCAGCACCAGGCATCCCACGATTCGCTGACCGGCGTGCCGAATCGCGACGCGATCATGACGTGTTTCTTTCGTGCGGTGCAGGCGCCGCCGCAGCCCGAGGGCGGGATCGGTGTGCTGATGATCGATATCGACCACTTCAAGTCGATCAACGACAACCACGGTCACGACACGGGCGACCGTGTGCTGAAGGTGGTTGCGACGACTCTGGCCGCATCGTTGCGCAAGTCGGATCGGATCGGTCGCTACGGGGGCGAGGAATTCCTCGTGCTGACTCCCGAGTCGTCACCCGAGGGCCTGCGGGCAACGGCCGAACGGCTGCGCACGGCGCTGAGCGGGATCGCGCCCGCCACGATCGGCATCGGCGCGCCGGTGACCGCCTCGGTCGGCGGCGCGATCCATCTCGGCGTCGGTTCGGAGTCGGCGATGTCCGCGGCGCTGCAGCGGGCGGACCAGGCGCTGTACCGCGCCAAACGATCCGGTCGCGACCGCGTCGAGATCGCAGGCCCCGGCGTCGGCGACACGACCTGATCGGGGCTCAGTCCTTCTTGTCGCCGCCGCCGAACAACGCGTCCAGCCGGGATCGCGCATCGGGTGTGGTCCCGGCCGAGCCACGACGCACCGGATATTCCTCGGCGATCCGATCCTCGTAGTAGGACGCGGGGTTCGGTGCCGCGATCAGGCGCCGGAACACCTCGGTCGGCACGCCGGCGAAGATCCGCGACTCGCCGTTGGCGAAACGCAGCTCGAGCCGCTTGTCGCGCTCGTCGAACGCGGCCTCGACGATCCGCCCACCCTTGAACGTGTGTTTCTCCATCGGTCGCTCCCCCGGTCCCTGGCCTAGTATCCCTCGACGGTCCCTTCCCGCCGCGGGTCGGTGCCACCGACCAGGCGGCAGCCGCGTGCAGCATCGCACACTCGGCGGATGCCCTGCAGTCCGCTGGTCATGTCGATCAGCCGCACCTCGTGGCCGCGTCCACGCAACTGCTGCTCGAGCCCGGGCGCCACGCGGCCGGCCTCGAGTTCGGTCGGTCCGTTGCGGCTGCCGGCGTGTGGCAGCGAGATCGCCTGCTGGATGTCGCGTCCGTCGATCAGGGTCGCGACCAGAGTCTGCGCGACGTAGTTGATGATCTGCGAGCCGCCCGGTGATCCGGTCGCCAGCAGCCAGGCGCCGCGACGGCCGTCGCGGTTGCGTTCGAACACCAGCGTCGGCGCCATCGAACTGCGCGGCCGCTTGCCGGGTTGCACACGGTTGGCCACCGGGCCGCCGGCTTCGACCGGTTGCAGTGAGAAGTCGGTGAGCTGGTTGTTCAGCAGGAACCCGCGCACCATCAGCCGCGCGCCGAACGAATCTTCGATCGTGGTGGTCATCGACAGCAGGTTGCCCTGCCGGTCGACGATCGACAGATGCGAGGTCGCCGGCCGCTCGAACGAGAGCGATTCGCCGCCCGCCTGCCGGGCATCGGCCGGCTCGCCCGGCTCGGCGCGGCCGATCGAGCGCTCGCCGATGCGCGACGCGCGCCGCGCGAGGTAGGCCGGCGCGAGCAGGCCGCGCGGCCAGTCGACGAAGGCCGGATCGGCGACGTAACGATTGCGATCCGCGAACGCGAGCCGACCCGCCTCCGCGAACCGATGCACACCGTCGGCTTCGAGTGCACCGGACGCATCGGTGAGCCGCGCCGCCGGATCGTGGCCGAACAGCGAGACGATCTGCGCGACCGCGATGCCGCCGGACGATGGCGGCGGCATGCCGCAGATGAGCATGCGTCGCCACGGCACACACAGGGCGTCGCGCACGATCGGCCGATAGAACGCGAGATCGCGTTCGCCGAGCCGGCCGGGATTGGTCGGATGGTCGCGGACCGCGGCGACGATGTCGCGTGCGATCGGTCCGGTGTGCAGCGCGAGGCTGCCTCGTCGCGCGATCGCCTGCAGCGTCTCGGCGAGCGCCGGATTGCGGAGCCGATGGCCGACCGGATGCGGCTCGCCGCGTGTGTCGAAGAAATACGCGGCGGCCGCCGGATCCCGCTTCAGGTGTTTGTCCAGGCCGATCTGGTTGTGCAGCCGGGCACTGACCGGAAAGCCGTCGCGCGCCAGCCGGATCGCCGGCTGGAACAGCACCGCCCAGGGCAGCCGCCCATGTCGGGCATGCGCCGCCTCCAGCATCCGGACCGCACCCGGCACACCCACCGAACGTCCGCCGACCACCGCGTCGTAGAAGGCCAGCGGCTTGCCGTCGGCGCCGAGAAACAGCCGTTCATCGGCGTCGGCCGGCGCGGTCTCGCGCCCGTCGAACGCGACCAGTCGCCCCGTGCGGGCGTCGCGATAGAGCAGGAACGCGCCGCCCCCGATGCCCGACGATTGCGGCTCGACCAGCGTCAGCACCATCTGTGCGGCGATCGCCGCATCGAGTGCGTTGCCGCCGCGTCGCAGGATGTCGATCGCGGCCCGCGTCGCGTGCGGATTCGCGGTCGCGGCCATCGCGTGTCGGGCCTGCACCGCGCGCCGTTCGGCGAAGCCGCTTGCCGCCTCGGGCTGCGCCGGCTGCGCGGCGGCATCACACGACCCGAGGACGATCCCGAGCGCGGCGACCGTGGTGATGGCGCGGATCCGTTTCGCCGGCCGACGGTCGGGGTTCGGAGACGGCAAGCAGTGATCCGGCATCGATGGGCTCCTGCGACGGCGAGGTGATCGGTGCGGGCCGGACGCGTCGGGACGGGTCGGTACGCGTCTGGGCGGCGGTCACGCTGGTACGATACCCGACGACTTCGCCCGGACGCCTCGACCATGACGAGCTACATCCCGATGCAGGATATCGCGGCCACGGTCGCCGGCCTTCGTGAAGGCCGGTTGCGAGCCAGGGCACTGGTCGATCGTGCGCAGCAGGCGGCCGGGCTGGCCGAGCGGTTCAACCCGATCGCCCATGCCGACTGGCGCGGTGCTCAGGAGGCCGCCGACGAACTGGACCGCCTGGCCGCGCGGGGCACGACCGCCGGCCCGCTGCACGGCATCGTCCTGTCGATCAAGGATCTGTACAACGTGCGTGGCATGCCGACCCGCGCGGGCACACGCGCGCCGCTGCCCGATCTCGGCCAGGACGAGGCAACCGCGGTCGAGCGGCTGCGTGCCGCCGGCGCGATCGTCTTCGGCAAGACCAACATGCACGAGATCGCACTCGGTGCCACCGGCGAGAATGTCTGGACCGGCGACGTGATGAATCCACACGATCCGAGCCGTCAGTCGGGCGGGTCGTCCAGCGGCGCCGCGGTCGCGGTCGCCACCGGCGTCGGTTTCGCCGGGCTCGGCAGCGACACCGGCGGGTCGGTGCGCATTCCCGCCGCGTTCTGCGGCGTGGTGGGTTTCAAGCCGACCTTCGGTGCGATCCCGCTGGACGGCGCGTTGCCACTGTCCTGGACCTGCGATCACGCGGGGCCGATCGCCAACACGGTCGCCGACTGCGCGACGCTGTACGAAGTGATGGCCCGGCGCCGCGCCGATCATGCCCGTGTCGCCCGCGCGCCGCGACTCGCGGTGCCGGCGCGGTGGCTCGCGGGTCGGCTCGATCCGGCGGTGCGCGACCGGTTCGACCGTGTGCTGGCCGTGCTTCGCGCCGCGGGCGCGTCGATCGACGAGGTCGACATCGCATCGATGCCGCTCGCCTGGACGTGTTACACGCCGATCGTCCGTGCCGAGGCCGCCCATGTGCACGCGCGGGCACTGGTGCCGGGGGTCGGCGGCTTTTCCCCGATGGTGCTCGCGCCGCTGCAGGCCGGACAGGCGCTGAGCGCGGGCGAGTATCTGGCCGCCCGCGACCAGCGCCGTGTGCTGCGCGCCGAACTGATGCGCGTGACCGCCGCCGTCGATGCGCTGCTGCTCCCGACCTCGCCGGTGCCGGCGCCGCGTCGCGGGCAGGCCGAGGTGATGCTCGAGGGCGGATCGAAGACCGTGCGCGAGGCCGTGCTCGGGCAGACGCTGCCGTTCAGCCTGTGCGGATTGCCGGCGCTGTCGGTGCCGATGGGACGCGTCGATGGCTTGCCGGTCGGATTGCAGCTCGTCGCCGGAATCGACGCGGATGCATCGCTGCTCGCGCTCGGGCGCTGGGTCGAGGCGCAGCGGATCGCCGACCGAACACCGGTCGAGTGACCGACGCGCCCGTCGCGAATGCGCCGCGAGCGCGGGGCACGAGCCTGCTCGTCAGCGCGGGGACATCCGGATCGCGCCGTCGAGCCGGATCGTCTCGCCATTGAGCATCGTGTTGGCGAAGATCTGTTGCGCGAGCTGCGCGTATTCGGCCGGGCGGCCGAGCCGCGACGGGAACGGCACCTGCTTGCCCAGCGACGCCTGAACGTCCTCCGGCATGCCCGAGAGCAGCGGCGTCAGGAACAGGCCCGGTGCGATCGTCACCACGCGGATGCCGTCACGCGACAGGTCGCGTGCGACCGGCAGCGTCATGCCGACGATGCCGCCCTTGGAGGCCGAATACGCGGCCTGGCCGATCTGGCCGTCGAAGGCCGCGACCGATGCGGTGTTGATGACGACACCACGTTCACCTTCGGCATTCGGCGCGTTGCGCGCCATCGCGGACGCGGCGAGCCGGATCATGTTGAACGAGCCGATCAGGTTGATGGTGATCACGCGCGTGAACACGTCCAGCGGATGCGGGCCGTCCTTGCCGACGGTCTTGGCCGCGGGTCCGATGCCTGCACAATTGACCAGGCCGACCAACGTGCCCATCGCACACGCGGCCTCGACGGCCGCCTTGCCGTCGGTCTCGGACGACACGTCGCAGCGGGCGAAGCGCGCGCCGGCACCAAGCGTCTTGCAGTAGTCCTCCCCGAGCTGGCTGTTGACATCGGCGATCAGCACCTTGCCGCCCTGCTCGATGACCATCTTTGCCGTCGCTCCACCGAGTCCCGACGCGCCGCCGGTGACCAGCACCACGTTTCCCGCAATCTGCATCGTCTCTCTCCCCGAAGTCCTCGGCTATCAAGAACCATCAGTGTATAACCGCTTTCCGCCGCGGATGATCGCCGATGCAGTAAGGTAAGCGCAGGCAGTCGGTCGTTTGTTTGCAATGGCTGCCCTGGAGCACCCATCGTGAAGACCCCGACACGGACCACCGCGCTCGACTATTGGGCCGCCCTGGTTCGCGAAGACGCGTCGCTGCCATTGTTCGAAGCAGCGGTGGCGATCGCCCAGGACGCTTATCCCGACCTCGACATCGGTGCCGCCCAGGCGGCCGCCGATGCGATGGCCGCCGAACTTCGCGCGGCGATCAAACGCTCCGACAGCGTCGAGACGCGCATCGCGCGACTGCACGAGCGCTTCTTCGATGGCTGGCAGTTCCGCGGTGCGATCGCCGACTACGGCGAACCCGACAACAGCTACCTGCACCGGGTGATCGAACGTCGCCGCGGCATCCCGATCAGCCTGTCGGTGCTGTACATGGAGATCTGCCAGCAGGTCGGCATCGCGGTCGACGGCATCGCGTTCCCCGGACATTTCCTGGTCCGCCACGAACTGCCGGACGGGCTGATCGTGATCGACGTGTTCGCCGGCGGCTCCTCGTTGTCACCCGACGAACTGGCCGGGCGACTGCGGCGCTACGTCGAAGCCGGGGCCCCCGATGCTCACCAGGCCCTGCCGCGTTACCTGCAGGCCGCGCCGTCGCGTGCGATCCTGACCCGGATGCTGCGCAACCTGCAGGTCGCCTTCGGTGCCCGGGGCGATCAGCGGGCACGGGCCGCGGTCGAGCGACGGCTGGCGATCCTGCTGTCGAAGTCCTGACGCGCGCCTGATCTCCTGAGGCACGCGGTCGCGCGGACGGAACGGTCGACGCCGCGAAAGACGATGATCATGGTCCCTGAAACGACACGCGCCGGTCAGTCCGGCGCGTTGGCAGGGATCCGGTCGGATCCGATCGGCGGTGACGCCGGTTACTGCGCCGGATAGACGTCGACCCGCCGGCTTTCCTTGTCCTCGGGTCCGCCGCCGGAGGTCGCCTGCGGCTTGACCATCACGATCCGATCGGCCGGCACGCCGCCGGCGACCAGCAGGTCGCGAGCCGACTTGGCGCGATTCTTCGCAAGTTCGACGTTGCGCGCGGGATCACCGGCGGTGTCGTGGTAACCCGAGATGCCGATCCGCGCGCCGGCGGCCGAGCTGCCGTACTGGATCAGTGCGCCGAGCACGGCCTTCGCGTCGCCCGGCAACGCGCTCTTGCCCGAGTCGAAGTAGAGCCGGATCGGTTCCGGATAGTTGACGCCGATCAGCGCCGGCGGGGCCTTGTCGACTTCGATCGAAGGCATCGCCGCGGCCGTGGCCGGCTTTGCATCGGCCACCACCGCTGTCCCGGGGGCCGTCGGTGTGCCCGAGCCGGGGACACCTGACGCGGCGTTGGCACCCGCGTCCTTGACCGCTTCGGCGGCCTGGCTGGCGGCCGCGTTCGCCGACTGCGCCGCCTTCTGCGCAGCATCGGCCGCGCCGGCAGCACTGGCCGCAGCGGCGGCGGCGGTCGCCTTCGCCGCATCACTCGCCGCCGTTCCCTGTGTCACCGTGGCCGCCTGGTCGGCGGCACTGCGGGCCGCCGCGATGGCCGCGCCGGCGGCCGACTGCGCGGTCGCCGCGGCATCCTTGGCCGCGTCCACCGCGCCTGCGGCGGTCGCCTTCGCCGCGTCCACCGCGCCCGCGGCGGTCGACTTCGCGGCGTCGACCACACCGGCGGCGCTCGATCCCGCCGCGTCGAGTGTGCTGCCGGCGGCCGACTTCGTCGCCTCGGCTGCGGCACCGGCGGTGGCTTTGGCCGCGTCGATCGCACCCGAGGCCGCGGACTTCGCGGCATCCGCGGCGCCGATGGCCGCCGACTTGGTGGCATCGGCGGCAGAGGCCGCGCCGGCCGCGCCGGCGGCCAGGGCACCGGCCGCGGCGGCACCTGCACCCGAGCCGGACGGCAGCGTCGTCGTGTGGCCGTGAGCGGTGCCGGCCTGGCCGATCTTGCCCGCGTACATCGTGCCCATCACCGGCACCAGCAGCAGCGCGACGATGTTGATGATCTTGATCAGCGGGTTGACCGCGGGACCGGCGGTGTCCTTGTACGGATCGCCGACGGTGTCGCCGGTGACCGCGGCCTTGTGGGCATCGCTGCCCTTGCCGCCGTGGTGGCCTTCCTCGATGTATTTCTTCGCGTTGTCCCAGGCGCCACCGCCGGTGCACATCGAGATCGCGACGAACAGCCCGGTGATGATCGTGCCCATCAGCAGGCCGCCGAGCGCAACCGGCCCGAGCACGACACCGACCACGATCGGCACCAGCACCGGCAGCAGCGACGGGATCATCATCTCCTTGATCGCCGCCGTCGTCAGCAGGCCGACCGCGCGCGAGTAGTCGGGTTTGCCGGTGCCTTCCATGATCCCGGGAATCTCGCGGAACTGGCGCCGGACCTCCTCGACCACCGAACCGGCGGAACGCCCGACCGCCTCCATCGCCATCGCACCGAACAGGAACGGGATCAGGCCGCCGAGGAACAGCCCGATGATCACCATGTGGTCGGACAGGTCGAAGCGGATGCCACCGAACCCGACACCCTCGAGTGCATGGGTGTAGTCGGCGAACAGCACCAGCGCGGCCAGGCCCGCCGAACCGATCGCATAACCCTTGGTCACCGCCTTGGTCGTGTTGCCGACCGCATCCAGCGGGTCGGTGATGTTGCGCACCGAGTCCGGCAGGTCGGCCATCTCGGCGATGCCGCCGGCGTTGTCGGTGATCGGCCCGTACGCGTCGAGCGCGACCACGATGCCGGCCATCGACAGCATCGCCGTCGCCGCGACCGCGATGCCGTACAGGCCGCCGAGGGCGTAGGCGGCATAGATCGCTCCGCAGACCATGATCACCGGCAGTGCGGTCGATTTCATCGACACCGCGATGCCGGCGATGATGTTGGTCGCGTGGCCGGTCGTCGACGCCTGCGCGACGTATTGCACCGGCTTGAACTGGGTGCCGGTGTAGTACTCGGTGATCCAGACGATCAGGCCGGTCAGCACCATGCCGACCAGCACGCAGCCGAACAGCTTCATCGACGAGGTGCCGATCACCGACAGGTCGGCGCCGCTGAACACCAGCAGCGTGGCCGGCAGCGCGAGCACGGTCGCGATCGCGCCCGCGACCGCCAGGCCCTTGTACAGCGCGGCCATGATGTTGGTCTGGCCGGGCGCGGCCTTGACCGCCATCGCACCGACGATCGAGGCGATGATCGACAGCCCGCCGAGCACCATCGGATAGACGACCGCCTGCAGTTCGGCGCCCTTGACCATCAGCGCACCGAGCAGCATCGTCGCGATCAGCGTGACCGCATAGGTCTCGAACAGGTCCGCGGCCATGCCGGCGCAGTCACCGACGTTGTCACCGACGTTGTCGGCGATCACCGCCGGGTTGCGCGGATCGTCCTCGGGGATGCCGGCCTCGACCTTGCCGACCAGGTCGGCGCCGACGTCGGCGCCCTTGGTGAAGATGCCGCCGCCCAGGCGCGCGAAGATCGAGATCAGCGAGGAACCGAAGGCCAGGCCGATCAGCGGCTTGATCGCATCGTGCAGCGAGGTGCCCGAGGCCGCCGAGCCCATCAGCACCAGGAAGTAGACCGCCACGCCGAGCAGGCCGAGCCCGACCACCAGCATGCCGGTGATCGCACCGCCCTTGAAGGCGACCCCGAGCGCGTCGTTCAGCCCGCGCGTGGCCGCCTGCGCGGTGCGCACGTTCGCGCGCACCGAGACGTTCATGCCGATGTAGCCGGCGACACCCGACAGGATCGAGCCGATCGCGAAACCGACCGCGGTGGCCTTGCCCAGGCCGGGCGTGAACCAGATGATCAGCAGCAGGATCACGCCGACGATGGCGATCGCCGTGTATTGCCGGTTCAGGTACGCCTTGGCGCCTTGCTGGATCGCCGCGGCGATCTCCTGCATGCGCGCGTTGCCGGCGTCCAGCGACAGGATCTGGCGGCTGGCAACGATGCCGTAGACGACCGCCGCCAGGCCGCAGATGATCGCCAGCCAGACACCGGCAGAAGTGGCTCCTGTCATCGAACGCTCTCCCTCGGGATTATGATCTCGTGTTCGCCCGCGGTGCCCGCATTCGCACGGACCCGCGCGGCCGGATGTCTATTTCAGCGCGTCGAATGCGCGCGTCTTGATCTCGTCGACGCTGCCGATGCCGGCGATCTTGCGGTAGCGCGGCGCGCCGGCCTGGCCGGTCGCCGCCCATTGGCCGTAGTAGTCGACCAGCTGCTTGGTCTGCGCGTGGTAGACGTCCAGGCGCTTGCGCACCGTCTCTTCCTTGTCGTCGTCGCGCTGGATCAGGTCCTCGCCGGTGACGTCGTCCTTGCCCGCGACTTTCGGCGGATTGAACTTGACGTGATACGTGCGGCCGCTGGCCACGTGGACACGCCGTCCGCTCATCCGCTCGATGATCTCGCTGTCCGGGACATCGATCTCGAGCACGTAGTCGATCGCGACACCGGCGTCCTTCATCGACTCGGCCTGCGGGATCGTGCGCGGAAAGCCGTCGAACAGGTAGCCGGACTGGCAGTCCGATTGCTGCAGCCGGTCCTTGACCAGGCCGATGATGATGTCGTCGGAGACCAGACCGCCCGAGTCCATCACTTTCTTGGCGGCCACGCCCAGCGGCGTGCCGGCCTTGACCGCGGCGCGCAGCATGTCGCCGGTGGAGATCTGCGGAATGCCGAAGCGTTCCTTGATGAACGCCGCCTGTGTGCCCTTGCCGGCGCCCGGCGCCCCGAGCAGGATCAATCGCATGGGTTGTTGCCTGTAATGGTTGGTCTGCCGAGAGCCGGATCGCGCCGCTCGTGCCGCGACACGGCCCGGATCGAACACGGACCTCACCGCTTCACGCCCCCTCGACGCAACGCGAGAGGCTACCCGCAAAGGGGCAGCCCGGTCAATTTCAGGCGTGGCCGCGCAACGTGGTGTGTTCAGTCCGGCGCATGGCCGGTGGCCAGCAGCGCGCGTACCCGGTCCAGGTCCTCGGGTGTGTCGACGCCGGCCGGTGGCGCCTCGGGCCAGAGCTCGACCGCGATCCGCTCGCCGTGCCAGAGCACCCGCAGCTGTTCGAGCGATTCGATCGACTCAAGCGGCGACCGTGCGAGCGACGCATAGCGGCGCAGGAACGCGACCCGGTAGGCATAGATGCCGATGTGGCGCAGCGGCGCGAAGCCGAGGACCGGCGCTTGCCATCCGGCGGCGACGTCTGCCCGGGGAAAACCGGCGAGTGCGTCGCGATCGAAGGGCAGGGGGGCCCGCGAGAAGTACAGCGCGCGGCCTCCGCGGTCGCAGACCACCTTGACGACGTTCGGATTCAGATAGTCGTCCGCCGCATCGATCGCGTGGGCCGCGGTCGCCATCACACAATCCGGAGAACCGGCCAGTCGTTGCGCGACCGCGGCGATCATCGACGGCGGGATCAGCGGCTCGTCGCCTTGCACGTTGACGACGATGGCGTCGTCCTCCAGCCCGAGGATCACGACCGCCTCGGCGAGCCGGTCGGTCCCGGTCGGATGATCCGCCCGTGTCATCACCGCCTCGATGTGATGCGCGTGGGCCACCGCCTCGATCTCGTGTGCATCGGTCGCGATCGCGACCCGCGTCGCGCCCGATGCCCGCGCCTGGCGTGCGACCCGGACGATCATCGGCACGCCGGCCAGGTCGGCGAGCGGTTTGCGGGGCAGCCGCGTGGCCGCGAGCCTGCCGGGAATCAGTGCGACGAAAGCGGGAGAGTGAGCCTGCCCGGAGCTCACCCGACGACTTTCCTCGCCTCGTCCTCGAGCATCACCGGGATGCCGTCGCGGATCGGGAACGCCAGCTTGTCATGGTTGCAGGTCAGTTCCTGCGCGTTCCGGTCGTAGTGCAGCGGCCCCTTGCACAGCGGGCACACGAGGATCTCAAGCAAACGGTTGTCCACGCAGGCGCTCCTCGAGCCAGTCGATCAACGCGTCGTCGACGCGTGTGTCCACCCGCAATGCGAAGCATCGCTCGTCGGCGAACGTCCGGAATTTTACGGCGTCTTTCTCGGTCATCAGAATGAACGGGGCCTGCAGCGCTGCCAGCGTGTCGGGTCCGACCCTCGCATGGTCGCCCGCCGCATGCGGCGTCGCCCGCAGTCCGATCGCGGCGACCGTCTCGAAGAATCGCGACGGATCGGCGATGCCGGCGAACGCGATCAGCTCCCGGCCTCGTACCCGACGGGCGAATTCGGTCGGGGTCAGTCCGACGCCCGACTCGCCGGTGAGCGGATGGATCAGCCCGGGCTCGACGTGCAGGTGGTGGATCCGCGGATGCGCCAGCGGGGGTTCGGCCTTGCCGTTGAGCAGCAGCACGTCCATCCGCGCCGCGTGCACCAGCGGTTCGCGCAGCGGCCCGGCCGGCAGCATCAGGCCGTTGCCGACGCCACGCCGATCGAAGACCACGATCTCGACGGTGCGCGGCAATGCCTCGTGCTGCAGGCCGTCGTCGGCCAGCAGCACGTCGGTTTCCGGGTGAGCCGCACGGATCAGTTCGAGAGCGTCGGTGCGCCGGCGCGCACTCGCCACCGGCAGGCCGGTCGCCTGCGCGATGACAACCGCCTCGTCGCCGACTTCCGCCGCGTCGCTGTCGGCATCGACCAGCGACGGTTCGGATCGCCGCGCGCGGTACGACCGGCACACGATCGACGGTTTCCAGCCACGTGCCGCGAGTGCGCGGGCGATCGCGATCACCGCCGGGGTCTTGCCGGCGCCGCCGGCGATCAGGTTGCCGACCACGATCAGGGGCCGCGGGGGCGCGATCAGGTGCTGTTCGATGCGCTTGCGGCGTCGGCGGGCGAGCCAGCCGGTCAGTGCCGCGAGCGGACGGGTGCATCGGATCAGCCATTGGGCCGCCGGTCCCGGCTGCGGGTCGTACCAGGCCTGCAGCACCAGGCGTTCGAGCCGCGCGCGCATCCGCTCGCGCGGACTGCGCCCGAGGTTCACTTGCCGGCCGCGTTGCCGCTCGACTGGGCCGCGAAGTTCACCTTGGCCAGCCCGGCCAGCCGCGCGGCCTCCAGCACGTTGACCACCGCCTGGTGCGACGCACCGCCGTCCGCGTAGATGATCAGCGTCGGATCCTTGCGGCCCTTGGCCGCCGCGCGCAGCGACTGCGAGAAGACCGCCGGTGTGCCCTGGGGCTGGGGGACGTTGTCGATCAGGTAGCGGCCGTCGCTGGAGACGGCCACGACGATCTCGGTCGGTCGCTCGGCCACCGCCTCGGCCGACGCCGATGGCAGGTTGACCTGCAACTCGGTGAACTTCGAATACGTGGTGCTGACCAGCAGGAAAATCAGGATCACCAGCAGCAGGTCGATCAACGGAATGAAGTTGATCTCCGGCTCGTCGCGCCGGATTCCACGCCGGAAGTTCATCGCCGTCCGCTGCGGATGGTGTCGATCAGGCGCAGCGACTGCTGCTCCATCTCGACCAGGTAGCCGTCGACCGTGGATCGGAAGTAGCGGTAGCAGATCAGTGCCGGGACCGCGACCATGATGCCGAGCGCGGTGTTGTACAGCGCCACCGAGATGCCGTAGGCGAGCTGTTGCGGGTTCGAGCCGCCGGGCGCCTGCGCGCCGAAGATCTCGATCATCCCGATCACGGTGCCGAACAGGCCGAGCAGCGGCGAGACCGCGGCGATCGTGCCCAGCCCGTTCAGGAAGCGCTCGAGGTCATGTGCGACCGCACGGCCGGACTCTTCCATCGCTTCCTTCATCACTTCGCGCGGCGCCTGCTCGTAGCGAAGCCCGCTCGCCAGCACCTTGCCCAGCGGCGAGTTCTTCTCGAGCTTGCCGATGACGTCGGCGCTGATCTGTCGATTCCGGTGCAGGTTGAGCACCTCGTCGAGCAGGCTCGGCGGCATGATCTTCGCGCGTTTGAGCGAGATGAACCGCTCGATGATCAGCGCGACCGCGACAATCGACGCGATGATCAGGAACCACACCGGCCAGCCGGCGGCCTGGATGATCGAGAACAAACGCAGCCTCCCAGATGATTCGAACCGTGCCAGGGATCGATCGGCGGGCGCGTTCGAGCGCGCCCTTGCAGGGGCCGAATTGTCGGCTCATTTGCCAGCCCGCGGCAAGCATCGCGGCGCCGTTATGATCCGGATCAGACGATTTGCGCCGGCCGGACCGACGCGCGGTGTCGATCGGCGAGCGGGCGGTCGCGACTGGCCGGTGGGCGTGGGGAGCGGGCGGACCGACTCCCGCCGGCGGTGCGTCCGGAGTCGACGATGCGGCATCCAGGCACACTTCCGCAACCTCGCCGGGCGCTGATCTGCACCGTCCCGAGGCGACGCCAAAGTCATTAACAGCTTCTGTGGATAAACATGTGCATATCAGGTGCCCTCCTGCCGCAAGACCGCGTCGTGTCACGCGTTGGTCATCGTGCTGAAATAGTTGGCACCAAGAATGTGTATTAAAAACAAAGACTTGCACCGAAAACCGTGGCCGTTCGTCGGGGCGTGTATTCCCCAGGCGACGAGTCGGGTCTTTGTGGACAGGTAACCCTGGAGATCCGCATGGAGACTGGTTTTGCGACCGGTGGCCGGGCGCAGCCGAAGGTCTGGTCGGTCACCGATCTGAATCGGGCCGCCGCCGAGTGCCTCGAGCGCGGATTCCCCGCGCTGTGGGTGGCCGGCGAGATCTCCAATCTGACCCGGGCCGCCAGCGGGCACTGCTACTTCACGCTGAAGGACGGGTCGGCCCAGGTCCGGGCGGTGATGTTCCGCGGTCGCGCGATGCTGGTCGGCTGGCCGCTGCGCGACGGTGACCGGGTCGAGGTCCGGGCGCTGGTCTCGCTCTACCAGCCGCGCGGCGAATTCCAGATCCAGGTCGAGGCGATGCG
Organism: uncultured Burkholderiales bacterium; assembly: GCA_902826305.1. Lineage (GTDB taxonomy): Bacteria > Pseudomonadota > Gammaproteobacteria > Burkholderiales > Burkholderiaceae_E > CADEEH01. The sequence continues at coordinate 20,579 of CADEEH010000079.1, forward strand.
GCGCGCCGGTGACGGCGACCTGCATCAGCGGTTCCTCGCACTGAAGGTCAGGCTCGAGGCCGAAGGCCTGTTCGATCCGGCCCGCAAGCGGCCGCTGCCATCGCTGCCGCGGGCGATCGGTGTCGTCACCTCGGCGCAGGGGGCGGCACTGCACGACGTGTTGACGACCCTCGCGCGGCGCGCGCCGCATCTGCCGGTGATCGTCTACCCGACCCCGGTGCAGGGGGCCGAAGCGCCGGCGGCGCTGGCGGCGGCGCTGGCGTGTGCCGCCCGCCGCGCCGAATGCGACGTGCTGCTGCTGGTGCGCGGTGGCGGCTCGATCGAGGACCTGTGGGCGTTCAACGAGGAGTCGGTCGCCCGCGCGATTGCCGCGATGCCGATGCCGGTGGTCGTCGGCGTCGGCCACGAGACCGACTTCACGATCGCCGATTTCGTCGCCGACCTGCGCGCGCCGACACCCACCGGCGCCGCGACACTGGTCGCGGTCGAGCGGCGTGAACTCGCCGGTGCGGTCGCCGCGGTCGCCCGACGTCTCGTACAGCAGTTCGAGCGGCGTCAGCAGGTGCGCGAACAGCGACTCGACGTCGCGGCCCGACTGCTGCGCTCGCCGTCGGCACGCTGGCGCGAACGCGCACTTGGCCTGCATCTGCTGGCAACCCGGCTCGCCGCCGCCGAACGCCGGCGGTGGCGCGACGCGTGCACACGATCGGAGCGGGCCGGTGCCCGGCTGCTGGCCCCGCCGGTCGACGTCGCCGATCGCCGCCTGCAGGAACTGGCACGACGGATGTGGTCGGCGACAGAGACATGCCACGGCCTGATGGGACAACGGCTCGGCCACGCGGCCACCGGACTGGAGGCGCTGTCGCCCCAGGCGGTGCTCGCACGCGGCTATGCGATCGTGCGCAGCGGTCCGACGATCGTGCGCCGGGCGGTCGACGTCGATTCCGGTGACCTGCTGTCGGTGCGTGTCGCCGAGGGGGCGTTCGACGTCCGCGTGATCGATCCGGTCAAAGGAAAACCGGCCGGCGACGTGGATTAGAATCGCGTTCGGCTCCGGGGGTGCCCCAGACGAACGGATCCGTCCGTCGCGTGCCCCCGCAAACGCTTCAACGCCGAGTTCGCTGCCGCGGTCGCGGCGCGGCGCGGTGCTCCGCTCACCCGAACGAGGACAAACCGATGGAACACACCCTTCCCCCGCTGCCGTACCCGATGGACGCGCTGGCGCCGCACATCTCGAAGGAAACTCTCGAGTTCCACTACGGCAAGCACCATCAGGCGTACGTCACCAACCTGAACAACCTGATCAAGGGCACCGAGTTCGAAT
>CADEEH010000080.1 GCA_902826305.1 uncultured Burkholderiales bacterium
CGCGCAGTGATCTCAAGGTTCGCAGAACCTGTCTCAAGACGTAGCGAGCAGGCCCGAGTTGCGCGCGAGGAGCGCAAGCGTACGAAGGTACGCTGAGCACCGGAACGCGCAAATCGGGACGCGCAGTAGTCTTGAGACAGGTTCTAGTAGGACTTGACGAGCGGGCGGATATGCAGCTCGGTCACTTCCGCCGTGCGCGGCAGATCGAGCGCGGCCACCACCATCCGCGCCAGGTCCTCGGGCTGCAGCAGCAGTTCGGGCACGTAGTCCTGCCCGTTCTCCTGGTACAGCGATTCCTGCTTCGGGCCGGCCGTGCGTCCGGGAAATACGGTCATCACGCGGACCAGGTGTTCATTGACCTCGTCCCTGACCGAATCGGCGAGCGCCTTCAGTGCCGCCTGGGTCGCCGAATACTGGCCGATCCGCGGTCGCCCCTTCAGCCCGGCACTGGAACTGATCATCACCAGCTGACCCCGGCGCGCGATCAGGCTCGGCAGGGCGGCCTGGATCAGCGCATACGGGCCACGGACGTTGACCGAGAAGTGCTCGTCGAAATGGTCGAGGTCGGCCTCCATCGTCGAGCCGGAACGCATCGTTCCCGAACTGATGACGAGGATGTCGATCGCGTCGAAGAATTCGGCCTTGGCATCACGAAGTGTCGAGATGTCCGCGGGCCGGGAGAGATCACACGGGAATCCGTCGAACCGATCCGAATGGGGCAGGCGGTTGCGAAGTTCGAGGATCGAACTGTCGGTGCGGCCGGTGCCGAGCACCCGTGCGCCGCGATCGAGCAGGGCCTGGGTGATCGCCGAGCCGATGCCGCCGGTCGCGCCGAGGACGAAGGCGTTCAGTCCGGAGAACGATCCCGATGGCGCCGCGGCCGCCGGGATCGCCGGAGCCGTACTGGGGGCGGCGCCCGCGGCAGCGGGATGTTCGATGGTCTCGATCTTCATGCAAATCCGATTCTACGCGCTACCCCAATCGGTGTCCTGCCCACCGATGCCAACTCTCGTGAATCCGGCGGAATCACCCACTCGCCGGTCAAACTTCGACCGGCTGGGGATGTCCCGCGCTGTAGATCGCCTGCACGTCGGCGGGGACGTGGCTGAGATCGGTCGCGCGTAGATAATCGTCGATCGCCGACCCGGTGCAGCGGGAGTCGACGTTGCGGGCGCCGCGGCGGGATCGCAGATCGCCCAGATGGACGGTCCGGAAGTCGAGGCTGTAGCGGGTTTCGCCGGTCTCGTTCGGGACGGTGGAATGCAGCTGGGCCGCCGAGAACAGCACCATGCCGCCGGGAGGTGTGACCACCACGATGGCCGGATCCAGTGCCAGCTGTTCCTTGGGCATCGGTTGCACACGGGTGTCGAGACCGACGTGATCGGCCGCGTTGAAACGCGATGTCGCGTTCCAGCGCGCATAGTCGTAGACCTGCGAGTCGTTGGTCACCGGACGGCCGAAGTAGCGCGGATGGAATGCCATCGCACGCCCGGCCTCGATCTCGAAGACCGGCAGCCACCAGTTGATCTGGCACATCGGCGCCGAGTACCAGGTGTCGCGATGCGGATGGAACGCGTAGGCGATCCCCGTCGTCAGGTAACCGTCGCTGGTTGCGCTGCGCATCCGCGGCACGTCGAAGAAGGTCTGTTCCAGGTCGCAGCCGATGCTCGCCATCAGCCGCGGCAACAGCACCTTGCAGTCCGGATGGTGGATGAATTTCGGCTTGACGCGCGACATCACCTGCGCATACTCACGCGCCGGCATCTGGTACTGCACGGTGCGCGGATCCCGACCACCGAACGCCTCGTGCAGCAGGCGCGAGGCGAGTTCGGTCAGCGCGAGTGTGTGCTCGTTGGCGGTATAGACGAACAGGTCGCCTTCGTAGAGCTGGCGGCGACGATCGTCGTCGTGCAGTGCGAGGTTGTAGTGGACCGAGGTCATGGTCGAACCGTCTCTGAGTCGGGGCACGCCGGATCGTCATTGTCGGCCGGGCGGCCGGTTGGACAGGCGCAGTATTTCACGAACCCCCGCCATCCGGCTAGATCGGCCCCAGGTCGGTCTCCGGTCCTCCGACACGCCGGGTGTCGGGGCGCGGTACGAACATCGCTCCGACGATGACCCTACCGGGCGGGGGCCCGGGCAAGGATGGTCCGGGCCACCGGGGCAAGCTGCTCGGCGCCGAAATGGGTCAGGTGATTCGAGTCGAAATAGAACAGCCGGTACCCCTCGTGGGTCCGGCAACGCGGATTGCAGAAGATGTCGACGGTGGCGTAGGTGCGCACGTGCGGATTCGATCGTGTGATCTCCCGGGTGCGGTGCAGATAGTTGTCATAGGCACGCCGGTAGCCGCCGCGATCGATCACCTGCCCCTCGTGCGAAGCCGAGGCCGCATGGGCGAAGTAGAGCTGCGCCGGCACCGATTGTGCATAGATCGGGACCGGGTCGATCAGGTGGACACGGACCCCGGTGGCGCGTGTCGCCCCGACCAGATGCTCGAGTCCGCCGTAGTCGAAGTGTTCGTCGACGTACGCATGGAAGATCACGTCGGTGATGTCGCGCCTGCCGATCTCCGCCAGCGTCGCGTCGACCGCGCACTTGCGCCCGGCGCCGAGCAGGCAGTTGTTCTTGGTCATGAACAGCGCCGAACCGGCCCACTGCGCCTCCTGGATCAGCGTCTCCTTCAGGCTGTCGACATGACTGTTGCCGAGTGCGAGCACCCGCGGCCTGCCGGGCTGTCCGGCCACCAGTTCACAGCTGTCGAAGCGCACGTCCAGCGACTCCATGCGGCCGCATCGGAACGAACCCCGTTCCTGCACGGACAGGGTGATCTTCTGGACCACGGGATCATGGCGTGCGATCTGGAACTCGGTCCGGTATTCGTATGCCACCACACCGACGGCCAGCGCGGACAATGCCGCCATCGCCGTGTAGAACGAGCGCCCGGGCACCAGGCTTCGGCTGCGGAACGGCAGTTCGATCCATCGATGCGTGAAGTGCGCGAGCACGATCGAGGCGACCACGAGGCCGGCCTTTTGCCCCAGGCCAAGCACCTTCCACTGGTAGAACGGGGCGTACTTGGCGATGAAGATCAGCGGATAGTGGACGATGTACACCGAGAACGAGACCTTGCCCAGGTAACGCAGTGGCGCGGCCATCGGTCCGGCGAGCACGGGGGCACAGGCACCGGTGACGATCAGCGCGAAGGTCGCCAGCGTGGGCCAGATCGCCCAGTGTCCCGGGTAGAGCATCGACCCGTCATACAAGACGGCACACGCGCCGATGACGGCGACCGAAGCGACACCGATCGCGAGCGACGGTGTCGTCGGCACCATCGGACCCCGGGACTGGTCGACCCAGCGGAACGCGAACCATCCGAGCAGGAACTCCCACAGGCGCGGCGGCAGCATGAAAAACGCGGTGCGTGCGTTGACCGGTGTCAGCACGACGCAGAGCACCAGCGACATCGCGAGCAGAACGAGTGCGGCGAACCGATACCGGTGGAACGCCATCAGCAGCAGCGGGAACACCAGGTAGTACTGGTACTCGACGCCGAGCGACCAGTAGTGCAGCAGCGGGTGGAACAGTTCCTTGGCGAAGTAGCCGACGTCGGTCCAGTAGACCATGTTCGGGATCATCAGCATCACGCCGACGAAATCCGCGGTGACCGCCCGGACCTCGTGCGGCAGGAACAGCCATGGCATCGCGACCATGAAGGCGATCGCGACGACCAGCGTCAACGGGATGACCCGCCGGATCCGTCGGTCGAAGAAGCGCAGGATCGAGGCGCGATCGGTCTTGTCCAGCGTACGGGCCATGAAATAGCCGCTGAGGACGAAGAAGACATCGACGCCGACGAAGCCGCCGCCGATCGCCGAGAAGCCGACGTGATACAGCAGCACCAGCAGCACCGCGACACCCCGAAGCGCTTCCAGGTCGGGACGGAATCCGCCTTCGGTCGATGCCAGGACCGGTGAATGCGCGGAGCCGAGCGGCATCTGCGACCGGGGCTGGCGCGATTGGTCGCCCCGTCGGACGAGACCGAACGTGACGCCATGGCTCGCGGAGCGGGACATGCGGCCTCCAAGTAGTCGATCGATGCATCGGGCCGGGTTCTGACGGCACCTGGAACCAATGCACGTGCTCGTGTCGAGCAACACGGCCGCGATCGTGGAACGAACGGACCGACGGTTTGGCCGGTCGCGACGAACGTGACGCAGCCAGTAGACGGCCGGAAACCCGAAGGGTCAATGCGGCGAGGCGTGAGCGGCGGAATCCGCTGCCTGGAAAGCCGCAACCCGGAGATCCGGGAGGCCGAGGAAGCCGTATGTTAACGTGATACGCGCCCGAATCGACGTGCGGCCCCCGCAAACGTGGCATCGAGGCGGAAAACACCTGCATGAAGCGACGTCGTTTCACGATGCGAGGGCTGCCGGCCATTCTCGCGGTCCTGTCGATCGGCGCGGTCTCCGGCTGTCATCCCGAGGCTCGCCAGACGGTCGACGGGCCGCTGCCTCCGATCGACCTGTCCCGGCTGCGGGCCGAGGAACGCGAAGTCATCGACGCGCGCTTCAACTCCGTCGACACGATCATCGATGACATGCGCCTGATGAACGACCTGCCGCTCGCCGGCGTGCCGGAGTCGGTCGGCTGGGCCAAGGGTCCCGGCCAGGTGGCGATGGGCAATGATCCGCGCGGCACTCGTGCGCCCCGATACTGGGACGTATCCAATCCCCGTTTCAAGAGCGACGCCTGGTGGACGGTCGCGCTGCCATGGTTCGTGGTGTTCGACGGCGAGGGCAACGCCGCGCGCAACACCCGCGTCCAGATCCGCAACATGGCGATGTGGTGGCAGAGCCGCTCGGACAAGGCATGGCGGCCACTCGGCTTCTCGCGCGGTGTGTCCGGAAGCAACTGCCCGAAGACCAAGTTCGACATGTGCAAGGCCGCCGGCAATGTGCGCAACGAGTCCGACGGTTCGACCTCGCTGCTGCCCGAGGGCGGCAACTTCGCGTTCCACGGCTGGTGGACCCTCGGCCACGTGGACATCCGTCCGCACGACATCCAGGCGATCTGGGTTTCGCTGCAGGCGCGGCTGGTCCCCGACGATGCCTCGCGACCCAACGACATCGATCGCGCCCGTTACCTGATCCAGGTCGGCGCCGACTACTATCCCGATCGCAAGACCCGCGTGGAACACTTCGCTCCCGCGTTCTTCAACCCGGGCATCGGCCTGTCGCGCTCGAAGCTGGTCGTGCGCGAATGGAAGTCGTTCAACATGGCAACCATCGCCGTGGGCCGGCAGGAGCCCGGTGGTGCCGCGGTCACCGAGACCGCGTTTCGCGCCGCCCCGCCACCGATCCGCTGACCTCTACCAACGTCTCGATCCGCTGACCGCTTCCGAGGTCTCGATCCGCTGACCTCTCTCGACGTCCCGCCGCGGGCGTCGACACCCTCGTGGCCCACTTCGCCCGGGCCGTAGAAGTCGGAAGGGCTCGTCAACCGCTCTTCGGACGAGCGGTGAGCCGCCAGGCACGAACGGCACCACGCCCCGCGGACTGACGACCATCACTCGCGATCGGAACAGCGCGTGTTTGCCCGTCCATATCGCGAGGCAGCGCGTGGTGTCCACCTTTCATCGGTCCTGATCCGCCGCAGCGATTCATCCGTCGGTGCAAACGGCACGACCATCCGTTGCCGATTCCGCGCGCAACACTCGGACCGATACCTTGCGTGAACGCGTGATGTGATTTTTTTCACGCGTCGCTTGCAGGCCGTCCCTGGCAGAAGTACCTCACGAGACCTGCAAGCGCCAACACTTATAGAAAGGCGCAACATGTCCTCGCCCCGACCTCTGGTCGAGCCGGCTTCGCACGCCCACGTGCCGGCGAACCAGACTCACCCTCTCAGCCCCGCTCTTCGTCTGACGCTCACCTGCCTGATCGGCGCCGCGATGGCGGCTTGCAGCGCGAGCGGCTCGGACTCGGCGTCGACCGACGCACCGGCAGCCGCCGGGCAGGATTCCGTCGACACACCAGCCGCGGACGACGGCATCGCCGTCGGGTCGGTCACCTCGGCCGACGGCGAGGAGACACTCGCGATCCTGCCTGACAGCGACGACGTCGCGAGCGCGGTCGACAACAAGGCGACGGCGACGCCGATCGCGGGCAAGTACTACCTCAGGAACGCGTGCGCGAACAGGACGTCGAGCGGCCAGTACGGGTCGTCCCCCTGGGACAACATGGTGCTGCGGGCCGCTGGCAAGACCACGCTGGCGCTCAGCCGCAACGCCGACGGCACCTACGTGATGAAGATCGACGGGACCAACTCGGTGATGCAGGCCGAGAAGGTGACCCCGACCGTCAACACCAACGTCAACGCGTACACGAACTGGAACGGCCCGATGCAGCGCTGGGTGCTGACCGCCAAGGGGTCGGGCACGTACCAGCTGGCCAACGCGGCGGCCCGCAGCCTGGTGCTCAGCACCGTCAACGGATACGCCGACAATTCGCAGCTGGTGCTTCGCACCGATGCCGGCGCGTGCGCGCAGCGCTGGACGCTGGTCACGAAGGCCACCACGACGACGAGCACGACATCGGCGACGACCACGACCACCTCGGCCACTCCCGCACCGGCACCGGTACCGACTCCGGCACCGGCACCGGCACCGACTCCGGCACCGGCACCGACTCCGGCGCCAACCCCGGTTCCGGCTCCGACCCCGGCTCCGACCCCGGCTCCGACCCCGGCTCCGACCCCGGCGGCGGTGACCGCGCCGGTCGTCGCGACCGTGAACTCGGTGGACACGATCGTCAACGACATGAAGCTGAAGAACGACACCGTGCTGGCCGGTGTCCCGACCTACTACGGCTGGGCCACCGGTCCGGGCCAGGTGGTGATGGGCAACGACCCGCGCGGTTCGCGCACGCCGAGCTACTGGGTGCCGGCGAACAGCTACTTCAAGAGCACCGCCTGGTGGAACACCGTGCTGCCGTGGTTCGTCGTCTTCGACGGGCAGGGCAACTCGGCGACCAACACCCGCGTGCAGATGCGCGACGTGAAGATCCTGTGGAAGAGCCGTGCCGACAAACAGTGGCGTTCGCTCGGCGTGTCGCGCAGCGTCGGCGGCTTCAACTGCCCGAAGAACTCGTACGACATGTGCTCGGGTGCCGGCAACACACGCACCGAATCCGACGGATCGGTGTCGCTGCGCCCGGACGGCGGCTCCTACGTGTTCCACGGCTGGTGGAACAACGGCAAGGTGTCGATCAACCCGTCGGACATCGAGGCGATGTTGGTGACGATGCAGGCCCGCCTGGTCGTCGACAACCCGGCACGTCCGGACGACCGTGCGAACGCCAGGTACCTGCTGCAGGTCGGGGCGGACTACTACCCGACGGCCAGCACGCAGGTGTCCGAATTCGCCCCGTCGTACTTCAACCCCGGGGTCGGCGTCTCGCGCTCGAAGCTGGTGGCCAACGAATGGCGCGCCTTCAACATGGCGACCATCAACGTCGGCATGCAGGACCCGGGTGGTGCGGCGATCAGCGAGGACGCGTTCCGCGCCGCTCCCCCGCCGCTGGACTGATCAGCGACCATCACGACGCTGGAACGGAAAACGCCGACCTTCGGGTCGGCGTTTCTTTTCGTCGTCGGAGAACCCGGTCGAACCGTCTTCCCCGGCCGCGGACTCAGGCGGGGGCCGTCGCGGGCCAGTGCTTGTCGACCAGTTGTTTGGTGCTGCGGATGTTGCCGCGACTCGAGGCGCCGAAGACGATCGATTCGATGCCCTGCCGGCAGACCCATTCGATCGCCTCGGCCGGGGGGATCGCTCCGGAGGCGAAGACCGACATCGCGATCGGCCGGAAGCGGCGGTTCTTCAGGGCGTGTTCGTACGCCTCGAAGCCGCCGCACATCCTGAAGCCGATCTTGTTGATGTTGGCGCAGACGACCGGATTGTCGATGCCGAGCTCCTCGAGCACGTCGAGCAGGCGCGGCATGTTCATCGTGATGAAGCCGGGTTCGGCGCCGTAGGCCTTTCGGACATGATCGGCGAAGATCCTGAAGGCCTCCTTGAAGTTGAGGCCGAGCAGGAAGTCGACGACCACGTTCTGCAGGAAGATCACCGGTGTCTTGAGCCCGGCGAACATCTTCATCTCGGCGTCGACCAGCAGCGTCGTGATGCCTTCGATGTCCTTGCGGGCCAGCGACATGCCGCCGCGCATCGCCGCATCGAGGAAGCCCTCGTCCGGCAGGTAGCGCCGGACCGCGCCGAGCATGCCGTGTTCGGTCACCGCGTTGGCGTACTTGTGCGCATACGGCATGCACGGGTAGAACTCGAAATCGGCGTACCGTTGCGGATTGGCGCGGACGTGGTCGCACACCTGCGCGATCCGGTCGTGTGTGGTGCACATGAACGTGCGGATGCCTTCGTCGTAGGCCACGTCGAGCACCTCGATGATGGCCGACGTGTCCTGGAAGCGCATCGACTGTGCGCGCGCCTTCTCCTCGGACATGTGGTTGACGCCGAAGAACTGGTTGTCACCGAACAGTAGCTTGTCCATGATCCCTGGGAAGTGCGGTACGTAGGCGCGTTCAGCGCGACGCGAATCGGAACCAGCGCGAGCGCGGCCGCGTCTGCGCGGCCAGGTCGATCTGCTGGCTGGCCGACACCCCGCCGCCCTGCTGCGCGTCGGCGATGATCATCGAGATCACCTTGTCGGTCAGCGCGCCGCTGGCGAACGAGTTGATGGTGTCGGCCCGCTTCGACTTGATGCTGGCGACGAACGAATCGAGCTGCGCCGAGTACTCCTCGCCGCGAACGTAGAACCAGACCGGCTCGGTCAGGTCGGTCGTGTAGCGCACGTTCCAGCCGCTCGAGTAGCCTTTCGGCAGCGTCGCCGTGTCGCGAAGATAGACCTGGCACTCCTGGCGGTCGGCGTAGATCCGGCCCGCCTTGCCCCAGATGGTCAGCTTCGTGCTCATCTTCCGGTACGACTCGTCGCTCCAGTTCACCGACAGCTGCGCGCTGATCGCGTTGGGGAAGCGGATCGTGCCGTAGACCTCGTCCTCGGTCTCTTTGGAGAACACGCTGTTGAGCACCGAGCCCGACACCGACTCCGGCGCACCGAAGTACCAGTTGAGCAGGTTGATCGGATGCGCAGCGTAGTCGTACAGGCAGCCGCCGCCCTCGGAGCGCTGGTTGCGCCAGGTCGACCCTTTCGGACGCAGCACCACCGGTCCGTAGGCCTCGGCCATCACGTGGGTGACATCACCGATGGCGCCCGCGTCCAGCAGCCGCTTGACTTCCTGGAACGCGCCGACGAACCGGTAGTGGTACCCGATCTGGTTGACCAGGCCCTTCTGCTCGGCGAGCTTCGCGAGCTGCGCGCCCTCGTCCGGATCGAGCACGAACGGCTTCTCGCAGAAGACGTGCAGCCCCTTGTCCAGCGCCTTGCGGGTCATCGCGCCGTGGAAACGCGACGGCGTGGCGATCACGACGGCATCGAGCTCGACATCGCGCAGCATCGCGTCGTAGTCGCTGAACGTGGCCACGCCGGTGTACTTGTTCAGGACGTCCAGCACGTAGCCGGTCGAGTCACACACCGCGGCGACACGCACATCCGGATGCACGTTGATCATCGCCAGGTGCGACAGGCCCATCTTGCCAAGGCCTACAACGGCCACCCGAATCATCGCCAGACCCCCATCAATTCGTCTGTTCTCGTCATGTGGCGCGCTACCGTTGCACGGCGGGCGCGGTGGCCACCCGGTGACGCTTGCCGGTCGGATCCTCGAAGATCCGTTCGAAGGCCGCGGTCACCGCATCCCAGCTGAACTCGCGCCGGGCGCGCTCGCGGCCGGCCTGGCCGTTGCGTCGCATCGCGTCCGGATTGGCCAGCGTCCATTGCAGCTTGCTGCGCAGGTCCTCGACGTCGCCCTTGCGGAACTTGACGCCGGTCTCGCCGACGACGTATTCGTTCTCGGGGATGTCGCTGCACACGATCGGCGTGCCCAGACCCATGTTCTCGAGGATCACCGGTGACAACCCCTCGATGTCGGACGGCTGCACGTAGGCGTAGGCGTTCTTCATCAGCGCATGGGTCTTGCCGCCGTAGACGTAGCCCGGGAACACGATCCGGGGGTCCTTGGTCGACATCAGTCCGCGCTCGAACTCCGACGGGTTGGGCGCACCACCGACCAGCACGAGCTTCTTGCCGGTCTCGACCTTCTCGAACGCCGGCACGAGGTACTGCAAGCCCTTGTCCGGGATGAAGCGGCCGACGAACAGGAAATAGCCGCCCTTCTCGAGACCGAGCTCGGCCAGGATCGATTCGTCGATCTTGTCCTCGGAGACCTCGGAGCCGAACGGCACGAAGTCGTACGTGCGATGGAACCGCTTCTCGAACTCGGCCTTGCAGAAGATGTTGTCGAACACCACCGCGTGCGGCGCGACCGCGGTCAGGTACTGGGTCATCCACAGGTAGATGCGGCCGTACCAGGGCCACTTCGCCCGCTTCCAGTCGACGCCGTCCTGGCTCAGGAACACCTTCTTGCCGAACATCCTGAGCAGCAGCGCGAACGGGCTGTTGCCGCCGTTCTGGATGTGCACGACATCGGCGGTGTCGTGGACGATGATGTCCCAGCAGACCTTGAACGAGTGCAGGATCGAGTCGAACCCCTTCTTGCGGGTCGGCGTGTAGAAGTTCTTGGTCCGGACGCCCTGGTACTCCTCGCCGATCGGCTCCTCGCCCTTGAAGAGCCGGTTGTAGGCGACGACCTGGTGGCCCCGCCTGACGAGTCGCGGATACAGTTCGATCGCGAACTTGTCCGCCCCGGCGCAGCCGGGGCGGAGCGGGATCGATCGGAAGGTGAAGGTTGCGATGCGCATCAACGGGATCCGGTGCGCCGGGCCTTACAGATAGTCGCGATACGAGGCATCCAGGTATTGCTTGAGGGCCAGGCGCCAGTCGCTCATCAGGTTCAGGTTGCGCAGCGCGAGCTTGCGGTTGATCAGGCGCTCGGAATCGGGCCGGGGCGCGAAGAACTCCTGCTTGAAGAAGTCCGACGTCACCTCGTTGATATGGACCTTCTCCTTGAGGCCGAGCAGCCGCACGAGCTCGTGGGCGACTTCCAGGCGGCTGGTCACGCCTTCGCAGACCATGTTGTACAGGCCCCAGTGCTCGCCCTGCAGCAGCGCCTTGACGTTGGCCGCGAAGTCGAACGTGTAGGTCGGTGTGCCGAGCTTGTCGTTGACGACGTTGAGCTCGGTCTTGCCGGCCTTCAGCTGCTTCATCAGCTTCTGGACGAACTTCTTGTCCTTGCGCGGACCGCCGCCCATCATCCAGCCGGCCCGGCAGACGAGGTGATGGCGGGCGTTCTGCGTCACGAACAGTTCGCCGGCGTATTTGGAGCGCGCGTAGTGGCCCAGCGGATTGGGCAGGTCCCAGTCGTCGAAGATGTCTTTCGAACCGTCGAAGATGCCCGCGGTGCTGATGTACAGCAGCGGGATCTGCAGCTTGTTGGCGATGCGGACGGCGTTCTCGACCGACGTCGTGTTGGTCAGGTACGCGTCCTCGACATTGCGTTCGCAGTACTCGAGGTCGGTGTGGGCGCCGAGATGGAAGAGGTAGTCCGGCTTGAACGCCTCGACATCCTTCCGGTACGCATCCAGGTCACGGAAGTCGAGCAACGAGAGCCACTCTTCGTTGACGTCCTTGTCGGTGCAGCGCAGCTCGTGATCGGAACCGAAAACGCCGTAAAAGGCCTGGCCCAGCATGCCGCCGCAGCCAGCGATGTAGATTCGCTTCAAAGCATGTTCCTTCGAAGAACCGTGGAGGAGGAGTCTGTTGGTATATTGAAACTCAAAGAAAAATTATCCCATACGGGGAAAAGGCCCGTTGTGCGGCAGTTAACGATGGTGGCACGGCGGCGACAACGAGCCGACGAGCGACCGAACGGCGCTTACCGTTCATCGTCGATCTCGCGCCTTCCGTCGCCGCGATGGCGCCGGCGCGCGATGTCAGGAGTCATCAGGCGGTGACCGGACTGACGACCTCTTCAGTGCGCATCACGACACCGATCTCGCGATACAAGGCCAGCATCGAATCGACATAACGCGTACGCGAGAACTCATGTGCGACCACCGCACGTGCGGCACGACCAAGTGTGGCGACATCATCGTCGTTCGTCGATGCGGCGCGCGCCAGGACATCGGCGAGTTCGATCTCGTTGCCGCTCTCGAACAGCCACCCAGTCTGCCCGGGCCTGACCATCTCCGGAATACCGCCGATGCGCGAGCCGATCACCGGCTTGCCGAGCGCGAAGCTCTCGAGCACGCTCATCGGCGCGTTCTCGTACCACTCCGAGGGCACGACCACCGCACGGCAACGCCGGACACAGTCGTGCAGGTCGTTGCCGCTGCGAAAGCCCAGGAACTCGATGTCCGCACCCGATGAGGCGGCGATCTGCCTCAGTTGCGCCTCCAGCGGGCCGGTGCCGGCGATCTTCAACGACACCCCCGCGCGCGCGGCCGCGCCGACCAGCGTCGCGACCCCCTTCTCCGCGGCGAGCCTGCCAAGGAACAGGAAATGACCGCCGGGTTCGAAGCGGGGCACCAGCGTGTCGGCCTCGACGTAGTTGGGAATGTAGGTGAAGAGCGCACGCGGCCAGCCCCACTCGACGAACTTGTCGATGTAGAACCGGCTTGGCACGACGATCCGGTCGAGGTTGCGCCGATAGCTGTCGAGCCAACGATGCAGGAAGCTCTCGACGCTGATGATCGCGCTGGCCGCGGTCGATTCCTGCACGCAGCGGTTCTTGACCACCTGCAGGTAGTTGCCGGAACGGCAGCGCTCGCAGACCCCGAGATGGTTCAGCATCTTGTTGTTGGGGCAGGCGATCTTCAGGTCGTGTGCGGTCATCACCGACGGGATGCCTTCGCGCCGGAGCACCGGCAGGATCGACGGTGACAGGTGATGGTAGATGTTGTGCAGGTGGGCGACGTCGGGGCGGAAGTCGCCCAGCAGTCCGGCGAGCCGTGAACGCGCCTCGAACGAATAGATCACCTTGGCGGCCTTGGCGACCTTCTCGGCCAGGCTGTAGTCGTGGCCGAACTGGATCTCGTCGACGAAGTACCGCGACCACGGCGTGGGCACGTTCTTCGGGTAGTTCATCGCGAAGAACGCGTTGCGCCACCCCATCGATTCGAACAGTGCGGCATGATCGAAGTAGACCGCGTCGGCGCCGCCACGACGATAGTGGTAGCTGTTGATGCTGAGCAGCTGCATCGCCATTCAGCCGGCCCGCCTTCCGGCCGCCACGTCCTTCTCGACCTTGCCGCAGACGGCCATCAGCCGACCGGCCACCGACGCGGCGATGGTCCGGTACGCACGATGGCGGGTCACGTACTCGCGCCCGGCGGCGGCCATCCGCGAGGCCCTTTCGGGATCGGCCAGGAGCTGCTCGATCGCCGCGGCGAAAGACTCGGCATCGAGCGGCACACACAGGCCGCCGCCGCTCTCGCGCACGACGCGGGCCTGGTCGGGCTGGTCGTTGCAGATCACCGGCAGGCCGATGCCGAAGTACTCGACCGACTTGGTCGGCGTCGCCGATTCGAGCAGCGGCGTGCGCGGAAAAGGCGACAGGCCGATGCGTGCGGTTCGAGCGAGCGCGAGGCCGCGCTCGTACGGCAACCGGCCGGTGAACACCACCAGGTGCGAGGCCCCGCGTTCGGCGGCGTAACGTTCGATCCAGCCCTGGTCCTCGGGTGTCTCCGCGGCGCCGATGATCAGCAGCCGGAACGCGGGCCGGGTCCGGGCGACGATCAGAGCCGCATCGACGATCACGTCCAGGCGGCGCATCCGGTCGAGTGTGCCGAGGTACACCGCCACCTCGCAACCGGCGAGTGACGGCTGGCTGGATCCGTCCGGTTCGGGGATGGCATCCACGTCGACCCCCATCGGCACCGCCATCACCCGGTCGTGTGCGAGTCCGAGCCGGCGCAGGTCACCGATCATCACGTCGGACTGCACGAACAGGAAGTCCGCCGAGTGCATGACCCAGCGATACAGGATCAGGTGGCCGAGTCGGCCGCGGGCGTAGAGGTAGGCGCGGCGAAGCGGACCGACATGGCCGTTCTCGTTGCGGGCCATCGTCAGGTACAGCTCCGGCAGCGGGAACGACATCCAGTACATGTACGGGACACGGGCCAGCCGGGCGGCGATCAGCCCGATCGCCGACAGGATCGGCTTGTCGCGCACGACGATCCCGTCGCAGCCGTCGCGCGCCAGGCGGATCAGCCGGGCTTCCTGCCAGGGTTCGAGCAGCAGCCGCGCGATCCTGCCCCGGGCCCGTCCGAGCACCGTCGGGCCGCCACCCCAGCCCACGTCGGTGTCATCGGCGGCAAGTCCGACGAGGGTCGTCTGGATGCCGAACTGGGCCAGGTACTTCCCGAACAGGATCCGCACGTCCGCCCGATGCGTCGGATGCCGCTCCGCGGTGGTGTAGAGCAGGTGCAGGCGGGTCGTCATCGGCCGATCAGCGGTTTCGGAGCGCTGACCGACATTGTTCCATCGATCCGCCGTCTCAGGCGCCGAGACCATGGGCTCGCTCATGAGGAAACCGTCGCCTTGGGCCGCACCATCGCCCCGAGCCGGGCGAGATCCGCCATGTCGACCGCTTTGGTCACGCGCAGCAGCACGACGTACAGCAGCAGGCTGAGCAGCGCGCCGGCGACCACCGCCCCCGGCAGCGTCACCACCTGCGCCAGCAGGTGCCCGAGCACGCCGCCGACGAGAACACCGAACAGCATCTTCGCGGCGGAAACCCAGTCGATGCGCAGCCGATAGCCGTGGCTGCGCAGCCCGACCAGCACGAAGCCGCAGAACAGCGTATCCGCGAAGATGATGACGACCGGGATCCAGTACAACGAAGGCCAGCGGGCGAGCACAAGCGCCAGCAGCAGCGGCACCAGCGTGCAGGCGGAAGACCCGATCAGGAAAAGCTGGGAACGGCCGACGAGGAACGCGACCAGTTCGACCACCCGCCGCAGCGTGTGGCTGAACACGGTGGAGATCATCGCGGCCAGGAAGAAATGCGGCGCGTCGATGCTTCCCTTCGAGAGCAGTCGCACCAGTTCGGATCCGCAGGCGACCGCGATGCTCATGCCGGCGCCGGCGGCGACGACGTTGGCCTTCAGCATGAAGTTGACGTCACGATCGAGCACGTCGAAATCGCGTCCCGCATGTTCGAAGCGACCGATCGTCGCCGGACGCAGCACGCCGTACAGGAAGTCCATCGGCAGGTATTTCTTGCCGGTCTCCATCAGGCGGGCGACGAAACCGAAGATCGCGGTCGCCTCGGCGCCGAGGTAACGCGCGACGACCGTCGTCACGACTTCCGTGCCCAGGCACATCATCAGCAGGATGCTGAAATAGGCATGGGCGGCCAGGCGGAACGAACCGGGGCCCAGCAGTTGTGAGATCCGGAACTTGTCATCGCCGCCGGCTGCCTCCTCGGCCAGGTATCGACGCAGCGCGAACCACGCGATCAGCATCGACACCGCGGATGCGGCGACCTCGGCGTAACCGACCGCCGCCGCGGTCAGTGTATTGCCGCTCAGCTTGACGGCGAGCACGGCGCCGCAGACGAACAACACGCGGGCGATCGAGGAGATCTGGCTCGAACGCTGCAGCAGCAGCGCACCGAGCATCTGATCGCGCAGCATCCGTCCCGGCCCGTCGATGGCGAGCACCACCGCGTAGATCCGCAGCACTTCCGCGGGAACCACGCCCGACATGATCGACGACACGACGGGGGCCGCGAACCAGAGCAGCGACGCGACCGCGAGGTAGACGGCCAGCTGCATCCGGCCGAGCAGACGGACCGTGGCTCGCAACTGCCCGGCGCCCCCGCGCACCCGGGCGCTGGCGATCGTCGTCGAGATCAGCCAGTCGATGCCGAAGGTGCCGACGAAGATCGCGATCTCGAGCACCGCGGTCGCGCCGATGTACGCCGCGTATTCGGTGCGCGGCATCACCGCCGCCAGGTACAGGATCAGCAGGAACGTGGCCGGCGCGCTGAACGCCTTGCCGATCACCACCGCCTTGACGCCGGAACGGATCCGGCCGGACGAATAGGCCCCGGACGACGGCACTATGCCCGCCCCCTGGGCCGGGAATGCCGGTACGGCGGGTCGGCAGCCGCGCCGGCCGGCGCCGCCTGGCGGCTGCGCCAGGCGATCAGGCCGAGCGTGATCGCCATCAGGGTCTGGATGCTGGTGACCAGGATCAGCCCGTCGCCGTAGAACACGAACAGCAGCAGCATCCCCGCCGAGGCGGCGAGCGCGCGGCACATGCTCCGGTCGATGCCGGGGCGACTGGTCGCCGACAGCCGAAGCGCGGCGACGATCGCGGCGATCAGCATCGCCAGGTACAGGCCGAACCCGACCAGGCCGAGGTCCCACAACATCGAGGAGGCCGCGGTCAGGCCGATGACGGTACCGGCGTGCTGCTTGTCCATGTGCCCCTTCACCTCGGTGCCCTCGGAGCCGTGTGCCGAGCCCAGACCGTTGCCGAACACCGCCTGTAGCGGCTGCCCCGCGCTCTGCTTCTCGAACCAGTACGGCACGGCGTTGAAGCGGTTCAGGCTGGCGCCGCCGCGGTAGTAGCCGCGGTTGCCGAAGTTGTACTCGAGGTTCTCCTGGATGCGCTGCTCCAGGGTCAGCGGTCGTGCGTCGAGCGCGAGCGACGAGTAGTAGAGGAACAGGCCGCCGGACAACGCGACGATGACCAGCGCACCGCTGATGAACAGGAACGGACGGACCTTGATCAGGTCGAAGTACACCATCGCGAGCGCGATCGGCAGCAGGACCACGACGATCTTGGTCTCGCCCAGCGCCAGCGGCGCGGCCACGACGGCGAGCAGCAGCATCGCCTTGAACGTCCCGATCACCCGGTCACGCCACAACGCAATCAGCAGCGCGAGCACGCCGATGCACAGGAAGACCATCACCGAACTCTGGCCGCCGCCCCACATCGTCGCCTCGAACGTGCCGGCGACGACGTCGATCGGGACCACGTCCTTCGGCATGTTCTGGCGCATCGGCACCAGCACCGCGCGCTGGTACAACGCGATCGGCACCTGCACCGCCGCCAGACCGATCAGGAACAACCCGATGCGCCGCACGTCCTTGCCCTCGAGCGCGACGAACGCCAGCGCGAACATCAGCCCCCAGATCGAGAAGTGCCGCTTGATCGCGCGCACCCCCTCCTCGAGCGGACCACCCGAATAGAACAGACTCGCGATCGCATAGACCAGGAACGCGATCGCCAGCCAGATGGACGCGGGCAGCGGCGCTCGCTGCTCGTGGCGGACCGTGCCGGCATGCATGATCGCCGACAGCATCAGCAGGAAGCCGAGCATCGACCCGAGCCAGGTCAGCTTGGTGAACTGCGGCAGGAACAGCATCACCGGCCCGGACACGAGCAGTGTCACCACCATCACGATCCAGATCGAGATCCGCACGGCGTTGAGCAGCAGCAGGCCGGCGATCGCACCGGCGGCCACGCCGATCAGCGTCAGGTTGCCGCTGGCGACGACCACGCCGGCGATCATCGCCGTCATCACGAAGCTGGCGATGACGAGCAGCGACCCGAGGCGGTCCGTGCCCTGAGTGAATGCCAGCCTGCCTAGGTCGAATTGCATTGCCGAGTTGACCAGTTTGTCGGCACGCGGAATGTCCTCGTGCCTTGCCCTCGCATCGGGAGCAGGGCTACTGCTCGTTCAACGTCGCGCCGAGGATCGTGATGCCGGAATTGCCCATGATGCCCGCCAGCTGGGAGAGTTCGGAACTCTTGGTCCGATCCTTCCGGCCGACGATCAGTGCCGCACCCGCGCGCTGCGCGACCACGTTCGCGTCGGACGCTTCCTGCGCCGACGGCGTGTCGATCAGGATCACGTTGTAGCGGTTCGACAGCGCGTTGAGCAGATCGGTGAACGCGGGCCGGCCCAGCAGTTCCTGCGGATTCGGCGGCAGCGGCCCCGAGGGCAGGACCGCGAGGTTGGAGATCTGGGGAATCGTCACGATCTCCTCCAGGCCGGCACGCCCGCTGAGGATCCCCGACAGTCCCATCCGGTTCGGCAGGTTGAAGATCTGGTGCTGGGTCGGGTGACGCAGATCGGCATCGATGATCAGCGTCTGCTCGCCGAGCTGGGAGAAGACCACGCCCAGGTTGCCGGTGATGAAGCTCTTGCCGTCGCCCCGATCGACGCTGGTGATGGCCAGTGCCGACTGTGTCGGGGTGCCGTCGAACCAGCGCAGCATCAGCTGGCTGCGCAGGCCGCGAAGGGCTTCGGAGAACGGTGAATACGGATTGAGCGCGGCGACGACCTTGTCGGGCAACCCGACCTGCTCGGCCTCGGCGACCGAATAGCCGAACTGCATCGCGAGCGCGTCCTCGACGTCCTTCGCCTGGACGAAACCCATCCGCGTCGCGCATTCGCCGAAGCGCAGATTCGTCGTGCGCTGCTCCTGCAGCACCCGCTCGACCTGCATCGCGGTCATCCTGCCGCGCTCGACCAGGATCTGCCCGATCTTCTTGGAACGCGAGGGATCGGTGGTCGCGACAGGCGAGTTGGCGGGCACGACCTTGTGTACGAGAGTCGGTTGGTTCACGTTGACCTCAATTGCCGAGGCGAAGCTGCGGCGGACGCATCGTCGGTCCGGAGCTGCCGATCAGTCGCGGCGGGCGACGCGAGCCCGCGGGCGGCAGCACCGCCAGCACCGGGACACCGGCCGAGGCCAGCAGGTCGTCGGACGTCCGCAGCGGTTTCTGCATGCCTTCGAGCGTCAGCGCGGCGAGGGTCCCGATGAACAGGCCCGCGATCGCACCGATGATCGCGTTCAGCAGCGGCTTGGGCCGCGTCGCTTCCGCCGGCACGATCGCCGGCGTCAGCACGCTGATGTTCGACTGCCGCGTCTGGCTTTCCAGGTTGGTCTCGGTCAGTCGCTGAGACACGAGTTCCAGGGATTTCTGCGCGCTGTCGACCTCGCGCTGGAAGACCGCGAGCTGATCGCGGGACTGCTTGAGCTTGAGCACCTTCGTGCGCTGCGCCTCGAGCGACGCACGCAGATCGGCCTCGCGCTGGACGTTGACCGAGTTGCTCGCGGTGATGCTGCCGGTGACCTTGCTGATCTCGGACTCGAGACGGCTCTTCAGCGCGTTCAGTTCGTACTGCGCGCTGACCAGTTCCGGATGCGCGGCGCCGAGCCTGGAACCGAGCTGCTGCACCTTCGCCTCGGCGCGCCCGACCTCCGCCTTCAGCGTCTGGATCAGCGGGTTCTGCACGACCTCGGGCATCGAGTCGCGGCCGCCGCGGCTGACGGCACCCTGCCTCGAACGGCTCTCGGCCAGCGACGCCTGCACCTGCACCAGCTGGTTCGACAGTTCCGACAGGCGCGAATTCTCGACGTCGTAGCGTTCGTCGGAGGCGACGATGCCGCTGGCCTGCTGCGCGGCCGACAGCCGGGACTGGGCCCGCTCGAGTTCCTCGCGATAGGTCTTGGTCTGCGCTTCGAACCAGCTCTTGAAGTTCTTGGCCGGTTCGGTCTTCAGTTCGACCGTGGTGTCGATGTAGGCCTGGGCGAACGCGTTGACGACGTCGGTCGTGAACCGCGGGTCGTTGCCTTCGTAGGTGATGATCAGTGTCGTGCCTTCGCGCGAGGCGCTCACGTCGAGTTTCTTGAACAGCGTGTCGGCGATGAATGTCTTGATGTCGCCCAGCCCGCTGCCCTCGTCGTTCCAGCGCTGGATCCAGCCCGGATCGGAATCGATCCTGAGCCGGGAGATCACCTTCTGCACGACACGATCGCTCTTGACGATGTCGACCTGTGTGGCGAGATAGCCCTGCACGGTCTGCGTCGACATCACCGCGCCGCCCAGCACCGGGTCGGTACCCTTCATGTCGACGACCAGCGCCGTCGACACCGAGTATTTCTTGGGCAGCAGCAGACTCACGACGATGGTGGTCACCAGCGTCGTCAGGAAGATCAGCATGACCAGGCCGAAACGGGCCTTGATCACGCGGAGGAAGTTTCCGAGCACCATGGAATCACCTCGTCGCGACGCCAGGGCGATACCCCGGGTGCGTCGTCGACCAAACCGCTATTCTGAGGCTGTTCGCGCTGCCGGCAAGGATCGATGTCACGGTCGTCGGGCGACCGGATCGAGCCGCAGGCGCGGGGCCGGGCCTCGACGGCCCCACCCGGTTTTGCTGCACTGCATCGTCAACGCAAGCTTACCACCGCTTCCAGGGGGCAGCCCCGGTCCGCCACAGGTCTTCAAGCAGATTCTTGTCACGAAGCGTATCCATCGGTTGCCAGAACCCATTGTGGCGAAAAGCCGACAGCTGGTTCTGGCCGGCCAGTTCGCGCAGCGGCTCCTGCTCCCAGACCGTCTTGTCGTCGGTGATGAAATCGAAGACTTTCGGCTCGAGGACGAAGAAGCCGCCGTTGATCCAGGCGCCGTCACCCTTCGGCTTCTCCCGGAAGTGTTCGATCCGGGCTTCGGTGTCCTTCAGCGAAAAGGCGCCGAACCGGCCCTCGGGCTGGACCGCGGTCAAGGTCGCGTACGTTCCCTGGGCCTTGTGGAACGCAAGCAGCTTGCCGACGTCGATGTCGGACACGCCGTCGCCGTAGGTCAGGCAGAAGGTCGAGTCGCCGAGGTAGTCGCGCACGCGGCGCAGGCGGCCGCCGGTCATCGTGTTCTCGCCGGTGTCGACCAGCGTCACCCGCCACGGCTCGGTGGCGTTGCTGTGGTACTCGGTGGTCCGGGCGCGCAGGTCGAACGTGACATCCGAGTTGTGCAACCCGTAGGTGCTGAACCACTCCTTGATCACGTGCCCCTTGTAGCCGCAGCAGATCACGAAGTCGTTCAGGCCGAAGCTCGAGTAGATCTTCATGATGTGCCAGAGGATCGGCCGGTTGCCGACCTCGACCATCGGTTTGGGCCGGACGACACTTTCTTCGCTGATCCGGGTGCCGAATCCGCCTGCCAGGATGACAACTTTCATGGGCTCGACCGTTCGAGAGAGGGGTTGACGGAAAATGTTACGGCCGCCGTCGCCGGCGGCTTTGGTCCGATCGCTCTAAAGGGACGCGGGAGGCGACGGGCGGACGATCGTCTGAGACTGTCGGTCGCCAGGACGCCACAGGGACGGGACGTTCCCGGCTAGCGCGCGACGTTCGGCCTCAGAAGATGCTTTCGCGGATGAAGATCAGGTCGTCGGGACGGATCGGATCGTCCAGCTTCGGCTCGAGCACCTGGACCGTGCGGTTGCCGTAGCGGCGATGGACGCGGACCGACTTGTCGGTGCCGCGCAGCGTCAGGCCACCGCCCTTGGCGATCGCCTGTGCGACCGTCATGCCCCGGTCGAGCGGGTACATGCCCGGCTTCTGGACCTGGCCATAGACGTAGTACTGGGGCGCCCGGTTCACGAAGATCACGTCGCCACCACGCAGCGGCAGGTCCTTGGACAGGTCACCCGACGTGAACATGTCGACCAGGTCGATCTCGATGCGCTGCAGCTTGTTGTCGCGGGTGG
>CADEEH010000081.1 GCA_902826305.1 uncultured Burkholderiales bacterium
TCCGGTGGGCACGCTGTTCACCGGCGCGATCCTGCCCGGGCTGCTGATGAGCGGGTTGTATGTCGTCTTCATCTTCTTCGCCTGCCTGCTGGTACCCCGCCTGGCGCCGCGACTGTCGGGGCCGCTGGGTCCGGACGACGAACGGCTGGACGCGCTGTCGGTGCTGCGCAGCTTCGTGCCGCCGGCGCTGTTGATCACGCTGGTGCTGGGGTCGATATTTGCCGGATGGGCGACACCGACCGAGGCTTCGGGTGTCGGCGCACTGGGCGCGATCCTGCTCGCCGTGGCCAACCGGCGCCTGACGATGCCGGTGTTGCGCGACGTGATGTATTCGTCGGCGGCCGCCAACGCGATGGTGTTCTTCATCGTCTTCGGCGCGACGCTGTTTTCCTACGTCTTCCGCGCGCTCGGCGGCGACGACGTGGTCCACGAACTGCTGACGGCCAGCGGCATCGACACCGGCTGGGAGGTGATGGCGTTCGTGATGCTGCTGACGTTCGTGATGGGGTTCTTCTTCGACTGGATCGAGATCTGCCTGATCGTGTTGCCGATCTTCGCGCCGATCATCGGCAACCTGGACTACGGCACGGCGGTCCAGGGCAAGCAGGTGATCCTGGCCTGGTTCGCGATCCTGATGGCGGTCAACATGCAGACCGCGTTCCTGACGCCGCCGTTCGGCTTCGCGCTGTTCTACATGAAGGGCACCGTGCCCCCGCACGTGACGATGGTCGACATCTACAAAGGCATCACGCCGTTTGTCATCGTGCAGCTCGTCGCGCTGGTGCTGTGTGTGATCTTCCCGGACATCGTGCTGGTCCTGCCCAGAAGATTCGGTTTCGTCGACTGACGATCACCTGCCGCGGGCCCGGCCAGCCGCTCAGTGCGCGAGCATGAACACCGGCCTCGCACTCGGCCGCGCGAAGCGGAAGCCCTGCGCGTACACACAGCCGTGATCGCGCAGCCAGGCGAGTTGTCCGTCGGTCTCGACGCCCTCGGCGACAACCTCCAGGCCGAGGTCATTGCCCAGGCGGATGATCGCCGCGGCCAGCGCCGCGCTGCGGCCATCACCCGGCACACTGCGCAGGAACGTGCGATCGAGCTTGAGCACGTCGACCGGGAGCATGCGCAGCGTGTTCAGCGACGAATAACCGACACCGAAGTCGTCGATCGCGACCCGGACGCCGTGGCGTCGCAACTCGCCGAGCGCCTCGATCGTGGCCTCCGATGCCTCGACGAACACGGTTTCGGTGATCTCGAGTTCGATCTGCCACGGGGAGAGCTGCGCACGACGGACGCTGTCGAGCACACGCGCGACCAGGCGTGACGCCTGGCGGAAGTTCTTCGCCGACAGGTTGATGTTGACCTTCGGACGGCGCGTGCCGTCGCCGTCCGGCCAGCGCGCCGCATCGCGGCAGGCGGTCTGCATCACCCAGTCGTCGACCCCGACGATCAGGTCGCTCTGCTCCGACAGGCCGATGAAGGACTCCGGCGCGAGCAGACCGCGCGACTTCGACGGCCAGCGCACCAGCGCCTCCTGGCCCACGATGCGCCCGCTGGCGAGTTCGACGATCGGCTGGTAGTGCAGCGCTAGCCCGCCGCGGACGATCGCTTCGCGCAGATCCGACTCGATCGCCATCTGCTGCTCGGCCGATTGCGCGAGCCGGTCCGAGTAGAAGCGGAACATGTTGCCACCGGCCGACTTGGCGTTGTACATCGCGAGGTCGGCGTACCGGACCAGCCGGTCGGCGGTGTCGTCGTCGGACTGCGCGAACGCGATGCCGACGCTCAGGCCGACGGCCACCGTGTGTTCGCCGAGCGGAATCGGCGCCGAGCCGCGCCCGATCAGTTTGGCCGCGACCGTGGCCGCGTCCTCGACCCGCTTCAGCCGTCGCAGCATGACGATGAATTCGTCACCGCCCAGCCGGGCGACGCAGTCCTCCTCCCGCACACAATCGCCGAGCCGATCGGCGAGCTCGACCAGCACCTTGTCGCCGACCGCGTGACCGAGCGAATCGTTGATCGGCTTGAAACGGTCCAGGTCGATCAGCAGCACCGCCGGCCGGTCGCCGTTGCGTCGCGCCTCGCGCAGTGCCTGGCCCAGGCGGGCATCGAACAGGCGCCGGTTCGGCAATCCGGTCAGGGTGTCGAGGTTGGCCAGCCGCCACTCGCGTTCGCGGGCGCGGCGCAGGTCCGAGACCAGCCGGAAGCGCTCGATCGCGTAGCGCAACGTGCGCTTGAGCGTCGGGCCGTCGAGTTCGGCCTTGTCCAGGTAATCCTGCGCGCCGGCACGGATCGCCTGCAGCCCGACGACCTCGTCCTTCGTGCCGGTCATCACGACGACCGGCACGGTGTGCACCTCTGTCGACAGGCGCACCAGTGTCTGCTGCCAGTCGCCGCCGGGCGAGTTCAGGTCGAGCAGCACCAGATCGAAGCGCCGGGACCATTCGTCGATGTCGAGCAGTTCGTCGAGTTGCCCGAACCGGGTGCAGCGGCAATCGATGCCGGCGGCCGAGAGCAGCGCCGTCAGCAGACCGTAGTCCGCGAGGTTGTCCTCGACCACCGCGAACGATAGCGTTGCGCCATCGCGCTTCATCCGGATGCTACCCGCCCAGCCTCAGGCGCTCGGCGTAACGAGCCATCAGGTCGACCTCGAGGTTGACGGGCATGCCCGCCGCGAGTCTGCGCAGCGTGGTCACCGCGATCGTGTGCGGGATCAGGTTGATCGCGATCTCGGTGCCTGTCGCCAGGTCGTCGACCCGGTTGACCGTCAGGCTGACGCCGTCGACGGTGACCGAACCCTTGGCCGCGAGGAACTTCGCGAGCTTGGCCGGCACCCGGATCACCAGCAGCCGCGACTCGGCCACCGGCTCGAATCGCACCACCTCGCCGATGCCGTCGACATGCCCGGTGACCAGGTGGCCGCCGAGCCGATCGGCCAGCCGCAGCGCCTTCTCCAGGTTCACCTCGCCGGCGCGATCGAGGCCGGCCGTGCACGACAGGCTCTCGCCGGAGACCTCGACCGAGAAGCGACCGGCGTCGAGTGCGATCACGGTCATGCAGGCGCCCTGGATCGCGATCGAATCGCCGATGACCACATCGGACAGATCGAGCGCACCCGCATCGATCGTCAGCCGCACGCCGCCGTCCTGCGCGCCGATCGGCTCGACGCGTTCGATGCGCCCGACGGCGGCGACGATCCCGGTGAACATTAGGGCCTGTTAACGCTATGGGGGCGCTCGCGCCGCTGCCTGCCGGGCCGCAGGGCTAGGCGCGAACGAGGCCGCGTGCCTGCGGCACGCAACGAGCGAGCAACAACGCCCTGCGGCCCGGCAGGCAGCGGCCCTGCGGGTGATCTCTTCAGACGGCCGCCGGCCGCGTTGCACGGCTCGCGCAGGCGCCCAGCCTGCGCCGCGCCGCGCGCCTTGCCGGTGGCCGTCTGAAGAGTCACGCGAGCGCCCCCATAGCGTTAACAGGCCCTACTCGATCTCGACCCGGCCCGGCAGGCGCGCGATCAGTCGCACGTCCTCGCCGACCCGTGACACGTCGCGGAACAGCAGCCGCTGCCGGTCGTCCAGCGAGGTCAGCGGCGGCAGGTCGAAGAGGCCGACCGCATCACCGAACAACGCCGGCGCCAGGTAGAGCAGCACCTCGTCGACACACCCCTCGCGCATCAGCGAGCCGTTCAGCTTGAACCCCGCCTCGACGTGCAGTTCGTTGACGCCCTGTTCGCCGAGGATGCGCAGCAGCGCGGGAAGGTCGACCTTGCCGCCCGTTCCGGGCAGGTGCAGCACCTCGACGCCGCGGTCGGTGAGTTCGCGTTCCTTGTCCGGCAACCGGTGCGCGGCGACCACCGTGACCCGCCCGCTGGTCAGCACCTTGGCCTGCAGGTTCACCTCGAGGCGCGAGTCGACGATCACCTTGCGCGGCTGCCGGGCCGTCTCGACGTGGCGCACCGTGAGTTCCGGATCATCGTCGCGCACGGTGCCGATGCCGGTCAGGATCGCGCAGGCACGGGCGCGCCAGCGGTGTCCGTCGACGCGTGCCTCCTCGCAGGTGATCCAGCGGCTCTGTCCGCCGTGCAACGCGGTCTTGCCGTCGAGCGTGGCCGCGGCCTTCAGCCGTACCCAGGGTATGCCGCGGGTCATCCGCGACACGAACCCGATGTTCAGTTCGTGGGCCTCCTGGTGCAGCAGGCCGCAGCGCACGTCGATGCCCGCGGCACGCAACCGATCGAGTCCGGCGCCATCGATGCGCGGGTTCGGATCCTCCATCGCCGCGATCACGCGGGCGACGTGGGCGTCGATCAGCGCATCGACACAAGGCGGCGTGCGACCGAAGTGGTTGCACGGTTCGAGTGTCACATAGACGGTCGCGCCGCGCGCCTTGCCCGCGGCTTCACCCAACGCGACGATCTCGGCGTGGGGTTCACCGGCGCGGCGGTGCCAGCCCTCGCCGACGACCTCGTTGTCCTTGACGACCACGCAACCGACACGCGGGTTGGGCGTGGTCGAGTTGACGCCTTTTTCGGCGAGCGCGAGGGCGCGCGCCATGAAGTCGTGATCAGCGGGAGTGAACATGGGCTGGCATAGGCAGCCAGCATTGTAAAGGAGGCGGCGCCGGTCCCTCCGGCGATCACACCCGGCTACTGGCCGCGGTAGGTGATGTTGACGCCAGCCAGCGTCGCGATCGGCTCGGCGGCGCTCATCAGCAGCCCGCCGTTGCGCGGCTGCGCTCGCGCCAGCGCGGTGCGCAGCGCGGGGGGTGCCGGCAACGTCAGTGCAATCGTCCGGTAATGTTCGGCGCGCGCCGAGTCCTGGTATTTGATCGCGACCCGAACCACGGCCTGGTCGCCCTGGACGCTGTGGAAGGCCCAGCTCTTGATCAGCCCGTGCTGGAAGCGAAAGCCCGGTCCGCTGCCGGGAGCACCGGTCGGATACAGCCGTTCGATCAGCGCGTGCAGCGTGCGCGGCGGCGCGGCGCCGCGACTCGGAGTGGCGGCCAGCTGAGACTTGACGACCGGATCGCGCAGGAACGCGGCGAGGATGTCCTTCTCGGCGAAGAAGTCGGTCAGGCGCACGGTCCGGGACGGTGCGCGCAGGTCGATCACCTTGATCGTCTCGACGACGTAGGCCCGCGGGTTGTGGATCCGCTCGACGTCGTGCAGGCTGAGGAAGGGGCCGACCAGCGACAGGGCCTTGAACGAACGGTCGTAGTGGATGAACGGCGGCGGGAAATCCAGGTTGGGCTTCTCCGGATCGTACGCATAGCCGTTGACGATCTCCTGGCGCACCCAGCGCCGCGCCGAGAAGACCGGGATCCGTGCCTTGCCTTGCGTGACGCGGATGTCGTCACCCGCGCGCTCGAGTGTGTAGTCGGAATCCTCCAGGGCACGCAGGTTGGCCGCACGCTGCGCATCACTGGCGGCCGCGTCGCCGTCGCGGTCGGAGGTCTCGGCTTCAGGGATCCGGGTGCCGGGGGACGGACGGGCACCGTCGGTGGCCCGCGACGGGGCGGCGGCACGGCTCGTGGCACCTTTGCCCGCTTTGGCCTGCGCCCGTTCGGCGGCCAGGGCCTCGGCCGGCACGCCGGCCATCGCGGCGATCAGCCCGAGTGCCGAGGCGATTGCCGGCAACCCCCACCCCAACGAACGCGGACCGGCTGTTATGCTGCTTCCCACCATGTGCACCCGCTCGTTGCTTCCCCGGGCGGATTGTCGCCGATTCCCGACCAGCGGGCCACCGTCCGGCGGGTTCCGCGCGACAGTGGATGCCCTGATCCGAATCCTCCGGCAACTTGCGCCGAAACCGACAGCCGGCGGATCATCCGATTGGGGTAAACCGGCCGGCCCTGTTCCGCCCGTCCGTTGATTCGACGACCATGACCACACCCGCCGCCACGCCGATCGCCCGTCTTGCCGGACACGTGCTGGCCGACCAGTTGCTGCTGCACGGGGTGGACACCGTGTTCGGTGTGCCGGGCGAAAGTTACCTGGCCGTGCTCGACGGGCTGTACCGCCTGCGCGATCAGATCCGGTTCGTCGTCAATCGCCAGGAAGGCGGCGCCGCGTTCATGGCCGACGGCTGGGCCAAGATCACCGGCCGGCCCGGGGTCCTGATGGTGACCCGCGGGCCCGGTGCCACCAACGCGTCGATCGGAATCCACTCGGCAATGCAGGACTCGCGGCCGATGGTGGTGTTCGTCGGCCAGGTGGGCAACGAGTTCGCCGAGCGCGAGGCGTTCCAGGAGATCGACTATCGCCGGATGTTCGCGCCGGTGGCCAAGTGGGTCGCACAGATCGACCGGCCCGAACGGATTCCGGAACTGGTCGCCCGCGCCTTCACGACGGCCACTTCGGGCCGTCCCGGGCCGGTGGTGCTGGCGCTTCCGGAAGACATGCTGGCGGCGACGGTCACCGTCGGTGATGCACGCCCGCACGTGACGGTCCGGCCGTGTGCGTCGGCGGCGCAGATCCGCGAGCTGGGCGACATGCTGGCCGCGGCCCGGCGACCGCTGCTGCTGCTGGGCGGTGCCGGCTGGTCCGCCGAGGCCTGCGGGCACATCCGGCGCTTCGCGCAGGCCAACCGGCTGCCGGTCGCCTGCGCGTTCCGCTTCCAGGACGTGTACGACAACCGGCTCGACGAGTACGTCGGTGAGGTCGGCATCGGTGTCAATCCGAAGCTCGCCGCGCGGGTGCGCGACGCGGACCTGCTGCTGGTGATCGGCCCGCGGCTGGGCGAGATGACCACCTCGGGTTACACCTTGCTCGAGGCACCGTTGCCGCGGCAGGTGCTGGTCCATGTCCATGCGGCCACCGACGAACTCGGACGGGTCTATCAGCCGACCCTCGCGATCAACGCCGGCATGCCCGAGATCGCCGCGATGCTGGCCGACCTTCGGCTCGATCCCGCGGTCACGGCGGGCTGGGCGGACTCGGTGGCCAGCGCCCGTGCCGAGTACCTGGCCTGGCAGCAGTCGCCGCCGATCTATGCCGCCGGCGCGACGCCGGCCATCGATCTGTGGCAGGTGGTCCAGATACTCGCGCGTGTGTGTCCCGCCGACACGGTGATCGCCAACGGCGCGGGCAACTTCGCGACCTGGGCCAACCGGTTCTGGCGCTACACCGTGCCCGGCACCCAACTGGCGCCGACGTCGGGGGCGATGGGTTACGGGGTACCCGCGGCGATCGGCGCGCGACTCGCGGACCCGACACGCGAGGTGATCGTGTTCACCGGCGACGGTGACTTCCTGATGACCGGGCAGGAACTGGCGACCGCGGTCCAATACGAGGCGGGACTGGTCATCCTGCTCTTCAACAACGGGCAATACGGCACGATCCGGATGCACCAGGAGCGCGAGTTCCCGGGCCGGCCGCACGCGAGTGCACTGGCCAACCCGGACTTCGCCCTGCTCGCGCAGGCCTTCGGCGGCTGGGGGCGGCGGGTGCACACGACCGCGGAGTTCGAACCGGCACTCGCCGAGGCACGCGCATTCGCGGCGAAGGCGCGGCGGCCGGCCCTGATCGAACTGGTGACCGACCCGCAGGCGATCACGCCGAACCTGACGCTCGAGCAGATCCGTTCACAGGCCGAGGCACGCGGGCGCTGATCGCAGCCGCTGCCGGGGCCGTGCAATCTCAGCGTTTCTTGCGCGGCTTGAATTCCTCGATCGCCTCGGCGAACTCGTCGACGTCCTCGAACTGCTTGTACACCGACGCGAAACGGATGTAGCCGACCTTGTCGAGTCGCTTGAGTTCGCGCATCACCAGTTCGCCGATGCGATCGCTGGGCAGCTCACGAAGACCGAGGCTGAGCACCTTCTCCTCGATGCGCTGGATCGTCGCGTCGACCGCCTCGGCGGTGACCGGCCGTTTGCGCAGCGCCAGCATCAGCGAGCCGCGCAGCTTGCGCCGGTCGAACTCGACCCGTGCGCCGTTCTTCTTGACCACCGCGGGCAGGGACAGTTCGGCGCGTTCGTAGGTGGTGAAGCGCTTGTCGCAGTTCAGGCAGCGACGGCGGCGGCGGACCGCATCACCCTCGTCGGATTCGCGGGTCTCGATGACCTGGGTCTCGGCCGAATCGCAGAACGGGCAGCGCATCGGGCCGGCCCGGTCAGCGATGCGCCGCGGTCACGCGCGGCCGATCGTCAGCCGGCGCGCCGGGCCGACCCGGCATCGCCGTAGACCGGAAAACGTGCGGTCAGTTCGTCGACCCGCGCGCGAATGGTGTCCAGGTGAGCCGCGTCGTCCGGTCGATCGAGCACCTCCGCGATCAGCCCGGCGACGACGTCACACTCGGCTTCCTTGAAGCCGCGTGTGGTCATCGCCGGCGTGCCGAGCCGGATGCCGCTGGTGACCATCGGCTTTTCCGGATCGTTGGGGATCGCGTTCTTGTTGCAGGTGATGTGGGCACGATCGAGGGCCGCTTCGGCGACCTTGCCGGTGACCTTCTTCGAACGCAGGTCGACCAGCATCAGGTGGCTTTCGGTGCGGCCGGAGACGATGCGCAGCCCGCGCCGGGTCAGCCCGGCGGCCAGCGCCTGGGCGTTGCTGACGACCTGCTGCTGGTAGCGGACGAACTCCGGTGCCATCGCCTCCTTGAACGCGACCGCCTTGGCGGCGATCACGTGCATCAGCGGGCCGCCCTGCAGTCCCGGGAACACCGCGGAATTGATCACCTTCTCGTGTTCACTGCGCATCAGGATGATGCCGCCGCGCGGTCCGCGCAGGCTCTTGTGGGTGGTCGACGTCACCACGTCGGCGTGGGGCACCGGGCTCGGATACACCCCCGCGGCGACCAGGCCCGCGTAGTGCGCCATGTCGGCCATGAAGATGGCGCCGATCTCGCGGGCGATGCGCCCGAAGCGCTCCCAGTCGATGCGCAGGCTGTAAGCGGAGGCGCCGGCGATGATCAGCTTCGGACGCGTCTCGCGCGCCTTGTGTTCCATTGCCTCGTAATCGATCGCCTCGTTCGAGTCCAGCCCGTACGAGACGATGTTGAACCACTTGCCCGAGATGTTCAGCGGCATGCCGTGTGTGAGGTGACCGCCCTCGGCCAGGCTCATGCCCATGATCGTGTCGCCGGGCTTCAGGAACGCGAGGAACACCGCCTCGTTGGCCTGTGCGCCCGAGTGCGGCTGCACGTTGGCCGCCGGCGCGCCGAAGATGGCCTTGACCCGATCGATGGCGAGCTGCTCGACGGTGTCGACGTGTTCACACCCGCCGTAATACCGCCGCCCGGGATATCCCTCGGCGTATTTGTTGGTCATCTGGCAGCCCTGGGCCGCCATCACCGCGGGCGAGGTGTAGTTCTCCGAGGCGATCAGCTCGATGTGCGCCTCCTGGCGCGCATTCTCGCGCTCGATGGCCTGCGCGACCTCGGGGTCGGTCTGGGCGATTCCGTGCTGGCGGTCGAACATGGGGATCCTTGCTGGAAAAGCGTTCCGATTCTACCTGCGGCGCCGGTGATCACCGGGACCGTCTCCGGCATCGCGCACTCCGGCGCGATGCCTCACTGCCCGGCGGGTGCGGGGTCAGGATCCGGCGAAGCCCGGCCGGAGGCGACGGTGCTCTCGTCCATCGTCTCGTCCAGGTGCGCGACATCCGCCCAGACCCGCAGCACGAATCGTTCACCGTCGAAACCGATCCGGTTCAGGCTGGCATTGAGCATCACCTGGTTGCGCGGGGCGGCCGCGTCGGCTCCGGTCGCCAGCCGGAACGCGCAGTCGAGCACGCCCCCGTGAGTGACCGCGACGATCCGTTGCCGGCGATGGCGCCGGGCGAGCCGGCGCAACACGTCGTCGACCCGGGCGTGGAACGCGGCAAGCGACTCGCCGCCGCCGGGCAGTTCATAGTCCGGGTCACGCGCCGCCCAGCGCCGGTACGCGTCGGCGAACGAGTGTTGCAGTTCGTCGTGGGTGCGTCCTTCGAACGCGCCGTAGCGACGTTCGCGAAGACCCGGCTCGCGCTCGATCGCCAGTCCGAGTGCCTGCCCGATCGGCAACGCCGTCTGCCACGCGCGACCCAGGTCACTCGAGTAGACCGCACTGACCGGCTCGCCGCGCAGGCGGCGCGCGGTGCGTTCGGCCTGCTGCTGGCCCTGGTCGTCGAGCGCGATGTCGATCTGGCCCTGGAAGCGCCGCTCGCGGTTCCAGGCGGTCACGCCGTGCCGGATGAGGATCAGTTCAGTGTCGACGGCCGGACCGTCCGCTTCGGGCGCAGGGCTCGTCAACTCGGGCTCAGCCTGCCAGTGCCGGATTGAGTGTGTAGGTACCGGTGACCTGGGCCTTGCTGAGCGCGTGGGCGCTGATCACCTTGAGTGCCTCGGCACCGTGGAAACGACCCATGATCGGCAGTCGTTCAACGTCGAGTGCGTAGACCGTGAACACGTAGTGATGGACGATCGTGTCGTTCCACGGCGGGCACGGACCGTCGTAGCCGTAGTAGTCGCCGGCCATGTCCTGGTCGCCGGCGAACCATTCGGTGTAGTCGTTCACACCCTGGCGGGCGCCGTGCCGGCTCGCCGGACCGCTCTTGCCCTTGGGCGTGACGGCGCTGCTGAATTCACCCGCGGCCACCGACGTGACCGATGCCGGCAGGTCGATCAGGATCCAGTGGTAGAAATCCACCCGCTTGAGCGAGGCCGGGATCTCGCGACCTTCCTGGTTGACGTCGTCGCCGACGCTGGGCACGTCCCGGTCGTGGCAGATGATCGCGAACGAACGCGTGCCCGGGGGCGCGTCGCTCCAGGCGAGATGCGGATTGCGATTGTCGGAGAGCCCGACGTGGCTTTTCGGGTCGATCCGGCCGAACGCGAACTCCGCCGCAATCGGCGCGCCGTCCGCGATCGAATCGCTGCGCAGTTTCATCGTGTCTCCCGTCGTCCTCGATGGACGATCTGCAGGCGCACCATTCTAGAACCGATCCTCCGACGGCGGCGAGTCGGCCATGGCTGCATCGAGGTACCTGCAACAGTGTGAGGAAAGACCTTGTCACGGCCCGGATCACGGTCAGGTGTGGCGATCCGGTGTGGCGATCCGGCGTGGCCGTCCGGTCGCGCGGTCCGGTGTCGCGGTCGGCCGGGCCGGCCGCCTCAGGCCAGGTGGATGCGGGCGAACCGGCGTTTGCCGACCTGGACCACGTAGGTGCCCGCCGCGAGTGTCAGCGTGCGGTCGGCGACACGGGCACCATCGATCCGCACGCCTCCCTGCTCGACGTTGCGGATCGCCTCGGCCGACGAAGGTGCCAGCCCGGCGAGCTTGAGCAACTGGATCACCGACAACGGCGAGCCCTCGAGCCGCACCTCCGGGATGTCCTCGGGTATCGCACCCTGCCGGAAACGGGCCTCGAAATCGGCGAGTGCGCGCTCGGCCGCGGTCCGCGAGTGGAACCGGGTGACGATCTCCTGCGCCAGCATCACCTTCGCGTCGCGCGGGTTGCGCCCGCCGGCGCACTGGGCGCGCAGGTCGGCGATCTGTTCGATCGACGCAGACGACAGCAACTCGTAGTAGCGCCACATCAGCTCGTCGGAGATCGACATGATCTTGCCGAACATCTCGGCCGGCGCCTCGGTGATGCCGACGTAGTTGCCCTTGGACTTCGACATCTTGTCGACGCCGTCGAGCCCCTCGAGCAGCGGCATCGTCAGGATGCACTGCGGCTCCTGGCCGTATTCGCGCTGCAGGTCGCGGCCGACGAGCAGGTTGAACTTCTGGTCGGTGCCGCCGAGCTCGATGTCGGAACGCAGCGCGACCGAATCGTAGCCCTGCATCAGCGGATACAGCAGTTCGTGCACCGAGATGCCGATGCCGGCCTTGAATCGCCGGGTGAAATCATCGCGCTCGAGCATCCGGGCGAGTGTGTAGCGCGCGGCGAGCTCGATCATCCCGCGCGCGCCCAGCGGATCGCTCCACTCCGAGTTGTAGCGGATCTCGGTGCGTTCGGCGTCGAGCACCAGGCTCGCCTGTTCGAAGTACGTGCGTGCGTTGGCCTCGATCTGCTCGCGGGTGAGCGGCGGGCGCGTCGTGTTGCGACCCGAAGGGTCGCCGATCATCGCGGTGAAGTCCCCGATCAGGAAGATCACCGTGTGGCCGAGGTCCTGCAGCTGGCGCATCTTGTTGAGGACCACCGTATGCCCGAGGTGCAGGTCGGGGGCGGTCGGGTCGAGCCCGAGCTTGATCCGAAGCGGCTTGCCGGTCGCCTTCGAGCGCGCGAGCTTGGTGACCCACTCGGACTCGATCAGCAGCTCCTCGCAGCCGCGACGGGTGATCGTCAGCGCCTCGGCGAGCGCGGGATCACCGGCGAGCAGAGCCGCACTTGTAGGAGCAGGCGCCGCCGCCGCGTCGGTCGCGGCCGGATGTTTCGGGGCAGGGGTCATCTTCTGGAGAGGGGTGGAGAAGTTTTCCGCTAGAATGCGGCTGCGTCGGCCGTCGGAACCCAAGAAACAAGCTTCAAGCCAACTCCGACCGGGACGATCTTCCGCGCAGGCGCTGGCCGCCTCGCCCGATCGTTCTCCCGCCTCCGGCGCAACCGGATTCTAGCCCAGCCGCACGGCTGGCAAGAACGCTAACGATCGAAAGGCCGGTGGCATGCTCAGCCCGCAACTGACGCTCGGACGTTTCGCACTCAAGCGCAGTTCGCTGCTGGTCGCCGCCATCGGTACCACCGTGGCCGTCACCGCCTTCGGCGTGGCACCGCTGTCGTTCGACACATTGCCCTCCGAACAGCGCGTGCTCGATCGGTTCCCGATCGTCGCCCCGGCCGAGGAAGTCGCCGGCGAGCCGCTGTTCCGGCAGACCGAACGGGCCCGGCGCGGCGACACGTTGTGGACCCTGCTGGGCCGGATGGGCGGCAACGACACGCAGTTCCAGGAGTTCGTCCGCACCGACCGGCTCGCCCGCCAGGCACTCCGGGTCGATTCGGGCAGCACGATCCTCGCGGACCTGGACGAGGCCGGGCAGATCCACCGCTTCGT
Organism: uncultured Burkholderiales bacterium; assembly: GCA_902826305.1. GTDB lineage: Bacteria > Pseudomonadota > Gammaproteobacteria > Burkholderiales > Burkholderiaceae_E > CADEEH01. The sequence continues at coordinate 12,969 of CADEEH010000081.1, forward strand.
CTTCCGCGATCTGGATGCCGACCGCCGCGCAAGTCGGGCACTGGTCATCGAACGGCGCCCCGACGGACGTTTCGTCGCCTTCACCGGCAGCGAACCGATTGAACGTGATCTGGCGGTGCGCACCTTGGAGATCCGCTCGACCCTGTTCGCGGCCGCCGACGCCGCGGCGATCCCCGACAGCGTGGTCGCGCAGATCGTCGACGTGTTCGACGATCCCGACTTCGTCAAGGGGCTGCGCAAGGGCGACCGCGTGCGCCTGGTCTACGAGACCGTGCGGCCGGCCGGGTCGCTGGATGTCGCCACGCCGGGTCGCATCATCGCGGTCGAGGTGCAGTCGCGCGGCAAGCCGCGCCAGGCGATCTGGCACGAGCGCGGACCGAACGTCGGCGAGTACTACGACTTCAACGGCCGCAGCCTGAAGAAATCGTTCCTCGCCAACCCGCTCGAGTTCACGCGGGTGTCGTCCGGATTCACCGAGTCGCGATTCCATCCGATCATGCGTGACTGGCGCACCCACAAGGGCGTCGACTACGCCGCCCCGATCGGCACCAAGGTGCGCAGCGTCGGCGACGGGGTCATCGAGTTTATCGGCACCCAGCGCGGCTACGGTCGCGTGATCGAGATCCGCCATCGTAACGGCATCTCGACGTTGTACGCCCATCTGAACGACTTCGCCGACAAGCTGGCCGTCGGCTCGAAGGTCGCGCAGGGTGAGGTCATCGGCGAGGTCGGCCGTACCGGGTGGGCCACGGGCCCGCACCTGCACTACGAATTCAAGGTCAACGGCGAACAGGCCGATCCGCTCACCGCGTCGCTGCCCGATCGCCCGCCGCTGGACGACGCCGAACGTGTCCGGCTCGTTGACTACGCGTCCGCGGTTCAATTGCGGATGAACCAGTCGGAATCGATCGCCACCGCGCGCTTCGAATAGCGGACCGGCGGATCCGGCCGATGGCTGGGTTGTTCATAGGACTGATGTCGGGAACCAGCGTCGATGGCGTCGACGGCGCGCTGATGGCGTTCCCGGTCCGAGGTCGTCCGCGCACACTCGCGCTGGCCTCGCGCGCCATGCCGCAGCCGTTGCGCGACGAACTGCTGCTGCTGCAGCGGACGCAGCCGGGAGAACTCGACCGCGCCGCCGTCGCCGGCGGCGCACTGGCGGATCTGTATGCCCGCGTGGTCGCGATGCTGCTTCGTTCGGCGAAGATCTCCGCCGCCCGCGTGGTCGCGATCGGCGCCCACGGCCAGACGGTGCGGCACCGCCCCGACCTCGGTTATACGCTGCAACTGCTGAACCCGGCGCGGCTTGCCGAGGTGACCGGCATCGATGTCGTGGCCGACCTGCGCTCGGCCGACCTGGCTGCCGGTGGACAGGGTGCGCCGCTGGTGCCGGCGTTCCACGCTGCGGTCTTCGCCGACCGGAATCGGCGCGCGGTCGTCAACATCGGCGGCATCGCCAACGTCAGCCTGATCGCGCCAGGGGGCAAACGCGTGCTCGGTTATGACACCGGGCCAGGCAACGTGCTGATGGACAGCTGGTGCGAACGCCATCGTGGCGAGCGTTTCGATCGGGGCGGCCGCTGGGCGGCGAGCGGGCACGTCGACGCGGCGCTGCTGGCTTCGATGCGCTCCGAGCCCTATTTCGCTCTGCAGGCGCCCAAGAGCACCGGCCGCGACCTGTTCGATGCGGCTTGGCTCGATCGCGTGCTGTCCGCCGGAGGGTCCGGACAGGCCCCAGCGGACGTCCAGGCGACGCTGCTGGAGCTGACCGCGTCGTCGATCGCCGACGCCTGCCGCGGGTTCAAGGCCGACGAGGTCTATCTGTGTGGCGGCGGAGTGCGCAATCGCGCGCTGACGAAACGACTGGGCCGCCTGCTGGCGCCGGTGCCGGTGGCCGACACGTCGGCGCTCGGCATCGATCCCAAGGCAGTCGAGGCGAGTGCATTCGCCTGGCTGGCACAACGCCGGATCGACGGTAAACCGGGCAACCTGCCGTCGGTCACCGGCGCGGCAGGGTCACGGATCCTGGGTGCGTTGTATCCGGCGCCGAAGCGCCGGTAGACATCGGCCCGCTGAGCCCCGGACCACTCGGACCGGAGGCTCCCTGATTCTGCGACGAACCTAGACGGAGAACGACGACCCGCAGCCGCAGGTCGTGGTGGCGTTCGGATTCTTGATCACGAACTGCGCACCGTCGAGGTCGTCCTTGTAGTCGATTTCAGCGCCGAGCAGGTACTGGTAGCTCATCGCATCGATCAGCAGCGTGACGCCGTTCTTCTGCATCACGGTGTCGTCCTCGTTCGACTCTTCATCGAAGGTGAATCCGTACTGGAAGCCGGAACAGCCGCCTCCCTGGACGAACACACGCAGCTTGAGCGACGGATTACCTTCCTCGTCGATCAGTTGGCGGACCTTTTCCGCCGCACCATCGGTGAACAGCAGCGGGGCGGGCATCTCGGTGACGGCATTCATCGATCGGTTACCTCCGGATAGCCTTCATTCTAGCCCCGCGTGCCCGGCTGTGTCACAAACCCCCGCCGGGGATCACTCGTTGCTGGCCGCCAGCTTGAGCAGGCTGCCGCGGCCAGCTTCGAGGTGCGACAGCGACCCGTCGATCACCGCGCCGTGATGGATCTCGAGGGTCTGGTACCGGATATCGCCGGTGACCCGGGCCTTGGCCTGCAGTTCCAGCAGCTCGTCGGCCTGGATCGGGCCGATCACCGTCCCGTTGACGACCACGTGGGTCGCCCGCACCTCACCTTCGATCCGCGCATGTTCGGACACGACCAGCATCCCGGTGCCGCCTTCTTCCGCGGCGACCCGGCCGATGACCTGACCGTCGATCCGCAGACCGCCCTTGAAGGCGACGTCGCCGCGGATCTGCGTGCCGGCCCCGATCAGGCTGTCGATCGTGCCGGCGTTCGACTTCCTGCTGCCCAGCATGTTCACCCTTCTCCGCCTACAAGGCGGCCAATTGCTGTGCGCGGACGGTCCCGCGCTCCATCACCCGGATCTGCACCGACTTGACCACCGCGCCGGTGGCAACCGGGAACGTGCCCTCGACCCGCTGCAGTCGGCTGAACGCCAGCTTCAGCGCCCCGCTGCCCTCCTCGCCCTGGCGTGGCCAGGTGGCAGTGGTCGTGCGCCCGTCGATGACCGCGGTCCAGACGAATTGAAGGTTGCCGACGAACTCGCGGCTGCCACGGCCGCCCAGCGTCAGCAGCGCCCGATAACGCAGTTGATCGGGCACCACGTCCGGACGGACTTCGAAGCTGCGGATCGCGACCGGCCCTTCACCGGCCTGGGCCGGCAGCAGCCGCTCGAGATAGGCCAGGTCGGTCTTCAGGCGCCCGTTCTCGGCCTCGATCGACTTCATCTGCACGAGCAGCCGGTCGAGCATCGCGCGATCGGCCTTTTCCGTCGCCGAATGTGAGCCGTCGACCAGGGGGGCGGGTTCGGGTACCCGGGTGACGGCCGCAGCCGCCGACGCCGGGCATGTGCCATCAGCCGCCGATGCGCTGCCGTCGCAGTTCGCGTCGTTGGCCGTGTTGGCGCCGCTGGCCGTGTTGGCGCCATTCGCGCTGTTCGTCTGGTTCGTGATCGCCGGCGAGGTCACGGCCTGCGACGCGTCGCGACCACCCCCCGCGAGCCATGCAACGCCGGCGCCGAACACGGCCGCGAGCAGCAGCGGACCGGCTCGCCAGGGCCAGGGCGTATGCCGGCGGATCGTCAGCCGGGGGGCATCGGCCTGCCGGCGGCGGAGTAGGGATCGAACACGCATTCGTGAGCCCGGGGCGGCCGGGCGTGGCCCGCCTCTCGGGTCGAGCCGAGGCGAAACGATCCTAGCACCGGGGTTCGGACGTCGATCCGGCCGCCCGCCGGGCGGTCGCTCGGCGGGGGTACACGTCGTCGTGGCGAGCGGCCCGGCAGCCCCGGGCCGGAGTCGGCGGCACCGGATCCGGCACCGCCGCGCGCGATCAGCGCTTGGAGAACTGCTTGCGCCGCCGCGCCTTGTGAAAACCGACCTTCTTGCGCTCGACTTCGCGTGCGTCGCGAGTCACCAGGCCCGCGCTGGACAAGGCCGGCTTGAGGGTTTCGTCGTAGTCGATCAGCGCGCGGGTCAGCCCGTGGCGGACCGCGCCGGCCTGGCCGGTCTCGCCGCCCCCGGCGACGTTGACCTTGATGTCGAACGCGGCAGCGAGCTGGGCGATCGCCAGCGGCTGGCGCACGACCATGCGGCCGGTCTCGCGTGAGAAGTAGTCGTCGATCGGCTTGCCATTGACGACGAACTTGCCGCTGCCCTTCTTGACGAAGACCCGCGCCACCGATGTCTTGCGTCGTCCGGTTCCGTAGTAGTAATCGCCGATCATCTGACGTGTGTCCTCGTTTCGTTCCTGGTCGTGAACCGTGCCGCCGCGGCGCGCCGCGTCAGATCTCGAGCGTCTTGGGCTGTTGTGCCGTATGCGGATGCGAAGGTTCGGCGTAGATCTTCAGCTTCTTGATCATCGCGTAACCCAGCGGACCCTTGGGCAGCATGCCCTTGACCGCCTTCTGCAACGCGCGGCCCGGATGACGCGACTGCATCTTGCCGAACGTGGTCTGTGAGATGCCGCCCGGATAGCCGCTGTGGCGGTAGTAGAACTTGTCGGTCGTCTTGGCGCCGGTCACCTTGATCCTGGCCGCATTGACGACGACGATGAAATCGCCGGTGTCGACATGTGGCGTGAACTCGGGCTTGTGTTTGCCGCGAAGACGCGAGGCGATCGCCGCCGCGAGGCGACCGAGCACCTTGTCGGTGGCGTCGACCACGAACCAGTCGCGTTCGACTTCATGAGGTTTGGCGGAAAACGTCTTCATAGCATGCGGCCCGGCCGAAGGCGGAAAGCCTTAAAGTATAGCGTCGCAGGGTAGTGACGTCAAAGCGCGCGACGGCCCGGACGAGGGGGACGCGACCGGCAAAAAAAAAGCCCGAGCGATCGCTCGGGCTTAATCCACCAAAGGAGGAGGTGGAGGAGACATCGGCGGATCGTCATCGACGACCCTCACGAATGATCATAGGAAAGTTTTTGCTGCGATGCAAGGTAAGGGCCGGCCCAGGCGATCGGCCGGCATCCGTTGGTCGTGATCGGAATCAACTGGGGGACCGGCCCGCGTTTCGCAAGTCCATGATCGATAACCAATTTGTCGCAGCAACCGCACATCGGACCGGCATGCGCGAGAATTAGAGCAAAGCCTCTAGGACCGTGTCGTCGTCGCGCCGCTGTTGCGCAGCGCACACGAGTCGGTGGAGGCCGATCGGGAGAAGTCGAAAATGTTATGCACGGTGCGCTGGACCGGGCCTTCGGGCATGACCTTCCTGGCCGAGACCGGCAGCGGTCATGTGGTCGCGATGGATGGGGCGGCGGACGGGGGCGGCCGCAACCTGGCCCCCCGGCCGATGGAGATGGTGCTGCTCGGCACCGGCGGCTGCACCGCCTACGACGTCGTCGTGATCCTGCGCAAGAGCGGGCAGGCGGTCGCCGGATGCGAGGTCGAGCTGAAGGCCGAACGCGCACCGGCGGACCCGAAGGTCTTCACCCGGATCACCTTCCATTTCAAGGTCAGCGGCCGCGGTTTGAAGCCGAATCTGGTCGAGCGCGCGATCAAGTTGTCACACGACAAGTACTGCTCCGCCTCGGCGATGCTTGCACACACGGCCGAACTGGCACTCAGCTGGGAAGTGCTCGAGGACGCCGCGGACCCGACGGTCTGACCGGTCCGGATCGCGGCGGGGCGTGATCCGCGGCCGCATGACGAACCGTGCAGCCGGGATGGAGTGTCAGATGTAGTGGGCGGTCGATGTCATCACCCGCGCCGCCGCACGCATCACCAGCCTGACTGGTGTCGGCAGTTCCGCGGCGCCATGGCGTATCGCGGTGTTGGCATGGGCAACCTCGTCGTCCTTCATCGCGGCCACGATCGCTCGTGAACGTGCGTCGGTATCGGGCAACCGCTGCAGATGGCCGTCCAGATGCTGTTCGACCTGGCGCTCGGTCTCGGCCATGAACCCGAGGCTGGTGCGATCACCGAGCCGGCCGGCGATCATGCCGAAGGTCAGCGCCCCCGCGTACCAGAGCGGATTGAGCAACGAGACGCGCCCGCCGAGTTCGTCGATGCGCTCGCGGGTCCACGCCAGGTGGTCACCCTCTTCGATCGCCGCCTGCCGGAAACACTCGCGCAGCGCCGGATCCGGCGTGCTCAGCGCCTGGCCCTCGTAGAGCGCCTGGGCACACACCTCACCGACGTGGTTCACTCGCATCAACGCCGCCGACAACTGGCGTTGTCGTGTGTCGAGTGTGTCGTCATGTGTGCCGTCGCCCGGTGTCGCGCGCTGCGCAGCAACACCGGAGGACACCGCGGTCATCGCACGCGACGCCACGGACAGCCAGCGGTCGATCCCGGTGAAGACACGATCCATGTTCAACCTCCGTTTGTCGGAATTGTCGACCGCTTTTCCGTTTCATTCGACCGACGATCGCTTGTGACTTGACAGCTGCGAGCCTTGTTGCTCCAGCGCGACATGAAACGAAAAAAGCAACGCGAATCCGCGCCTTGTCTTTGCCCTACCCATGATTTTGGCGAAAATTACCTCGACTTCTATCCGGGGCGGCTTTCAGTCAGCTTACTTCGGGGAGTTGCGGCGGCGTGGAGGTCGCCGATTGATTCCAGAAACCTAGGAGATTCATCAATGAAGAAATCGCTTCTTGCAGTGGCTGTCGCCGCAGCTCTGCCGACGTTTGCGCAGGCGCAGACGAACGTCACGCTGTACGGCATCATCGATGCGGCCGCCGTGGTCGAGAACAACGGCGATCGCAGCGCGTTCAACATCCAGAGCGGCGTTTCCGCCGGCAATCGTTGGGGCCTGCGCGGCACCGAGGATCTGGGCGGCGGTCTGAAGGGCATCTTCACGCTCGAAGGCGGCTACCAGAACGACACGGGCACCCAGGCCCAGGGCGGTCGCCTGTTCGGTCGTCAGGCGTTCGTCGGTCTCGAAGGCGGGTTCGGTCGTGTGACTCTTGGCCGTCAGTACACCCCGGGCTTCTGGGTGCTGGCCAACTATGACACGTTCGGTCTGGGCATGTACGGCAACACCGCGGGTATCGTCGCCCCCGGCCCCGGCGGCCTGCCGGGTGGCCAGGTCCGTTGGGACAACTCGATCGAGTACCTGACGCCCAGCCTCGGTGGCTTCACTGCGCGCCTGATGTACAGCTCGGACAACGACAGCGTCGCCACGCCGAACAACGGCGAGGGTTTCACCGAAGCGCAGAAGAAGGCAGGACGTTCGATCGGCTTCGGCGCGAACTACGCCGGCGGCCCGATTGGTATCGGCCTGGGCTACCACAACTGGGAAAGCGATCCGGTTGCCGGCGAGAAGAACAAGGCGCTGACCGTCGGTGGCTCGTATGACTTCGGTGCGTTCAAGCTGTTCATCGGTTACTTCGATCTGGATCCGGTCGGCGCGGCTGCCGACACCAAGTCGGTCTGGCTCGGTGGCGCGATCAAGCTCGGCGCATCCGGCACGCTGAAGGTCCAGGGCGCCCAGTCGAAGATCGACGTCGCGGGTGATCCGAAAGGCCTGACGCTGGGCATCTCGTACGAACACGCGTTGAGCCGTCGCACGACGCTGTACGCCAACGCGGGTACCGTGCGCAACAACGACGCCGGCACGTTCTCGCTGATCAGCTCGAGCACCGTGCTGGCCCCGTCGGCGGCCGGCAAGGATCCGAAGGCCTTCGCCCTCGGCGTTCGGCACGCGTTCTGACGAGACGCTGGCCTCGCGCCAGCAGTCGATGTCACGGAAGCGCCGGGTTCACCCGGCGCTTTTTTTTCGTCCCCGGCACCGCGGATGGTTTTCGGACCGATGCGGGTCACGGGTGCACAATGGCGGCGCCCGAGAGCCGCAACTTCCCGAGTGGCCACCCGAGATCCGGAGACCGATCGATGCCATCCCGCCGTCACCTGCTGCGCCTGATCGCCATCACGTCGGCCGCCGGCCTGCCCTTGTCGAGGGCGGTCGCGCAGGCGGCCTATCCGACCAAGCCGGTCCGGATGATCGTGCCGTTTCCGGCCGGCGGCACCACCGACATCATCGGGCGCGCGGCCGCGCAGGAGCTGACCCGGACGCTGAACCAGCAGTTCATCGTCGAGAACCGGCCCGGCGCCGGCGGCAACATCGGCAGCGAGCAGGTCGCAAAGGCGGCGGCCGACGGCTACACGCTGCTGGTCTGCACGGTCGGCACTCACGGCATCAACGCGTCGCTGTACGACAAGCTGCCGTACGACCCGGTGCGCGA
>CADEEH010000082.1 GCA_902826305.1 uncultured Burkholderiales bacterium
ACCAGGGACCTACGGATTAACAGTCCGGCGCTCTACCAACTGAGCTATCGAGGAATGAACCCGAAACTATAACGTCGAGGCCGCCGCTCCGCAAATCGCGGGCGCTCGTAGGCGAGGGCGTTCGGCGTGTTCCGTGGCGCCGGCGAAACGCGGGGCTCGCGACCACCCCGCGGCAGGATCAGCGATCCGAGCTCCAGATCAGCTCGCGGCTCGGCCCGTGCAGCGCGATCACCTTGTTCTCGTTGTTTCGGTCCTGCCTCGAGAGCTTCGGCATCTCGACGACGATGTCGGCACGACGGGCGCTCGGATCCCAGAACTCCTTGCCCGCCGAGTAGCCGTCGGGCAGCGAGACGACGAACGGGTCGGCGACGACGGTGATCGGCACCTTGATGCCGGCCTTGCGCAGTTCGTCGCGGACCGCGGCGGCGCGGGCCAATGCGAGGGCCTTGTTGGCCTTCGCCGAGCCGGAGGCGTCGGTGGAGCCGGTGACGGTGATCGTGCTGTTGGGGCCGATGTACTGGCTGATCGAGCGCAGGAACGGCCGGTCGACACCTCGCACCTGGGCGCTGGCACCGCGGAAATAGGTGGTGGCGGCCACCATCTGCGTCCGCTCGGGCGCCTTCGACATGCTGCGCGATTCTTCCTTCGCACCAAGCACCGCCGTCGCGCCGGGTGTCGTCGGCTGCGAGGCCGCGGGCTTCGGTGGTTCGGGCGCGGGCTTGGGTGCCGAGGCCTGACCGGCGGGCGGCGTCGTCGCGCCGGGTGCCGGCGCGGCCGGCTGGCTCGGTGGCAGGTTGCGCAACTGGTCGATGATCCGCTGCGCATCCGCCGACATCACCGGATCCATGATCACCACCGGAGCCGGTTCCCCGGGTATCGGATCGAACATCGCGCAATTGGCGAGCACGATCGAGGCGGAAACCGCGGCGGGGACGGCCAGGGGCCGCGGGGCCGGCGCCAGCGCCTTGCGACCGTGCCGGGTGATCCGGTAGGTGCGTTGGATGCGGCGCTGGCCGGGCTGGATCTGCCCGATGGCTTCGATCAGTCGACGCGCGCGAAGTTCCTCGATTGCGGTACCGAGCTGATGACGCAGTTCACGGTCGCATTGGTCGAGTGCCCGGCCGGTCGCGAGCCTCGCGAGGTTGCGCGAGCCGCGCACCTCGGCGTGACGCGCGAGTGTGCGCAGCAGGCGGCGCTGCTGGTCATCCAATCCCCGTCGGGTTGCCGGGCGCTTCGACGTTTTCGATTCCATGGTTCCCCTGGCCGTGTGGCCTCGTCCGTACGGTGGCGCGATCGGCGCCCGCAATATCGGTCCGCCGATCCTACCGTCGAGGCGTCGGCGATGTCACCCTGCAAACGGGTGACAACTGGTTCGACGCGCCTTATCCCGCCTTCAGTACCGCGGCGATCGCGTCGGCGACGTAGTCGATGTTCTTCGTGTTCAGCGCGGCAAGGCAGATCCGCCCGGTGCTGACGGCATAGATGCCGTATTCGTCGCGCAGCCGGTCGACCTGTGCCGCGCTCAATCCCGAATAGGAGAACATGCCGCGCTGGCGGGTGACGAACGACATGTCGCGGTCGACACCCCGGGTCTTGAGCTTTTCGACCAGCAGGCCACGCATCTGCCGTATGCGGTCCCGCATGCCGGACAGTTCCGACTCCCAGCGCTCGCGCAGCGCCGGCGTGGTCAGCACCGCGCTGACGATCGCCGCGCCGTGGGTCGGCGGGTTCGAATAATTGGCACGGATCACGCGCTTGACCTGGCTCACCACGCGCTGGGTCTCGTCGGTGCCCTGGGTGACCACCGACAGTGCGCCGACCCGTTCGCCGTACAGCGAGAAGGACTTGGAGAACGAGCTGGCGACCAGGAAGCTCAGGCCGGAGGCAGCCAGTTTGCGCAGTGCCATCGCATCGGCCTCGATGCCGTCGCCGAAGCCCTGATAGGCCATGTCCAGGAACACGATCAGGTCGCGGCCCTTCGCGATCGAGATCAGCCGGTCCCACTGGGCCGCGTCCAGGTCGACGCCGGTCGGGTTGTGACAGCAGGCGTGCAGCACCACGATCGAGCGCGCGGGCGCCGACTCCAGCGCCGAACACATCGCATCGAAACGGATGCCATGGGTCTGCGGGTCGTAGTACGGGTAGGGGGTGACGGCGAAGCCGGCCGCCTCGAACAGCGCCCGGTGGTTCTCCCAGCTCGGATCGCTGATCAGGACCCCCGCATCAGGCTGCAGCCGGCGCAGGAAATCCGCGCCGACCCGCAGTCCGCCGGTGCCGCCCAGGCACTCGAAGGTGGCGACCCGACTGCCCGCGAGCAGCGGCGAGTCCGCGCCGAACAGCAGTTTCTGGACCGCCGTGTTGTAGCCGGCGATGCCGTCGATCGGCAGATAACCCCGGGCCGGCGCGGCCGCGATCCGGGTCTTCTCGGCCTCGCTGACCGCGGCCAGCAACGGCAGCTTGCCGTTGTCGTCGTAATAGACGCCGACGCCCAGGTTGACCTTCGTCGGACGCGGATCGGCATTGAATGCCTCCGTCAAGCCCAGGATGGGGTCGCGTGGGGCTAGTTGCACAGCGGAAAACAATGAAGCCATCATTTCGCTCGGCAAGTGCTTGATCTATATGGGGGGGAACAAAAAGTTACTAAATACATTGCACAAATTTTGTGCACTGGGCTAGCTTTTTCGGGGTCCGCGGGCGATAATCGACGTTTGTTTCGACGCGCCTGAACGGCGGGTTGGACTGTGGATTTGTCCAGGGAATGATGACCCGGACGGACCACCGTCGACGAGTCACTAATCGAGAAATCTTAGCACGCGCTAACCCCTCATCCCATGGCCGATCTGGCGCTAGACAGTTCACGCTTCGTCAGTTTCCCGGGCAGCCCGTTCCAGCTCTATCGCCCGTATGACGCGGCCGGGGACCAACCCGAGGCGATCGATCGGCTGATCGAGGGCATCGGTGACGGCCTCGCGTTCCAGACGCTGCTCGGGGTCACCGGGTCGGGCAAGACGTTCACCATGGCCAACGTGATTGCGCAATGCGGACGCCCCGCGTTGGTGCTCGCGCCCAACAAGACGCTGGCCGCGCAGCTCTACGCCGAGATGCGCGAGTTCTTCCCGAACAACGCGGTCGAGTACTTCGTCTCCTACTACGACTACTACCAGCCGGAGGCGTACGTCCCGCAGCGGGACCTGTACATCGAGAAGGACTCGTCGATCAACGAGCACATCGAGCAGATGCGGCTGTCGGCGACCAAGTCGCTGCTGGAGCGTCGTGACACCGTGATCGTCGCGACGGTGTCGTGCATCTACGGCATCGGCAACCCGGCCGACTATTTCGAGATGCGGCAGGTGCTTCGGGTTCGCGACAAGATCTCGCAGCGCGAGCTGCTGCAGCGGCTGGTCGCGATGCAGTACCAGCGCAACGACACCGACTTCTCGCGCGGCACCTTCCGTGTGCGCGGCGACACGATCGACATCTTCCCGGCAGAACATGCGGAACTCGCGGTGCGGGTCGAGCTGTTCGACGACGAGATCGAAAGCCTGCAGCTTTTCGATCCGCTGACAGGGCGCGTGCGCCAGAAGATCCCGCGCTTCGTCGTCTATGCGTCGTCGCACTACGTCACGCCACGGGCGACGGTGATGCGCGCGCTCGAAGGGATCAAGCAGGAGCTCTCCGAACGACTGCAGCACTTCTACGACAACGGCAAGCTGGTCGAGGCGCAGCGGCTGGAGCAGCGCACGCGATTCGATCTCGAGATGTTGCAGGAGCTGGGATTCTGCAAGGGCATCGAGAACTACACGCGGCATCTGTCGGGCGCACAGCCGGGCGAGCCGCCGCCGACGCTGGTCGACTACCTGCCGTCCGATGCGCTGATGATCATCGACGAGAGCCACGTGACGATCGGTCAGCTGGGCGGCATGTATCGCGGCGATCGCTCGCGCAAGGAGACGCTGGTCGAGTTCGGCTTCCGGCTGCCGTCGGCGATGGACAACCGGCCGCTGAAGTTCGAGGAGTTCGAGACCAAGGTCCGGCAGGCGGTCTTCGTGTCGGCGACCCCGGGCGACTACGAGCGTCGGCTGTCGGGCCAGGTGGTCGAGCAGGTCGTGCGGCCGACCGGCCTGGTCGATCCGGAGGTGACGATCCGTCCGGCGGCCACGCAGGTCGACGACCTGCTGTCGGAGATCAACCTGCGGGTGCTTGCCGGTGACCGGGTCCTGGTGACCACACTGACCAAGCGCATGGCCGAGGACCTGACCGACTACCTGTCGGAGCACGGGGTCAAGGTCCGTTATCTGCATTCGGACATCGACACTGTCGAGCGGGTCGAGATCATCCGCGACCTGCGCCTGGGTGTGTTCGACGTGCTGGTCGGGATCAACCTGCTGCGCGAGGGGCTGGACCTGCCCGAGGTGTCGCTGGTCGCGATCCTCGATGCGGACAAGGAAGGTTTCCTGCGTTCGGACCGCAGCCTGATCCAGACGATCGGTCGCGCGGCGCGTCACCTGCGCGGCGCGGCGATCCTGTACGCGGATGTGGTCACCGATTCGATGCGGCGGGCGATCGACGAGACCAACCGTCGCCGGGCCAAGCAGGTGACGTTCAACGCGGAGCACGGGATCGTGCCGCGCGGCGTGACCAAGCAGATCAGGGAACTGATCGACGGGGTCTACGACCCGCAGCAGGCCCGCACCGAACTGAAGGCGGCCGAGGCGCACGCACGCTTCGAGACGATGAGCGAGAAGACCGTGGCGCGCGAGATCAAGCGCCTCGAGAAGGAAATGCTGGGCTACGCGAAGAACCTGGAGTTCGAGAAGGCCGCGCAGGTGCGCGACCAGCTCTCCAAGCTCAAGGAACAGGTCTTCGGGGCGAATGGCCAGGCGAACGTCGTTCCGTTCGCCGGCGGCAAGGCCGCGTGAATCGTGCTGTCGGCGCGAACGGCGGACCGGGCGTTGCAGAACGTAACCGAATCATTGGAATCTTAGGCATCTACTTGGGCGATACGACATGGCAAAAAGAGAACCGATTTCGCTGGCAATGACCACCCGGGTTTTGTTCGTCTGCATGGGCAACATCTGCCGTTCGCCGATGGCCGAGGGCGTGTTCAAGCAGTTGATCCGCCAGGCCGGGCTCGAGGACGTCGTGACGATCGAGTCCGCGGGCACCCATGCGTTCCATGCCGGCGAAGGGCCGGACAAACGTGCCCAGCAGGCGCTCGGCAAACGCGGCTACAGCCTGTTGGACAAACGGGCCCGTCGAATCAGCGACAAGGACTTCGACGAGTTCGACATGATCCTGGCGATGGACTGGGACAACCTGTCGGCATTGCAGCAGATGGCGCACAAGCAGTATCACCACAAGATCCAGCTGCTGATGCGCTTCGCGACCGAACACGAGTCGGCGACGATCCCGGATCCGTACTACGGCACGATCCAGGGTTTCGAGCAGGTGCTCGACTACATCGAGGACTCGTGCAACGGGCTGCTCGAGGTCGCCAAGCGGCGTGCGACGCAGGTCGCCGCCGCCTGAGATGGCGCGGCGGGCGCGCCGCCCGCCGATGTTGCATCATGGAGGGACGAGTGATCGTCCCTCTTCGTTTTCGGGCGGGGCGGGCGGCCGCGATCGGTGAGGCGAATGCGACGATGGTGAGCTTGCGGGTGAACGGGGACGAGCGCGAGATCCGCGCCGATCCGTCGACACCGTTGCTGTGGGTGCTGCGCGACGAGCTGCGCCTGACCGGCACCAAGTTCGGCTGCGGCATCGCGGTCTGCGGGGCCTGCACGGTGATGGTCGGTGCGCAGGCGATGCGATCGTGCACGTTGCCGGTCGGCAGTCTCGACGGCAAGGTGATCACCACCATCGAGGGGCTCGGCGACGGCAACGGCGGGCCGCATGCGCTGCAGCGCGCCTGGATCGAACACCAGGTGCCTCAGTGCGGATATTGCCAATCGGGTTTCCTGATGGCCGCTGCGGCGCTGCTGGCCGCGCGCCGGCGCCCGACCGACGCCGACATCGATGCGGCGATCGGCAACCTGTGCCGTTGCGGCACCTATCCGGCGATGCGCGCGGCGATCCGCAGCGCGGCGCGCGCGCTCGCGACCTCGTGAAGCGGTCCAGGCGGCTGGTGCTGATCGGCGCCGCAGTGATCGGCGGCGGGCTCGCGGTCGGTGTCGGCTGGGTCGAGCGCCGGCTCGGGCAGGTGCGGGCCTACCGGCTGCCGGAGTCCGACGGCGAACGGGCGTTCGGCGCCTGGCTGACGATCGATCGACAAGGCATCGTGCACGTGGCCGTGCCTCACCAGGAGATGGGCCAGGGGGTGTTCGGCACGATCCCGATGATCGTCGCCGAGGAACTCGATTGTGATCCGGCGAACGTGCGCGCGCGGCCCGCGCCGCTTGCAGCGGTCTATGCGAATCCGGTGGTGGTGATCGACGGACTGCCGCTGCCTGTCGATGGTCGCGGTCCGATCGCCCGCACGACCCGGTGGACCGCGGACCATCTGCTGCGGGCCGCCGGCATCCAGATCACCGGCGGTTCGACGTCGATGCGCAACGTGTTCGTGCCGGCGCGTCAGGCGGGGGCGAGCGCGCGCGCGATGCTGGTCGCCGCGGCCGCGTCGCGGCTCGGCGTGCCGGCGTCGGCGTTGTCGGTCGATGCCGGTCGCATCCGTCATGTGGACAGCGGCCGGGTTGTCGGCTTCGGCGAGCTGGTCGACGCGGCCGCGGCGATCGAGCCGCCCGAAGCGCCGATGAAATCGTCGAAGGACTTCCGGCTGCTGGGCAAGCCGCAGCCGCGCCCCGACGTGCCTTCGAAGGTCGATGGCCGTGCGCAGTTCGCGATCGACCTGCGGCTCGACGACATGTTGCATGCGGCGATCCAGCATGGCCCTTCGATCGGTGCGACGCTGGTGAAGGCCGAACTCGCGCCCCCGCTGCCGGGCGTCGTCGCGCTGGTGACCGACGAGGCGTTCGTCGCGGTGATCGCCGAGTCGCATTGGCAGGCGAAGATGGCGCTGGCGCAGGTCCGCGCCGAATGGGACGAACGCGCGGGTGCGTCGATCTCGACCGAGGCGGTCTTTCGCGCGTTTGCACAGGCGATCGATCGTGGCGACGGGTACGAGTTCGAGTCCGACGGTGATGCCGATCGGCTGCTGGCCAGGGACGATGCACGGCTCGCGGCCGAGTATCGGGTGCCGTTCCTGGCTCACGCGACGATGGAGCCGATGAACTGCACGGTGCGGTTGTCATCCGGGGGTTGCGAGGTCTGGGTCGGCAACCAGTTGCCGACGATCGTGCGTTGGGCGGCCGCGAAGGCGGCCGGGATCGATGTCGATCGTGTCCAGGTCCACACGCCGATGCTGGGCGGCGGCTTCGGCCGCCGCCTCGAGGTCGACACCGTGCGCGAGGCGGTGCGGATCGCCCGCAAGGCGCCGGCCGGCCGGGCGGTGCAGACGATCTGGTCGCGCGAGGAGGACATCCGTTGCGACGTCTTCCGGCCGGCGGTGCTGGCACGGATGGCGGCCTCGGTCGACGCCGAGGGGCGGATCCGGGCCTGGCGCCATTCGATGGCCGGACCGTCGGTGAGCCGGCAATACCTCGGGCGGCTGCATCCGGGCGCGGTCACCGACCTGCCGGACCGGACCTGTGCCGAAGGCGCGATCGACCTGCCATACGAGTTCGGCGCCCGCCGCATCGTCCATGCGCGGGTCGATGCCGGCGTGCCTGTCGGCTACTGGCGCAGCGTCGGGCACAGCTACAACGCGTTCTTCGTCGAGTCGTTCATCGACGAATGTGCGGCGCGGGCGAAACAGGACCCGTACCGGTTTCGGCGCCGGCTGCTGGCCGACCGGCGCGAATCCCCGCTGGCCCGTCGTTGCCTGGCCGTGCTCGACGCGGTGGCCGGCGCGGCGAACTGGGGCGTCGCACTCGCTCCGCGCGGCGGCGTTCGGACCGGCCGTGGCCTGGCGCTGGCGGTCTCGTTCCGGTCGATCGTGGCCCAGATCGCGGAGGTCGAAGTGTCCGCGAAGGGGCGGATCCGGGTCACCCGGGTCACCGCCGCGGTCGACTGCGGTTTTGCGATCGATCCGGCGATCGTTCGTGCCCAGGTCTCCGGGGCGATCCTGTTCGGGCTGACCGCGGCTTTGCACGGTCGCATCGACATCGAGGCCGGTCGCGTTCGGCAGTCGAACTTCCACGATTATCCGTTGATCGGACTGGCCGAGGCCCCGTCGATCCAGGTCGAGATCGTGCCCAGCGAGGGCGAACTCGGTGGCATCGGCGAGGTCGGCACGCCGGGCGTCGCACCCGCGGTCGCCAACGCGGTGTTTGCCGCGACCGGAACCCGATTGCGCGAACTCCCGCTGAAATTGGCCGGTTAGCCCCCATCTACCCGGCGTAAGACGGGCCTCGGGTCATCTGTAGGACAAAAACCCTTGGGTTTTGTCAGACAAATACCCTTTTGCGCGACCAGGGGTGACTGACCCGTCGGATGGGCATGGAAACGGCTTATTGTCTGGCGGGTAGTGCGGTTGATCCGGATCGGTGCGGTACTCGTCGCCGGCGACTGCAAGACGTGACCCTGAACGCGATACTGATACTCGACTTGTTTGGTCGGGAATTGGTATTCTTGATCAACCTACTAGGAATTGGCACACATGCGACTGACGACCAAAGGACGTTTCGCAGTCACCGCGATGATCGATCTGGCCCTGCGACAGCACCATGGGCCGGTCACCCTGGCCGGAATCAGCCAGCGGCAGAAGATCTCGCTGTCCTACCTCGAACAGCTGTTCGGCAAACTTCGCCGTCATGAGCTGGTCGAGAGCACCCGGGGGCCGGGCGGTGGTTACACCCTCGCGCGGGCGATGAAAGAGGTCACCGTGGCCGATATCATCTTCGCCGTGGACGAGCCACTGGACGCCACCCAGTGCAATGGCAAGCAGGACTGCCAGGACGACGGCCCGTGCATGACCCACGAACTGTGGTCGAACCTGAACAAGCGGATGATCGAATATCTGGATTCGGTGTCGTTGTCCGATCTGGTCGAAGAGCAGCGCAGCAAGCAGGCGCAGACCGCTCCACGCCAGATCTCGGTTCTGCGCGAACACCGGGCCGCGCTCGAGTTTCCGACCTCGACGCTGCAACCGATCCGGATGGACGGCACCCGCGCCACGGCACCCAACCCCGCGACCACCAACACGAACTGAACCGTTCCCTGTGATGCGACCCATGACGACCGAATCGGCCCTGTCTTTCCCGATCTACCTGGATTACTCGGCAACCACGCCGGTTGATCCGAGGGTGGTCGACAAGATGGTGCCGTTCCTGCGCGAGGCCTTCGGCAATCCGGCCTCGCGCAGCCACGCCTTCGGCTGGACGGCCGAGGCGGCGGTCGAGGAGGCACGTGAACAGGTCGCCGCGCTGGTCGGCTGCGACGCCAAGGAGATCGTGTGGACCTCCGGGGCCACTGAATCGATCAACCTGGCGCTCAAGGGGGCGGCCAATTTCTACAAAGAGCGCGGTCGGCACCTGATCACCGTCAAGACCGAACACAAGGCGACACTCGACACCACCCGCGAACTCGAGCGGCAGGGCTTCGAGGTCACCTACCTGGACGTGCGTCCGGACGGGTTGCTGGATCTGGAAGTTTTCAAGGCGGCATTGCGGCCGGACACGTCCGTGGTCTCGGTGATGGCCGTCAACAACGAGATCGGTGTGATACAGGACATCGCGGCGATCGGGGAGATCTGCCGCGAGCGCGGAATCATCTTCCACGTCGACGCCGCGCAGGCGACCGGCAAGATGCCGATCGATCTGCGGACACTCAAGGTCGATCTGATGTCGTTCTCGGCGCACAAGACCTATGGTCCGAAAGGGGTCGGTGCGCTGTTCATCCGACGCAAGCCCCGGGTGCGGATCGAGGCCCAGATGCACGGCGGCGGCCACGAACGCGGTTTTCGCTCCGGCACGTTGCCGACCCACCAACTCGTCGGCATGGGTGAGGCCTTCCGGCTGGCGCGCGAGGAGATGGGTGTCGAGAACGAACGCATCCGGATGCTCCGTGACCGGTTGTGGCGTGGCCTGTCGGAGATGGAAGAGGTGTTCCTGAATGGCGATCTGCAGCAGCGCGTACCTCACAACCTGAACGTCAGTTTCAACTATGTCGAGGGCGAGTCACTGCTGATGGCGATCAAGAACGTCGCCGTCTCGAGCGGGTCGGCCTGCACGTCGGCGAGCCTGGAGCCGTCGTACGTGTTGCGGGCCCTGGGTCGCAGCGACGAACTCGCGCACAGTTCGATCCGCTTTTCGATCGGACGCTTCACGACCGAGGCCGAGGTCGACTACACGATCGATCTGGTCAAAGGCAAGGTCGGGAAGTTGCGCGAACTGTCGCCCTTGTGGGAGATGGTCCAGGAGGGCATCGACCTCGACCAGGTCCAGTGGGCATCACATTGACGGATACAAGGGGGAACCGACTACATGGCATACAGTGAGAAAGTCATCGATCACTACGAGAATCCTCGTAACGTCGGATCGTTCGACAAGGCCGATCCGCACGTGGGCACCGGCATGGTCGGCGCGCCGGCCTGCGGTGACGTGATGAAGCTGCAGATCAAGGTCAACAGCGAAGGCGTGATCGAGGATGCCCGCTTCAAGACCTACGGCTGCGGCTCGGCGATCGCGTCCTCGTCGCTGGTGACTGAATGGGTCAAGGGCAAGACGCTCGACCAGGCGATGGACCTGAAGAACACGCAGATCGCCGAGGAACTGGCGCTGCCGCCGGTCAAGATCCACTGTTCGATCCTGGCCGAGGACGCGATCAAGGCCGCGATCGGCGACTATCGGCTCAAACACGGCGAGGCGCAGGCCGACGAGGCCAAGCGCGCGGCCTGAGGCCGATCCGCACGACGACGAGGTCCAAGCGACGGACCGAGAGCAACGGTGAATTCGCACGCGGGGGCGTTCGGAACATTCCTATGGCAGTCACATTGACCGAAAGTGCGGCGAAACACGTCGCGAACTACCTGGGCAAGCGCGGCAAGGGCGTGGGGCTGCGCGTCGGCGTCAGGACCACCGGCTGTTCGGGCATGGCCTACAAGCTCGAATTCGCGGATGCGGCCGACGCCAGCGACATGCAGTTCGAGAGCCACGGCATCCGGGTCTTCGTCGATCCGAAGAGCCTGGTGTACATCGACGGCACCGAACTCGACTTCGTGCGTGAGGGGTTGAACGAAGGGTTTCGATTCAACAATCCGAACGTCAAGAGCGAGTGCGGCTGCGGCGAATCCTTCAACGTCTGACCGTTCGCCCGCGTCCTGGTTCTCCGACGGCGTCGATCGCCGGGGTGAAGCGCGCGGGCTTCGCCCATCGATGCAGCCACTGACCAGGAACCACTTCGAACTGTTCGGCCTCGAAGCCCGCTTCGGGCTCGACCGCGCGCGTCTCGATGCCGCCTACCGTCAGGTGCAGTCGACGGTCCACCCGGACCGCCACGCCTCGTCGGGTGACACCGAACGGCGCATTGCGATGCAACTGGCCACCCAGGCCAACGAAGCCTACCGGACGCTGAAGGATCCGATTGCTCGCGGCGGCTACCTGTGCGAGCTGAACGGCATCGACCTGAAGATCGAGACCAACACCGGCATGCCGGCCGATTTCCTGATCCAGCAGATGCAGTGGCGCGAACATCTGGACGAGGTGCGGGAAGCCCGTGATCCACACGGCCTGGCCGCGCTCGAACGCTCGATCAGTGAATCACGCGAGCAGCTGATCGCCGAATTGGGTGCGGCCTGCGACGAGCGAGGCGACTTCGAGGGCGCGGCCGGTGTCGTGCGGCGGCTGCATTTCATCGACCGCCTGGAGCGGGAGATCGAGGCCGTCGCCGACGTCGTCGACGGTCACTGAGCGTTCGCGATGGCGCTGTTGCAGATATCCGAACCCGGCGCGTCGCCCGACCCTCATCAGCGCCGGCTCGCCGTCGGCATCGACCTGGGCACGACGAACTCGCTGGTGGCCACCGTGCGGTCCGGCGCGGTCGAGGTGATCGGCGACGAGGGCGGGCGGGCGCTGTTGCCTTCCGTGGTCCGTTACGCCGCCGGCGGCTCGGTGAGTGTCGGTGCCGAGGCGGCGGCGCAGGCGGCCGCCGATCCGGTCAACACGATCGTATCGGTCAAGCGGTTCATGGGCCGCGGCCTGGCCGACGCACGGCGCCAGCGTACGCCGTACCGTTTCGTCGACGCGCCCGGCATGGTCCGGTTGCACACGGCCTGCGGCGAGGTCTCGCCGGTCGAGGTCTCCTCGAAGATCCTGCAGGTGCTGCGCGAACGCGCCGAGCAGGCACTCGGCGGGCCGCTGGCCGGCGCGGTGATCACCGTCCCGGCCTATTTCGACGACGCGCAGAGGCAGGCGACCAAGGATGCCGCGCAGCTCGCCGGGTTGCACGTCCTGAGGCTGCTGAACGAACCGACGGCAGCCGCGGTCGCCTACGGTCTGGACAACGGCGTCGAAGGGGTCTATGCGATCTACGACCTCGGCGGCGGCACCTTCGACATCTCGGTGCTCGAACTGAGCAAAGGCGTGTTCCAGGTGATCGCCACCGGCGGCGATTCGTCGCTCGGCGGTGACGACTTCGATCGCCGCATCGTCGAGTGGGCATTGGCCGAGACCGGTATCGCGGGCGCGCCGGACCGTTCACCCGAGGCGATGGACGAGGCCTTCACGCGCGCGCAACTGCCGCCCGGCGACCTGCGCGCGATGCTGATCGAGGCCCGGCGAACGAAGGAGGCGCTGTCGAGCGCCGAACGCGACACCTACCGGGTGCAGTTGTCGGATGCGAATCGTGTGCGCCTGCCGCTGACCGTCGATCGCTTCGAGGCGATGACCGCCGACCTGCTCGAGCGCACGATCACGACCACACGCCGGGTGTTGCGCGACGCCAGGCTCGCGCCGCAGGACGTCAAGGGCGTCGTGCTGGTCGGTGGTGCGACGCGGATGCCGCAGGTCCGGCGCGCAGTCGGTCGCCTGTTCGGCCGCGAGCCGCTGATCGATCTCGATCCGGATCGTGTGGTCGCGATGGGTGCGGCGATCCAGGCGAACCTGCTCGCGGGCAACCGCGCGGCCGGCGACGACTGGTTGCTGCTGGACGTGATCCCGTTGTCACTCGGCCTGGAGACGATGGGTGGACTGGTCGAGCGGATCATCCCGCGCAACTCGACGATTCCGGTCGCGCGTTCGCAGGATTTCACGACCTTCAAGGACGGCCAGCGCGCGATGGCGATCCACGTCGTGCAGGGTGAGCGTGAACTGGTCGACGACTGCCGATCCCTTGCTCGCTTCGAGCTGCGCGGCCTGCCGCCGATGGCCGCCGGTGCCGCGCGGATCCGGGTCACGTTCCAGGTCGACGCCGACGGGCTGCTGTCGGTGTCCGCGCTCGAGCAGACCAGCGGCGTCAATGCCTCGGTGGTGGTCAAGCCGTCCTACGGCCTGTCCGACGAGGAGATCGCCGGCATGTTGCAGACCGGCTTCGCACATGCCGAGGACGATCGGCGGGCGCGCGTGTTGCGTGAGCAGCAGGTGGAGGCGGACCGCCTGCTCGAGGCGACCCGCGTCGCGCTGGCCGTCGACGGTGCGCTGCTGTCGGCAACCGAACGGTCGACGATCGATGGCCAGATCGACAAGCTCGTGCAGGCGCGTGCCGCGACCGACCCGATGCCGATCCGCAATGCCGTCGCCGAGCTCGCGCGGGCGACCGAGTCGTTCGCGGCCCGACGGATGGACCGGTCGATCGCCGATGCGTTGACCGGTCGTCGTGTCGACGAATTGCCGCGCTGATGCGCACCACGTGATGCCGACGATCAGGATCCTTCCGCACGAGGCTTTGTGTCCGCAGGGCACCAGCTTCGAGGTCGAACCGGGCACCGTGTTGTGTCGGGCGATGCTCGAGCGTGGCATCGAGATCGAACACGCCTGCGAGCTGTCGTGTGCCTGCACGACCTGCCACGTCATCGTGCGCGAAGGTGGCAGCAGCGTGGCGCCATCCGAAGAGGACGAGGACGACATGCTCGACAAGGCCTGGGGACTGACGTCGCAGTCGCGCCTGTCGTGCCAGGTCGAGGTCGGGCAGTCGGACTTGACGATCGAGATTCCCAAGTACACGATCAACCACGCGCGCGAAGAACACTGACCCGGGACAGCCGCGTCGGGCGGTTGCGCGGCGTGCACCAGCGCGGGGAAACGGGAGAACCAGTCGATGAAGTGGACCGACGTCAACGAGATCGCGATCCAGCTCGCCGATGCCCATCCGGAGGTCGATCCGGCGAAGGTCCGCTTCACCGACCTGCATCGCTGGGTGATGGAACTTCCCGGTTTCCTCGATGATCCGAACCGGGCCGGCGAGAAGATCCTCGAGGCGATCCAGCAGGCATGGCTGGACGAAGTCTGACAAACCCTTCATCCGGCCGCGGCCGGTGTGCCGGTGACAGTCCGGTGACAATCCGGTGACATCGCGAGGTCCGTCGACGCGCCGGACCGGTGCGCTCCGAATCGTAAGCACCGGGTGTGTTCGTGTGTCGTGTTTCACGCACGGCCGACCGACGGCGCCCTGAGGGCGACGTAAACAGGTATCATCTCGCTGCGGCATCGAAACACCAGTCTCTCCGCCGCCGTCCTTTCCGACGCTTCTCCTACAACCCTTCTTCGTCTTCCCGACTGGTGCCCGTGGGCGTTTCGCCCGGCGAATCCTCGATTCGTGCGGCAGGTCGACGCGGTATTGCCCTTACCGGGACAACATGACCTTTGCATCCCTCGGCCTTGCCGAGCCCCTGCTGCGCGCCGTCGGCGATCGTGGCTATTCCGAACCCACTCCGATCCAGCTGCAGGCGATTCCCGTCGTGCTCGAAGGCGGCGATCTGCTGGCCGGCGCCCAGACCGGCACCGGCAAGACCGCCGGTTTCGTGTTGCCGATCCTCGATCGTCTGTCCGCACGGCCCGCGACACGCCAGAACGGCAAGGCACCGATCCGTGCGCTGATCCTCACACCGACCCGCGAACTCGCGGCGCAGGTCGAGGAGTCGGTGCGTGCGTACGGCAAGTACCTGCCGCTGAAATCGATGACGATGTTCGGTGGCGTCAACATCAATCCGCAGATCACGCAGTTGCGCGGTCGTGTCGACATCCTGGTCGCCACGCCCGGCCGCCTGCTCGATCATGTCCAGCAGCGCACCGTCGACCTGTCGGGCGTCGAGATCCTCGTGCTCGACGAGGCCGACCGGATGCTCGACATGGGCTTCATCCGCGACATCCGCCGGATCCTCGCGCTGCTGCCCAAGCAGCGCCAGAACCTGCTGTTCTCGGCGACCTTCTCCGACGAGATCCGCCTGCTCGCCGACGGCCTGCTCAACGCGCCGAAGTCGATCGAGGTCGCGCGTCGCAATGCGCCGGCCGAGGCGGTCGCGCAGCGTGTGATGCTGGTCGATCGCGGCCGCAAGCGCGAACTGCTGTCGAAGCTGATCAAGACCCACAACTGGTTCCAGGTGCTGGTGTTCACGCGCACGAAACACGGTGCGAACCGGCTCGCCGAACAGCTGGACAAGGACGGCATCACGGCGCTGGCGATCCATGGCAACAAGAGCCAGGGCGCACGCACGAGGGCACTGTCGGAGTTCAAGAGCGGTGACCTGCAGGTCCTGGTCGCCACCGACATCGCGGCGCGCGGACTCGACATCGTCGACCTGCCGCACGTGGTCAACTACGAGCTGCCGAACGTGTCCGAGGACTACATCCACCGGATCGGCCGCACCGGACGCGCCGGTGCGAGCGGCGAGGCGGTGTCGCTGGTCTGCATCGACGAATACAGGTTCCTCGCCGACATCGAGCGGCTGCTCAAGCGCAAGCTCGAGCGCGAGATCGTGCCGGGCTTCGAGCTCGACCCCAATGACCGGCCCGAGCCGATCGTGATGGGTCGGCGCAGCATCGGCGGTCCGCCGGCGCAACAACGTGGCGGGCGTCCCGGCAATCACGGTTCACACGCGGGACACGGTGTCCACGGGACAACCGGCCAGCCCGGTCACAGTTCCCGTTCCGGGACCTCGCACGGCCAGCCTGCACGTCCGGCGCGGGGGGGCAATGGTGCCGGACCGGGACCACGTGGTCCTGGCGGCATGCCGGCGTCGCGGGGCCCGGGCGGTGGCGGTCACGGACCGGTGCGCGGCGGCGTGACGAATCGGGGGCGTTCGGCCGGTCGCGGCCGCTGATCCCGCGGTCCTCCGGTCGCAAGGGCGGAGTGTCGGTCGGCCCGTTCGCGAGTGATCGCGAACGGGCCGCGTCGCATCCGAGGGCGGTGCGGCCTACTTGAAGCGTGCGGCCACCTTGTCGATGGCCTTGTTCATCTCGGCCCAGGCCTTGTCGGCGCCGACGCGGATGTCGTCCCAGGCATTTTCGCCGCGTTCGCCCATCTCGACGAACATCTTGTGCGCGTCGGCACGCTGGCGTCGCAGCGCACCCACTTCGTTCTCGAAGCCGATGCGGGCATCGGCCTTCGCCTTCCTGACGCGTGCGTTGAGCACGTCCAGGCGCGCGTCCCATTCGTTGAGTTGAGCCTGGAACTTCTCGCGGTAGGCTTCCTTGGTCGCCATGTTCTTCCCTTTCGTCGGTGTCGGCCATGGACCGATCTTCGCCGGACGACATCCGTCAGCGATATGCCATGAACCGTTGGACAATCTGATGCTGATTCAACGGCGCGTCCGTTCGCTGTCGAACACAATGATCGCCGACGGTCAGCAGGGCACCCCACGTGGGCGCAGGATGCCGGCACGGACGATGCGTGCCACCTCATCGGCGCAGACCGGTTTGAGCAGGTGATAGTCGAATCCGGCCCGGCGGGCCTCGCCGCGGCGGGGTTCGTCGGCCTGGTCGGAAGAACACGCGAGCAGTATCGGTTGCGAAGTCAGGGCCAGGCCCCTCACGTCTCTCGCCAGCGCGCAGCCGACGTCATGACCGCGGTCGGGCCCATCGAGGTCGATCAGGATCGCCGACGGTGCGAAGGAGACCACCTTCGCGATGGCGTCTTCCCGCGCATGGACGGCAACCGCCTCGTGATCGTGCGCGCGCAGCGCCGTGGTCAACGCGGCGGCCGTTGCGGTGCTGTTCTCGAAGACGATCGTGCGGCAATGGAACGATCCGAGCTTCTCGGATGCCCGACCGTGGCTCCAAGCGCGTTCCGGTGCAACGGGATGCCCGGAGTCGGCGGGGGTCGACGACGTCTGACGGATCGTCGTGCGGCCCGGCCGTGATCGTTGGTCGGCCGGAAGAGGTCTTGTCGCGATGGAGGTCTGCATGCCGCGACTGTGCGCCGATACCGCGACGTGATCTGTGCGCTGGAGCACCAGGGGTCCGTTCGTGGACTGTGCGTCACCGTACCGACACCCCGCGCGTGTTGCCACATCCTGTCGTGATGATATTCAAGCGCGAAGTGCACCCGGGGCAGCCCGCTGCCGGGATCGTGCACGACATCACCTCGAACACACGTGCTGACAAACGAAGAATGGACCGGATCATGGACAAGTTGACGAATACACCGTGCTCGCGCATCACGCGCTTCGCGCCCACGCTCGGACTGGGCATCCTGCTCGCGACGGGCGCGATGGTCTTCTCCGGTTGTGCGAGCACGCCCGCACCGACCGAAGAGGTGGCCGTCTCCAAGGCAGCCCTGGCCCACGCGGTCGGCTTCGGCGGCGCCGACGGGGCGCCGGTGGAGACGCGGATGGCACGCGAGAAGCTCGACGCCGCCAACGCGGCGATGGCCGACAAGGACTACGACCGGGCGCGCAGGCTCGCGCTGGAGGCACGGGCCGATGCCCAGCTGGCCGAGGCGAGGTCGCGTGCGACGATCGCCCGCAAGGCGGCTGACGCGTTGCAGGAAGACACGCGGATCCTGCAGCAGGAAATCAACCGAAGCAGCAAGTAAGAAGACCGTTTCCCCTCACAGATCAGGCAGATGAACATGAACACATTCCGCAAGACTTCGCTGACGGTCGCCCTGGCGGCCGTGATCACCGGTTGCGCCACCGCCCCGAGCGCGTTGCTCGAGGAGGCGCGCGGCAACTACAAGGCGGCACAGGCCAATCCGCGCACGCGTGACCTGGCCTCGGTCGAACTGAAACAGGCCGGCGACACCCTGGCGCGGGCCGACGAGGCACGAGCCGCCGACAAGCCGTCCGTCGACGTCGACCACCTCGCCTACATCGCCAAGCAGCAGGTGGCCATCGCCGAGCAGGTCGGCGTGCGCGTCGACGCGCAGTCGGTCATCACCAATGCCCAGGTGAAACGTGATGCGGTCCGGCTCGCAGCGCGGACCAACGAAGCCGATGCCGCACAACGGGATGCCGACGGCGCCCGGCGACAGGCGGACGAATCGCAGCGCACGGCGGCATCGAACATGCGCCAGGCCGAGGCATCGAAGCAACTGGCCGATGCGTCCCAACGGGATGCCCAGGCCGCGCAGCAGCGCAATGCATGGCTGGAAGGCCAGCTTCAGGAGTTGCGTGCAACGAAGACCGCGCGCGGCCTGCTGATCACGCTGGGTGACGTCTACTTCGATACCGACCGGTCACAACTCAAGCCGGGCGGCCTGCGCAACGTCGAGAAGCTCGGCGACCTGCTGCAGAAGTTTCCGTTGCGCCGGACGATGGTCGAGGGTTTCACCGACAGCACGGGCAGCGAGGAGCATAACCAGGATCTGTCGGACCGCCGCGCACAGGCGGTGCGCACGGTGCTGCTCGGCATGGGTGTGGGCCGCGAGCGCATCGAGACCCACGGCTACGGCGAGGCTCATCCGGTCGCCGACAACTCCAGTGCCGCCGGCCGGGTGATGAATCGCCGGGTCGAGATCCTGCTGTCCGACGACAACGGCACGATCGCACCGCGCTGAACCCGCTCGGCGTCTGCCCGCACCGCGTGCGCGGGCGGACAGGCCTGCCGGGGCCAGGTTCACGTCACTGGCCCGAGTCCTCGGGCTTGAGTGCGGGAAACAGGATCACGTCGCGGATGCTCGGGCTGTCGGTGAGCAGCATCGCGAGGCGATCGATGCCGATGCCGCAGCCGCCGGCCGGCGGCATGCCGTACTCGAGTGCCCGGATGTAGTCGGCGTCGTAGTACATCGCCTCCTCGTCGCCCGCGTCCTTCGCCTCGACCTGCCTTCGGAACCTCGCGGCCTGGTCCTCGGGGTCGTTGAGCTCCGAGAAGCCGTTGGCCATCTCGCGGCCAGTGATGAAGAGCTCGAAGCGCTCGGTGATGCCAGGACGGCTGTCGGAGGCCCGTGCCAGCGGGGAGACTTCCACCGGATAGTCGACGATGAAGGTCGGCTGGATCAGCTTCGATTCGACCGTGTGTTCGAACAGGGCAAGCTGCAGCGCACCGACGCCGGCGCCGGCCAGCGGCGGGGCGTCCAGGTCCGCGCCGCGGCGCTTCAATTCGGCGCGCAGCCACGTCGCGTCGTCGAAGGCGGCGCCCGCATAGTGCGGCTCGTATTTCTCGATCGCGCCGGTGATCGTCAGCCGATCGAACGGCCGACCGAGGTCGATCGCCTGGCCCTGGTAGGTGATCGACGTCGACCCCGCGGCGACCCGTGCCGCTTCGCGGATCACCTGCTCGGTGTAGTCCATCAGCCACCGGTAGTCGGTGTAGGCGGCGTAGAACTCCATCATCGTGAATTCGGGATTGTGGCGCGGGCTGATGCCCTCGTTGCGGAAACTCCGGTTGATCTCGAACACCCGCTCGAAGCCGCCAACCAGCAGCCGCTTCAGGTACAGTTCCGGGGCGATGCGCAGGAACATCCGGACGTCCAGCGCGTTGTGATGCGTGACGAACGGCCGCGCCGCCGCGCCGCCGGGGATCGGATGCAGCATCGGCGTCTCGACCTCGAGGAAGCCGTTGCCGACCATGTGCGCGCGGATCGCGGAGATCATCCGGCTGCGGGTGACGAACGTGTCGCGGGTCTCGCCGGTGACGATCAGGTCGACGTAGCGCTGGCGGTAACGGGTCTCCTGGTCCGCTAGACCGTGGAACTTGTCGGGCAGCGGCCGCAGCGACTTCGACAGCAGCCTGAGCGAGGAGCAGCGGACCGACAATTCACCTTTCATCGTCCGGAACAGCCAGCCCTCGCAGCCGACGATGTCGCCCAGGTCCCAGTGCTTGAACGCCTCGTGCACGTCGGCGCCGACCCCTTCGTCGTTGATGTAGAGCTGGATCCGGCCGCCGCCGTCCTCGCCGCGCCCGGAGCCGTCCTGCAGCGTCGCGAAGCTGGCCTTGCCCTGCACCCGCTTGAGCACCATCCGCCCGGCGATGCGCACCGACACGCGGTCCTTCTCGAGTTCCTCGCGGCTGCGCGCGCCGTGGTGTTCGGCGAGCGTGGCCGCGTGGTGGGTCGGCGAGAAATCGTTCGGAAACGCCGGGCCGTGCTCGCGCAGCCGCGCGAGTTTCGCGCGGCGCTCGGCGAGGATCGGGGTTTCGTCGGCCGGAGCCGGGGATTCGGCGGGAGTCTCCATCGGTGCGGAGCCTGTCGGGCGTTGGGTTGGATTCGAGGGCGCGGGGCGCGGCGGGTCAGACGCCTTGCTTCAGGCTCGCGGAGATGAACTCGTCGAGATCACCGTCGAGCACCGCACGGGTGTTGCCGATCTCGACGTTGGTGCGCAGGTCCTTGATCCGGGACTGGTCGAGCACATACGAGCGGATCTGGTGGCCCCAGCCGATGTCGGTCTTGCTGGCCTCGACCTTGTCCTGCTCGGCGCGGCGCTTGCGCAGCTCGAGTTCGTGCATCCGCGCCTTCAGCATCTTCATCGCCTCGTCGCGGTTGCGGTGCTGCGAGCGGTCGTTCTGGCACTGGACGACGATGTTGGTCGGCAGGTG
>CADEEH010000083.1 GCA_902826305.1 uncultured Burkholderiales bacterium
CTGCCCGTTCACCTGCACCTTCTGCAGCCAGTGGAAGTTCTGGCGCGACTACCGGATCCGCGACCCGAAGAAGGTGGTCGACGAGATCGAGGCGCTGGTGCGTGACCACAACGTCGGCTTTTTCATCCTCGCCGACGAGGAACCGACGATCCACCGCAAGAAGTTCATCGCGTTCTGCGAGGAGCTGATCGCCCGCGACCTCGGTATCCAGTGGGGCATCAACACCCGCGTCACCGACATCCTGCGCGACGAGAAGCTGCTGCCGCTGTACCGCAAGGCCGGCCTGATCCACGTCTCGCTCGGTACCGAGGCGGCCGCACAGCTCAAGCTCGACCGCTTCAACAAGGAGACGACGATCGCGCAGAACAAGAAGGCGATCAAGCTGCTGCGCGACGCCGGCATCGTCACCGAGGCGCAGTTCATCGTCGGGCTCGAGAACGAGACGGCCGAGACTCTCGAGGAGACCTACCGGATGGCGCGCGACTGGAATCCGGACATGGCCAACTGGGCGATGTACACGCCGTGGCCGTTCTCCGACCTGTTCCAGGAACTCGGCGACAAGGTCGAGGTGTTCGACTTCGAGAAGTACAACTTCGTCACGCCGATCATGAAGCCGGACGCGATGGACCGGGCCGAACTGCTCGACCGGGTGATGAACAACTACCGCCGGTTCTTCATGAACAAGACCTTCTTCCAGTATCCGTGGACGAGGGATCCGACCCGGCGCAAATACCTGCTCGGTTGCCTGAAGGCGTTCATGAAGAGCGGCTTCGAACGCAAGTTCTACGACCTCGGACGCGTCGGCTACTGGGGACCGCAGAGCAAGAAGCGGGTCGACTTCGGCTTCGCGAGCACGCAGGAACACGGCCGCCCGGACGGCGCCGCGATCGCCGCGGCCGACGAGGGCTGGGTCACGATGCACGGGCCGAAGATCGAGATGCGGCGACGCAAGGGTGAGGAGACTGCGGCGGCGGCGGTGGCCGCCTGCGGTGGCGGCACCGGGCAGTTGAGCGACGCCGAGCAGGACCAGTTCGCCAGGCCGTGAACGCCATGGCCGAGGCCGGACGCATCGGACCGAACGCGATCCTGCAATGCATGAGTGCACTGGAGGCGGCGTTCGGCCGCACCCGGGGCGCCGAGCTGATGCGGCTCGCGGGCCTGGGGCGGCATGTCGACGACCCGCCGCAGCGGATGATCGACGAACGCGACGTGCAGGTGCTGCACCACACGCTGCGCACCGAGCTCGGCATATCCACGGCACGTTCCGTCGCCCGTCGTGCCGGGCTGGCCACCGGTGACTACCTGCTTGCCCATCGGATCCCGGCCCCGGCACGGGTCGTGTTGCCGAGGCTGCCGGCGAGCCTGGCGGCGCGCCTGCTGCTGGCCGCGGTCTCGAAACACGCGTGGACCTTCTGCGGCAGCGGCCAGTTCCGGGTGCTGCCTGCCGGCGACGGCCGTCCGCTGCGGGTGTCGCTGACCGGGAGTGCGACCAGCGTCGATGCGACGTCGGAGGAGCCGCTGTGCGACTACTTCGCGGCGACCTTCGAGCGCCTGTTCCAGGTGCTGGTCCATCCGGCCACCCGGGTCGTCGAGACCGAGTGCATGGCGATGGGTGCGCCGGCCTGCGTGTTCGAGATCAGGTGGTAGCGGCCGCACCGCGCTCGACCGCCCGCTGATAGGCGGGCCGCGCACGGATCCGGCCGAGAAAATCAAGGGTGGCCGGATGGCGCGTATCCAGGCCGGCCCGTGCCTGGGCGGCCTCGAGCGGATAACTCATCTGGATGTCGGCGGCGCTGAAGCGGTCGCCGGCGAACCACGGCGCGCGGGCCAGCGTCGTTTCGATGTAGGCGAGCTGGCTGTCGATCTGCGGTTGCAGGTATCCCGACTTGACCCGGCGCGCGATCGCGCGGGCCACCGGCCGGGCGAAGAACGGCATCGGCCCATCCTCGATCCGGCTGAAGATCAGCGTCATCACCAGCGGCGGCATCGCCGATCCTTCGGCGAAATGCATCCAGTAGGTGTACGGCAACCAGGCGTCGGCATCGGGCGCGGGCGCGAGCCGGCCGTCGCTGTGGCGATGGACCAGGTATTCGAGGATCGCCCCCGATTCGGCCACCGTGGTCGTGCCGTCGGTGATCACCGGCGACTTGCCCAGCGGGTGCACCGCGCGCAGTTCGGCCGGCGCCAGCATCGTCTTCGAATCGCGGCGATAGAACCGGATCTCGTAGGGTACTTCCAGCTCCTCGAGGAGCCAGAGCACCCGCTGCGAGCGCGAATTGTTCAGGTGGTGGACGATGATCATCGGGGAAACGGCTGGAAAGACCGGGGTCGGGAAGGGTGCAGGGGCGCTGCGGTGCGGACCGCGGCTCGGCGGTATAGTCGCACCGAACCGCCCGCCCGCCCGCGATCGCCCGCCTGCCGACATGCTCGAATACGATCCAGCCGCCTTTGCCGCCCGTGCCACCGACATCAACGCCGATGTCGATGCCGCGTGGTCGCTGGCCCGCGCGCTGGTCCGGCTGCGCCGCGACGGCGGCGCCGTCCTCGACGGGGCCTACCGGGTCGTGTCGTCGCCGGCGGGTGATTCCCCCCGATTGGCCGAGACCACGCTGAGTGACCCGTCGGTGGCGGTCGTGCGCCGTCACGGGCAATGGTCACCGGGCCGACGCTGGCACGGTGCGGCCGCCGCCCTGCTCGACCTGTACTGGCCGATGCTGGCGCTGGACGCCTCTCGGCGATTCGTGATCGGCCATCTCGGCCAGAGCATCGACGGGCGCATCGCGACCCCCAGCGGGAACTCGTGCCACCTGAGCGGGGACGGCAATCTCGATCATCTGCATCGGCTGCGTGCACTGGCCGATGCGGTGCTGGTCGGCGCGGCCACCGCGCGGCTCGACGATCCGCGGCTGACCACGCGGCGTGTGCCCGGCGACAGCCCGGTCCGTGTCGTGATCGACCCGTCGGCCCGGCTGCCGGCCGAGCTGACCCTGTTCCACGACGACGCCGCGCCAACGCTTGTCGCCTGTGCCCGCGAGCGCGCCGGCGAGGCGACCACCCGCTGGGGCGCCTCGCGGGTGGTTGCGGTCGATGTCGTCGACGGCACACTCGATCTGGCCGCTCTGCTCGAGCGGCTCGCCGACGCCGGCCTGCCGGTGGCGTTCGTCGAAGGCGGCGGCATCACGGTCACGCGCTTCCTGCAGGCGCGGTGCCTGGACCGGTTGCAGGTCGCGGTCTCGCCGGTGATCGTCGGTGACGGTCGCCCCGGGCTGCAGTTGCCGGGGGTGGCCACGATCGGCGACTGCGCGCGGCCGCCGTGTCGTGTGTTCCGGATGGGTGAGGACCTGTTGTGGGACTTCGACCTGCGCTGCGCGGACGGGGCCGCGACGGCATCACGCCCGCCGGTGGGCGGCGTCAGCCGGATCGTCTGATCGCGCTTCGGTCCGCCGAGGCCCACAGGTCGCGGTGACCGACGACCAGCGCGAGCCGCCCGGCCTCGATGTCGGCCTGTCGCCGTCCGCGCCAGCGGGAGATCACCTCGGGTGAGTCGGACATTTCGGTGGCGGCGCGGGCATGCCCGTCGACCATCGCCTGCAACATCGCGGTCGATGGCGCATCGATCGACCAGTGGCTGTCGGCCGTGGCCACCGTGTAGCCGGCGGCGGCGAGTCGTTGCGCCGCGAGGTCGGCCGCCTCCGGCCCGATCGCCGGTCCGAATCCCTTGTTGGTCCGATGATGGGCGCTGAAGGCGCGGGCGACCGCGACGTCGTCCTCGTCGGCCGGGCGCCAGTGCGCGTGACCGGCACAGTTCAACGCGAACGCGACGTCGGTGCCGGTTCGTGCGCAGGCATCGATCCAGCGCTGCAGCCACGTGACCGACACCAGGTCGATCAGCGCCGAGGCGGTGACCAGCGTGGCGTCACCGATCGCCACCAGCGGCTCGACGGCGGCGAGATCGAGTGGCACGAACTCGGCGTGCAGTTTGAAGGTGGCGGCGTCGATCGTCAGGCCTTGCTGGTCGTCGCTCGACACGCGTGCGCCACGCCGCAGCGCCCAGTCGGTCAGTTGCCGGCGCGCGCTGATGAGCAGGACCGGGTCGTGGTCGACCAGCCGCCAGCGCTGGTTGCCACCGAGCCGCGGGGCGAGGAAACGCAGGTTCGCGCCGGTGCCGGCGGCGAGATCGACGATCCGCCGGTCGTCCGCTGCCTGCCCCAGCGCCAGCGGCGCGAGTGATGGCCATGCCCGCGTGCGGGCCGCATCGTCGAACGGTTCGCGCAGACTCAACCAGTCCGCGGAGAACGTCTGCTCGTTCACCGCGAGGGCTTCATCGCGCCGGTGCGCGCTCCATCGCGCAGCCGGCCAGCACCTGCCGGAACCGGCGCACCGAATCCTCCCAGCGCGGCAACCGCTCGCGCGCGCGGCGCGCGCCGGTCAGCATCGACTCGCGCAGCACCGCCTCGTCGAACCAGCGCCCGAGCGCACGGCTCAACGCGTCGGTGTTGGCGGGTGCAACCAGCAGCCCGGCCTGCGGCGGCACGGTCTCGGGAATCGCGCCGGCGGTCGTACCGATCACCGGCAGCCCGCGCGCCAGCGCCTCGGCGAACGCCATGCCGTAACCCTCCATCAGCGAGGGCAGCACGAACAGGTCGCTCTCGTCGTACAGCCGGTGCAACTCGGCATCGTCGACCTCGCCGTGCAGCCTCACCTTCGTGGCCAGCCCGAGTGACTCGATCCGCCGCCGCAATTCGGCGGCTTCCTGAGGGTCGCGCTCCAGCCCACCGACACAGGCGAGCCGCCAGGGACGAGACCGGTGCATCGCCAGCGCATCGACCAGCCAGCGGTGTCCCTTGCGTGGCGTGACCGTGGC
Source organism: uncultured Burkholderiales bacterium (assembly GCA_902826305.1). Lineage (GTDB taxonomy): Bacteria > Pseudomonadota > Gammaproteobacteria > Burkholderiales > Burkholderiaceae_E > CADEEH01. The sequence goes on from CADEEH010000083.1 coordinate 4,865, forward strand.
GACACACAACAACTGCCATGGCGGCGCACCTGCGCGGCGATTCAGCGGCGCCGGATCGGTGCCCGGATGGACCACGTCGATGCGGGCCGGATCGACGTCGAAATCGGCCAGTGCACGCGCGGTGGTTGCACTGGTGGTGATCACCCGCCGGCAGAATCGAAGCGCTTCCATCTCGGAATACCGCAGCCGCTGGATCAGATGGGGATCGAGTCCGGTCTCGAACGCGAGCGGATGGTGGATCAGCGCGACCAGCCCGAGCCGCGGCCCATGGCGCGCGGCCAGGTCGGGCAATGCGCCCAGCGCCAGCCCGTCGACCACCACCAGGGCATCGTCGGCGAAGCCGTCGAAGACCGCGGCGGCGCCGGCCAGTGCGTCGCGATCCGGTCGCGGGAATCCTTCGTGCAGCCGATGCACACGGACCTGGTCACCGGACGCCTGCAGGCCGTCGACGATACGTCGATCGTAGCCGTAACCGCCAGTGCGCGTGCCCAGGTCGCCGGGAACGACGAATTCGATCTGCATCGTGGGTGGGCGCTCAGCCTCGCGCCGGCAGCGGCGCCTCGTAAGCGGCCCAGGCGACATGGGATTCGTGCAGCGTGACCCGCATCGCATCCAGCCCGTGGGCCCCTTCGCCGAGATCACCGCTGGCAATCCGTGCGGCGACACGATCAAAGATCACCCGCGCCAGGAACTCGGTGGTCGTGTTGCGGCCGGTGAAGGCGTGGTCCTCGTCGAGGTTGCGGAAGTTCAGCTCGGCGAGCACCGCCTTCAGCACGTCGGTCGCGCGGCCGATGTCGACGACGATGCCATCCGCATCGAGTGCCTGGCGCTGCATCTGCAGGTCGACGACATAGGTCGCACCGTGCATCCGTTGCGCCGGCCCGAAGACCTCGCCCTGAAAACTGTGCGCGATCATGAAATGGTCGCGCACACAGACGCTGTAGCGGGCGCCGGAAACAGTCATTGCTTCGCTCCTGGAGCACACATCGATCCGACGTGACTCCGGTGCGGATGATATGTCACTCGAGCCCGGGTGTCGTCGGATAGTCGATCCGCTCGCAGATGCAGCCCGGTTCACCCTGATCGAGTGCCCGCATCCGCTCTGGCAGCCGGTCGAACGGATGCGAGCCGGTGACCAGCCGGTCGAGCGCCGGATCGTCGAGCAGCGACAACGCCAGCGTCATCCGCCGCCGGTGGTCCCAGCGTGCCCGCTGGCTGGTGGCGATCGAGCCGACCTGCGAGCTGGCGATCGTCAGGCGCCGGGCGTGGAACGCCGCACCGAGCGACACCGTGACCGGCCGTTCACCGTACCAGCTCAGTTCGAGCACGGTCGCCTCGAAGGCGGCCAGCGACAACGCGGTATCGAGCCCTTCGCCGGTGCCGCTCGCGTGGATCACCCGGTCCGCATCCCCGACCGCGGCGCCCGGCAGCACGAACGACGCGCCCAGGGCGCGCACGACCGGCTCACGTGTCGGGTTCACGTCGACCACCTGCACCTGGCATCCGGGGATCCGCGCACACAGCCACGCGCAGAGCAGGCCGACGGTGCCGGCCCCGACGATCGAGATCCGCTCGCCGACCCGGGGCGCCAGGTCCCATGACGCGTTGACCGCGGTCTCGAGGTTGGCCACCAGCACCGCCCGTGCCGCCGGCACGCCGACGGGCACCGGAAACAACGCGTCGACCGGCACGACGAACCGGCTCTGGTGCGGATGCAGGCAGAACACCGTGCGGCCGGCCCAGCCATCCGGACCCTGCTCGACGAGGCCGACGGTGGCGTAGCCGTACTGGACCGGAAAGGAGAACTCACCGCGCTGGAACGGCGCCCGCATCCGCTGGTGTTCACTCGGCGGCACCTGCCCCCGGTAGACCAGCAACTCCGTGCCGCGGCTGATCGCGCCATGCAGCGCACGCACCACCGCTTCCTGTGCACCCGGCGCCGGCAGTACCTCGTGGCGGAGCGCCCCTTGCCGTGGCCCGTCGACCCAGTAGCCGATCGCGTCGCGTTCGTTCACAAAGTGATACCGTCGAAGCCCGCTGTCGAGATCCGCATCCGCAGACCCTCCCGCCGAAACCGTCCCGCTTGAAACCGTCCCGCTTGAAACCGTCCGATTGTGACCCGCGCCCCGTGATCGCCGCAACGACCCCGCACCGCCGCATCCCGCGCGACGCGATCGTCTGTGCGGCATCACTGGCCGTGTTGCTGGTGTTCGGCACGACCACGGCCGGCGACCACCTGCTGCTGTCGCCAGGGTATCCGGTCAAGGTGGTGATCGGGTTCGTCATTGCCACCGCGCTGCTGTGGCGACTCGCGCCGCCGGTGGGCACACTGGCCGCCACGGGCAAGCGTTACGGCGCGGCCAACGCGGTCACCCACACGCGCCTGGCGGTGGTCGCGCTGCTCGGTGGCCTGATCGGCGAGCCCGAGGCGCTGTCACTCGGCTGGCCGATCGTGATCACGGCCGCTCTGGCCGCGGCGGCCGACGGCATCGACGGCGCGATTGCCCGTGCACACAACACCGAGAGCGGATTCGGTGCCCGCTTCGACATGGAGGTCGATGCGCTGCTGATCCTGGTGCTGTGTGCACTGGCCTGGCAGTTCGACAGGGCCGGCGCCTGGGTGTTCGGCTCGGGGCTGATGCGTTACCTGTTCGTGTTCGCCGCACGACCCTGGCCGTGGCTCGCGAACCCGCTGCCCTCGAGCCGGCGCCGCAAGCTGGTCTGTGTGCTGCAGGTGCTGGCGCTGATCACCTGCCTGCTGCCGGTGTTGCCGCGATCGGTCTCGTCGCTGGTGGCCGCGATCGGCCTGGCGCTGCTCGCCGCCTCCTTCGCGATCGACCTGCGCTGGCTGCACATGAACCGGCAACGATCCTCGCAGCCGGCCGGCCCGGCGCTCGCCCGATGACTGCTGCCCGCCGCCCGTCGAAACCGCGGCTGATCACACTCGTGATCGCACTGGCCGTATTGTCGATTGCGCTGACCTTCGACAACGCGTGGCCGACCGCCGGCATCGTGCCGATCTGGGCACTGTCGATCGAGATGCTGGTGGTCGTGCTCGCGCTGGTGTTCCTGGCCACGCGTGATCGGCGGCCGCCGCCACGATGGCTCGGTGCGTTGGCCGCGGTGTACCTGGTGTTCGTCGTGCTGCACTACATCGACGTCACGGTGCCGGCGCTGTTCGGTCGGCCGATCAACCTGTTCTGGGACGGGCGCCACCTGCCGCAGGTGCTCAAACTCGCCGCCAGCGAACAACCGATGGCCCGGGTCGTCGGCGTGGTGATCGCGGCCGTGGTCGCGATCGGGCTGGGCTGGTGGCTGCTGCGCTGGGCATTGACGGTCGTCTGGCGTTCCGCGACTTCGGCGCGACAGCCGCTCCTCGCCGCCATCCCGCTGATCGCGCTGATCGCCGCGACGATCACGGTCCGGGTCGCCGGTGGCGACTTCGGTCTGCAGCATGTCGCGCAGCCGGTCAGCACGGTCTACACACGCCAGGCGAGCTGGCTCGCGTCGATCGCCTGGCCGGGTGCGATCGACCGCTGGCTGCCGCAGGGTCCGCGATTCGACGGCGCGCTGCGGGCGCTCGACGGTGCCGATGTGATGGTGCTGTTCCTCGAGTCGTACGGGGCCACGACGTTCGACGACCCGGCGCTGGCCGGCGGGCTGGCGGGTGCCCGCGGCCAACTGCAGCAGGTGATCGATGCCAAAGGCCGGCAGGTGGTGTCGGCGTTCGTCCGTTCGCCGACGTTCGGCGGCGGCTCGTGGCTCGCGCACTCCAGCCTGCTCTCGGGCATCGACATGCACGAGCCGGAACGGTACGCGCTGCTGCTCGCGTCGCAGCGACCGTCGCTGATCGGCCATTTCCGGGCGCACGGTTATCGCACCGTCGCGCTGATGCCGGGGCTGCGATCGGCCTGGCCCGAAGGCGGCTTCTACGGCTTCGACACGATCTACGACAGTCACGCGCTCGGTTACGACGGCCCGGACTTCGGCTTCTGGCGCATACCCGACGAGTTTTCAATCGGGCGCCTGCATGAACTGGAGTTCGGCCCGCAGGCGGCGCCGCGGGGTCCGCGCCTCGTGGTCTTCCCGACGATCAACAGCCACATCCCGTTCGATCCGGTGCCACCACTCGCCGGCGGATCGCCGCGGGCGTTCGCGCAGTCGCTCGATCCGGAGGCGGTCCGGCGAGCACTCGCGACCGTGCCCGACTGGACGAACCTGGGGCCGGCGTACGCCCGTTCGATCGACTACTCGCTGCGCTGGCTCGCCGGGTATCTCGACCGACAGGCACCACCCGGCCTGGTGCTGGTGGCGATCGGCGACCACCAGCCGGCGGCCAGTGTCAGCGGCCGCGGCGCCTCGTGGGACGTGCCGGTCCACGTGATCAGCACCCGCGCCGACCTGCTCGAGCGGTTCATCGCCGCCGGCTTTCGGCCCGGGCTCGCACCGCAGCGGCCGGCGATCGGTGCGATGCACGAGCTGACGCCGCTGCTGCTGGCCGCGTTCGACGGCTGCCCGCCCGCGACACGGTCAGTCCCCGCCGTCGGCCCCGCCGCGATCACCTGCGAGCCGTCGCGCGTAGACATCCCCGGAACGCGCGTCGTCGGGCAACGCGGCGATCCAGTCGCGGATCGCGCCGGCATCGCGCCAGCGGTCCGCGCCCAGGCGCAGCGTCTCGCCGACTGACCAGTTGAACCCGTAGTCGCCCAGTTCGGCCAGCCGCTCGACGCAGGCGATCGCCAGGTCACGTGTCGCCGGCAGGTACTCGAACGACAGCGCCCGCAGCGGCCGCCCGAGGCCGGCGAGCACCTCGGGCTCGAGCCCTTCGACGTCGACCTTCACGAACGCCGGCTCGCCGAAGCGTGTGATCAGCGCATCGAGTGTGGTCACCGGCACCGTCGGGCCTTCGCGCCACGACACGCCGCGAAACGCGTCGGTCGCACCGACGCGCCCCGCCCAGTCCGCGCTGAGTGTGCTCACCGTGGGTGTGCGAGGACTCGAGAACAGCGTCGCCTCGCCGGGCGAGCGACCGACGGCCTCGGGCACGATCCTCACCGCATCGTCGGCGTCGAAGAATCGATGCAGGATCCGCACGAAGTCCGGTTGCGGCTCCAGCGCGATCACCCGCGCGCCGAGCGAGCGCCAGCAGCGCACCCGGTTGCCGACGTGGGCGCCGATATCGAAGCACAGGTCACCGTCGCCGACGAACGGCGCGTAGAAACGCCGCATCCGCGCGGCGCGCAGCGGGACGCCGTAGTAGATCGCCAGTGAACGGCCGATGCCGATGTATCGATCGAGGGTCATCACGGAGAGGCGGGTAGACCGTGCCGGCACCGGCCGGGCGCAACCGGCATCACTTGCGAAACGGCAGCATCCGGTCGAGCAGCCCCGCGCGTTCGTACACGTGTTTCTTCAGCCCCAGGCCGACATGCCACGAGATCACGATCAGCGCCGCGTAGGCGAACAGGATGTGCAGCGTCCAGACCAGCCACGACCACGCCGGCTGCTTGCCGATCGGATTCGGCAGGTCGGTGATGCCGAACAGCCGAATGCCGTAGCCGCCGGCCATCACGAACAGGTAACCGGTCACCGGCAGCAGGAACATCAGCCAGTACAACATCGTCTCCAGGCGCGAGGTGATGATCCGCTCCGGTTCGGTCAGGCATTCGGCCCAGTCCGGCAGCGGCGTGGTCCGGCGCCAGATCAGGCGCGCGAGCACGAGTGCGAACAGCACCAGCCCGATCGACTTGTGCCAGTTGTAGTAGAAATCCCCGTTCATGCCGAACGCGGTGCCGTTGCGCCCCAGCCGCGTCATGATGTTCGCGCCGATGAACTGGTAGACGAACAGCAGGAACACCGTCCAGTGCAGGAACCGGCTGACGGTGCCGAACCGGGTGCTCGAGTTCTTCAGGGGCATCGGAGGATCACGGGATCACGCCGCCGTCGGCGACGGCACGGCCCGCCTGGCCGCTACTGTATGCCGGCCCGGATCGCCGCCGCAAGGCGTGTGCACCGCGGCCGATGAATCGTGATCGACGTCGCCGCACTTGCCCCGACCCGCCGGTGTGCGGCATCGTGCGGCTTTGGACCGGGGAATTCGCCGTGAGCCGCATCACCCACATCGACGTGCTGCAGGTCGATCTGGCACCGAAGGTGCCGCGTTCGGACGCGATCAGTCGTTCGTCACGCAGGAAACCCCGATCGTGCGCCTGCACACCGACGACGGGCTGAGCGGCACCGGCTACACCTACACGATCGGCACCGGCGGGTCGTCGGTGGTTGCGCTGCTGGCTGATCACCTGGCGCCGCGGCTGCTCGGGCAGGACGCCCGCAACGTCGAGGCGATCTGGAAGGACCTGTTCTTCTTCACCCACGCCACCGCGGTCGGCGCGATCACCGCACTCGCGCTGGCGGCGATCGACACCGCGTTGTGGGACCTGCGCTGCCGGCGCGCGAACGCACCGCTGTGGCGCGCCGCCGGCGGCGCACGACAGCGGGTGCCGGTGTACAACACCGAAGGCGGCTGGCTGCACCTGACCCCGGACGAACTGGTCGTGCAGGCCCGTGCGGCAAAGGCCGACGGATTCCGCGGCGTCAAGGTCAAGGTCGGCAAGGCCCACGTCAGCGAGGACATCGAGCGGCTGGCCGCGGTGCGTGGCGCGCTCGGGCCCGCATTCGAGCTGATGGTCGATGCCAACCAGTGTTTCACCGTCGCCGAGGCGATCCGGCGCGCGCGCCACTACGAACCGCTCGACCTGGCCTGGTTCGAGGAACCGATGCCCGCCGAGGATCTGTCCGGCCACGTCCGGCTGTCCCGGTCGACGACACTGCCGATCGCGGTCGGTGAATCGATCTACTCGCTGCAGCACTTCCGCGAGTACCTGCAGCGCGATGCCTGTTCGATCGTGCAGGCCGACGTCGCGCGGATCGGCGGCATCACGCCGTGGCTGAAGGTCGCCCACCTGGCCGAGTCGTTCAACGTGCCGATCTGTCCGCATTTCCTGATGGAACTGCACGTCTCGCTGGTCGCCGCGGTGCCCAACGGCGCCTGGCTCGAATACATCCCGCAACTCGACGACATCACCACCGGGCGGCTGACGATCGACGACGGGCACGCCCAGGCACCGGACACCCCGGGCCTGGGCATCGACTGGAACTGGGACGCGATCGACCGGCAGACGCGGGTCAGGCGCGAGGTCGGGCGCTGACCTCGACCACACTCGAGCGATCGGCCTCGATCAGCGAGTCGTCGCCGGCCGCGAGTTCCACCGATTGCCCGGGCAGCACGAACAGGTCGTCCAGTTCACCCGACCGGGTGATCCACAGGCGGCCGGTCTGCACCTTCAGCCGCAGCGCCCCGGCGCCACGGGCGAGGCTACCTCGCGGCAAGCAAATCTGAACAGGCCAGTGCTGAGCCGACAGACGGGGGGTGGCGGGGGCGAACATGGCGGATCTCCTACGGGATGTAGACATCGTAGCCACGAGACCCTGTCGCCGCCATCGACATTTCGTGAGTCGGCGATTAAGTTTAGCTAAACTCTCCGAGCCATGATGCCAGGCCGATGAAACTGCCGCCGCTCAACGCGCTGCGTGCGTTCGATGCCGCCGCCCGGACCGGCAGCGTGCGGCTCGCCGCCGAGGAGATGTTCGTCACCCCGGCCGCGGTCAGCCAGCAGATCCGGCACCTGGAGGAACACCTCGGCGTGTCGCTGTTCGAGCGACGTGCCCGCGGCCTGCTGCTGACCGACCAGGGACGCACGCTGCACCAGGGCACCACGCGCCACCTGCGTGCGATCGCGATGGCGGCATCCCAGGTCGCCCAGCGCAAGCACACGGTGACCGTGTCCACCGTGCAGAGTTTCGCCGTGCGCTGGCTGGTGCCGCGGCTGCCGAACTTCACGGCCGCCAATCCGAACACCGAAGTCCGTGTCGACGCCAACCCGGCGCTGCTCGATCCGCAGAACGGCGACTTCGAACTCGGCATCCGCGAAGGCGGCGGTCGTTATCGCGGCGCCGAGAGTCGCCACCTGCTCGACCTGAACGTGATCCCGGTCACCACACCCGCCTATGCGGCGCAGGTGTTCGGGCGGCGCAAGCCGGGCTGGCCCGAGGCACGACTGCTGCACGAGTCGTATTACACCTGGTGGCCGCAGTGGTTCGAGATGGCCGGCATCACCGGCATCGACACCGCCAAGGGGCTGTATTTCAGCCACACGATGCTCGCGCTCGCCTCCGCGATGCAGGGCCAGGGCATCGCGCTGACGCCGCGTTACTTCGTCGAGGAGGAACTCGACGACAAGCGGCTGGTGATCGTCGACGCGCGCGAACTGGTGACCGGCATCGGCTACTGGATCGCCTGGCCACACGGCCAGGGGCGCACGCTGTCGCCGGCGGCGACCGCGTTTCGCGACTGGGTGATCGCCGAGGCGGACAAGCAGCGCGCGGCGTCGCCGGGCTGAGAGGGTCCGGGTTGGTCGTGGGTTACGGCGTCGGTTGCGGCGCAGTTCGCGCCGCTGCTCGTGCCGACCGTGGTGCCGCTCATTGCGCCGCTCATTGCGCCGCTCACTGCGCCGCGCCCTGCGCCTTGTCGCCCCACAGCTCCTTCAGCCGCGCATCCCGGCCGCAACTGGTCCGGTAGTACTTGTAGCGCACCGGATTTTTCTTGTAGTAGTCCTGGTGGTAGTCCTCGGCCGGATAAAACGTCTGGCCCGGCGCGATGATCTCGGTCACGATCGGCGCCTTGAACGGCTTCGACTTGTCCAGTGCGGCCAGCGAGGCCCGCGCCGCCTTCAGCTGGGCCTCGTCGACCGCGAAGATCGCCGTCCGGTACGGGCTGCCGCCATCGCAGAACTGACGGTCCTTGGTCGTCGGATCGATCGTCCGCCAGTAGATCTCGAGCAGCTTCTCGTAGCTGACCTTGGCCGGTTCGAACTCGATGCGGACCGCCTCGGCGTGGCCGGTCGACTTCGAGGACACCTGCTCGTAGGTCGGATTCGCCACGCCGCCCCCGATGTAGCCGGAGGTCGTCGACACGACACCGTCGACCTTGTCGAAATCGGACTCGACACACCAGAAGCAGCCGCCGGCGAAGATCGCGCTGGCGCGACCCGTTGCGGCACCACCCTGCGCGCCGGCGACCAGCGGAATCGCGGCGAATACGGCCGTACACAGGAGTCGGCGGAGAGAAGACGGCAGATTCACGAGATGCTCCTGGACGGGCGTGTTGATGGACGGGTCGGTGGACGGTTAATGGACGAGTCGAGGGTCGGTGAACGGAGGGACCGCGCCACGACTGTAGCGCGGTCCCGGCCGCCTGAAGCATGAGTCCGTCCACCGGGCCGAAGCTTGCATCGTCCCCGGCGGGTCCGGGCACTTCGCCGGGGCCCCCCGCCGTCCCCGGTACACTGCGACGCTGATCCCGACGGAACCTGGCCATGCCGATCTACCGCCTGGGCGACGACGCGCCCGACATCGCCCCCGACGCCTTCGTCGCCCCGGACGCCGTGCTGATCGGCAAGGTCACGGTCGGCCCGCAGGCGACGATCTGGTTCGGTGCGGTGATCCGCGGGGACAACGAACGGATCACGATCGGCGCCCGATCCAGCGTGCAGGAATGTGTGGTGATGCACACCGACCAGGGCTACCCGCTGGTGATCGGCGAAGGCGCGACCATCGGCCACCAGGTGATGCTGCACGGCTGCACGATCGGCGACGGCGCGCTGGTTGGCATCCAGGCGGTGGTGCTCAACGGTGCGGTGATCGGGCGCAACAGCCTGGTCGGGGCCGGTGCGATCGTCACCGAAGGCAAGCAGTTCCCGGAACGTTCGCTGATCCTGGGTGCACCGGCCAAGGTGGTCCGCGAGCTGACCGACGAGCACCTCGCGCGGATGCGCGAAGGCGCCGACGACTACGTCATGCGCGGCGGGATCTACCGGCGGGATCTGGTGCGGATCGGCTGACGCCCGGCGCCGTCGTGCGACAACGACGCCACTAGCCGATAGGCGGGATACCGCCCTCGCCGGTCACGGCCTACCGTGGCGGCTGCCCCACAATCGCCAAGACCCGCATTCGTGACGCGCAGGCCCGAGCAATCCGCCTTCTCCCGGGCATCCGGGACCGATGAGCCAGGGCCGTCGTCGCAGGACGAAGGGCCGTTGTTGCAGGACACCGGGCCGGTATGTGTCCCGGCGCTGCCTGGGGCGCTGCTGTCCCCGTCGGGGCCGATGCACCAGCGTTCGCCGAAGGAGCTCGCGCGCATGCGCGACGCCCGCGACCAGGTGCTGGCGACGACCGTCAAGGGGCGACGGTATCTGCGCATGATCGAGGATCACGGCGCGGAACTGATCGCGATCCTGATCGGTGATGCCAAGGTGGCCGCGCGGTTCCAGGCGACACTCGACCTGATCCTTGCCGAGACCGATGGCCAGCGCCACGACGATCCGCGGATCTCGGAGACCGCGGCGCGCCGGATCGTCGACACCATCGACCTGATCACACCCCGTGCGTCGGCGGCGTTCAGCCACGACCTGAAGCAGATCAGGGGCGGATTCGAAGGCCGACGCGGCGTCTCGCTGCGCGAGCTGATCGCCTGAGGCGGCGCTCGCTGCCGGATTCGCAACATCGGTCCATCGCTGCACACACCGTGGTCTTGGGCATGCCCTGGATTGCTGCTAGTGTCCGGCAGTGAACCTCGGCCCGCCGCGATGATCGACCCCCGCATCCCACGCCGTCGTGCCCTCGTCCAGGCGTGGCGGATGGCCGCCGCCGCGTGGGTGGCGCCCTGGGCCGCCGGCTGCTCGACGAAGCCGAAGGCCGTCGCCGACGACAAGCCGCGATTTCCGTCCGATCCGTTCACCCTCGGCGTCGCGTCCGGCTCGCCGCGCGCCGACGGTGTCGTGTTGTGGACCCGCCTGGCGACGATGCCCCTCGCGCCCGACGGAGGCCTGGAGCCGGTCCCGGTCGAGGTCCGGTGGGAGGTGGCCAGCGACGAGCGTTTCCGTTCGATCGTGCGCAGCGGGGCCACGTTCGCCGTGCCCGAGCACACGTTCGCGGTCCATGTCGAGGTCGATGGCCTCGCGCCCGCGCGGATGTACTGGTATCGCTTCCATGCCGGTGGTGCGACCAGCCCGGTCGGCCGCACGATCACCGCGCCGGCCGCCGACGCGGATCCGTCGGGCTTTCGTTTCGCGTTCGCGTCGTGCCAGCACTTCGAGCACGGGTTCTACGGCGCGTACCGGCATATGCTGGCCGACGAGCCGCAACTGGTCGTGTTCCTGGGCGACTACATCTACGAAGGCAACGCCCGCGACAATCCGGTGCGACGGCACGCGGGACCCGAGCCGATGACACTCGAGGCGTACCGGTTGCGTCATGCGCAGTACAAGACCGACCCGGACCTGCAGCGGATGCATGCCGCCGCACCCTTCGTGGTGACCTGGGACGACCACGAAGTCGACAACGACTACGCCGATGACCGCGCCGAGGACCTCGCGCCGCATTTCCTGGCCCGCCGCGCAGCGGCGTATCGGGCCTACTTCGAACACATGCCGCTGCGCGGCCTGTCGCGACCGGGCGGTCCGCACGCGATGCTCTACGGCCGCCACGATTTCGGCCGGCTGCTGCGCCTGCATGTTCTCGATGATCGCCAGTACCGTGACTACCAGGCGTGCGCGGAGCGGGGACGCGGCGGCTCGCGTTCGGTGGAGAACTGCGAGGAACTGGCGGAGCCGTCGCGCTCGATGCTCGGCCAGGAACAGGAACAGTGGCTCGCGCAGGGACTGGCGCTGCCGCCAGCGCGCTGGAACCTGATCGCGCAGCAGACGCTGTTCTGCAAGTCCGACAGCCGCGCCGGTCCCGGCGAACGGTTCTGGACCGACGGCTGGGACGGTTACCCGGCCGCACGCGCGCGACTGCTCGGTGAACTGGCGCGACGACGTGTGCCGGGCGCGATGATCATCGGCGGTGACGTACATTCGAACTGGGTCGGTGACGTGCTGGCCAACTTCGACGATCCGCGCTCGCCGGTGATCGCCACCGAATTCTGCGGCACCTCGATCACCTCGCCCGGCCTGGCCGCGCCGTTCCTGCAGACGATCAAGGACGAGAACGCCCATCTGAAGTTCGTCGACGGCAGCCGCCGCGGCTACGTGCTGGTCGACCTCGCGCGTGATGCGGCGACGGTGCGGCTGCGGGTCGTCGACGATGCACGCGATCCGAAAACCGCCGCCTCGACACAAGCGACCTTCCGTGTCGATGCGCAGCGTCCGGGTGCACGTCGCAGCGGCTGACCCAGGGTTGATTTTCCTGCCGAAACGGTCCATAGTCCGGCCCAGCGATTTCAAGCAACTGCCCGTTGTCGTCTGGTCCAGTACCTGCATGTCTTCCGGTATTTCTCCGTTCGCAATCCCGCCGTTCTTGAGCATCGCCCCAGGCAGGGGCCCGACCCCTTTCTCGTTTTTTTCGTGCAGGACTTTGTGATCATGGCAAACGGTACGGTCAAGTGGTTCAACGACGCCAAGGGTTTTGGCTTCATCGCCCCGGAAGACGGTGGCAAAGACCTCTTCGCGCATTTCTCCGCGATCCAGGGCAAGGGCTTCCGGACCTTGACCGAGGGACAACGAGTCTCCTTCGATGTGACGACCGGGCCCAAGGGGCTGCAGGCCTCGAACATCCGCCCGGCCGAGTAACTCGGACCGGACAATCGTTGCAGGTGCGTCCGGCGGACAAGGTCCGGCCGGCGTGACCGATGAGCCCGGCCTCGCGCCGGGCTTTTTTCATTTCGGGCCCGGCACGGCCGTGCAGACGAGGCACGCCCACGCGACCCCTGGCCCGACAGGTCCCGGCCGACCTCGCGGCTGGTGAGTTGTACGATGAACCGACCACCACCCGAACGAGATGCAGCGATGACCGATGCAGCGATGAACGACCTGTCCACCTTCGCCGTCACCCGCAAGTGGCCCCCGCTTCACCCGGACCACCTTCAGCTCTATTCGCTGCCGACACCCAACGGGGTCAAGGTGTCGATCATGCTCGAGGAGTGCGGGCTGCCCTACGAAGTGCATCGCATCGCGTTCGATCGCAGCGAGCAGATGTCGCCGGAGTTCCTGTCGCTGAACCCGAACAACAAGATCCCGGCGATCCTCGATCCGCACGGCCCCGGAGGCAGGCCCCTGCCGTTGTGGGAATCCGGCGCGATCCTGATCTACCTGGCCGAGAAAACCGGACGTTTCATGCCGACCGATCCGGCGCAGCGCTATGCGACGCTGCAGTGGCTGATGTTCCAGATGGGTGGCGTCGGCCCGATGTTCGGCCAGGTGGGATTCTTCACCAAGTTCGCCGGCAAGGACTTCGAGGACAAGCGGCCGCGTGACCGTTATGTCGCCGAGGCGCGACGCCTGCTGGCCGTGATGGACACCCGGCTCGCCGAACAGCCCTGGCTCGTCGGTGACGAGTACACGATCGCCGACATCGCGACGCTGCCGTGGATACGCAACCTGGTCGTCAACTACGGTGCCGGCGACCTGGTGAAGATCGACGAGTTCAGCCACGTCAATCGCACCCTCGCCACCTTCGTCGCCCGGCCCGCGGTCGCACGCGGCCTGCAGATCCCGCCGCCGCCGAAATGAGCGACGACCCGATGCCAGTGGGCCCGCGACCCGCTGCCCGCACCGCGGCGATGACACCGATCGGCGTCGAGCGGATGGGTGACGCCGCCGACGCGATGCGGGCCGCGGACCTGCTGCGGCTGGAGAACCTCGACACCGACCTGCGGCCATCGACCGCGGCGCTCGACGCATCACGGACGCAGCCCGACGAGGACGACGCCAACAGCTACCTGCCGTTCTTCGGCCACGACCGTCTGCGCCGGGCCGCGAGTGCACTGGTCGAGCGCAACGCCGGCCTGCCGGCCGGTCATCTCGACTGGCGTCGCCAGTGTTTCGTGTCCGCCGGTGGCCTGAGCGGCATCCTGAACGTGTTGCTCGCGCTGATCGATCCCGGTGACGAGGTGGTGATGACCAGTCCGTCGTATGTCGGGCTGATCAACCGGGTCCGGCTCGCCGGGGGTGTGCCGCGCTTCGTGGCACTGGTGCCCGGACCCGCGGGCTGGCGGCTCGACGTTGAGGGCATCGATCGTGTCGTCGGACCCCGCACTCGCGCCTTCCTGATGATGAGTCCGTCGATGCCGACCGGCGCGGTGCTCGATGTGACCGAATGGCAGACGTTGTGTGACGCCTGCATCCGCGCCGACGCCTGGATGATCCACGACACCGCGATGCAGCGGCTGGTGTTCGGCCTCGCGCCCCTGATCGACCCGCTGTCGCTGCCCGGCATGGCCGAACGCACGGTCACCGTCGGCGCCGCATCGAAGGAGTACCGGATGATCGGCTGGCGCGTCGGCTGGGTGGTCTGCCCGCTGCACGCCGCCGAAGCGATCGGGCGGGTGATGATCTCCAACGTGGTCTGTCCGGTCGGCATCGCACAACAGGCGGTGGCCGTCGCGATCGAAGGCGACGACGACGGTGTGGCCGCCAGCACCACGATCTGGCAGCAGCGGCACGACCTGCTGGTGAACACGCTGCGACCCCGCTTTGACGTGATCCCCGCCCACGGCGGCTGGTCGCTGCTGGTCGACGGCACACGCCTCGGACTCACCGGCGCGCAGATGTCCCAGCGGCTGCTCGGTCACGGCGTGGCCGCGACCTCGATGGAGAACTGGGGACTGGCCGACACCCGACGCTGGCTGCGCCTGGTGTTCGCCAACGAGCCGCTCGCGCGGCTCGCACTCACGGCCCGGCGGTTCGACGCGGCGTTCGGGGACACCCCGCCCGGTTAGACGCAGCCTGCACGCGTCGTGCAGCGGCTCGCGAATCTTCCGGTCCGGGAATCGGCCGAAGTCGCATTTCTTCAAGACCCGGACGCATCGAGGACGCAACATCCTTCGGTCCCCACAGCCGACAGGAGCCGTCCATGCCCGGCCATTGCCCTTCGATCGCGATCATCGGCGCCGGCATCGGCGGGTTGGTTGCCGCCGTGGCGCTGTATCGCGCGGGCATCGACGTCCACGTCTACGAGCAGGCGGCCGAGCTGAACGAAGTCGGCGCCGGGGTGACGATGAGCCCGAACGCCACCCGGGTGTTGCATCGACTCGGGCTCGCCGACGCGTTGGCGGCGATTGCGGTCAAGCCGGTCGGCTGGCACCAGCGCCGCTGGCAGGATGGCGCGACGCTGTCGCTGACACCCCTGGGCGATGCGGTGCACGCGGCGTTCGGCCATCCGCACTACCAAGTGCACCGGGCCGACCTGGTGGCGCTACTGGCCGCCGCATTGCCGGCCGGGCGGCTGCACCTGGGGCACAAGCTGCTGGCACTGGCCGAACACGGCGACCAGGTCGAGGCGCTGTTCCAATACGGCCGGCGGATCCGCGTCGATGCGCTGATCGGTGCCGATGGCATCCATTCGATGGTGCGTACCGCGTTGTTCGGTGCCCAGCCGGCGCGATTCGGCCGTTGTGTCGCGTATCGCGGGCTGATACCGGCCGAACGTGTCGCCTCGCTCGAGCTGCCCACGACGATGCAGTTGTGGATGGGGCCGGGCCAGCATCTGGTGCACTACTACGTCCGGCGGCGGGAACTGGTGAACTTCGTCGCCGTGATCGATCGCCATCGCTGGACCGCCGAGTCGTGGTCACGAGCCGGTGATCCCGCCGAACTGCAGCGGGCCTATGCCGGCTGGCATCCGCAGGTCCGAGGGCTGCTCGATGCGGTCGACCGGACGTTCACCTGGGCCCTGTTCGAGCGGCCCGCGATGCCGCGCTGGTCGATCGGGCGGATCTCGCTGCTCGGCGACGCCTGCCACGCGATGCTGCCGTGCATGGCACAGGGCGCGGCGCAGTCGATCGAGGACG
>CADEEH010000084.1 GCA_902826305.1 uncultured Burkholderiales bacterium
CCGCGGTGTCGGTGAAGAAGAACATCGCCTCCTTCGCCTTCGTGTAGTCGTCCCACTTGTCCAGCGATGCCATGTCGATCGGGCTCAGTTTCCACTGCTTGAGCGGATGGGCCTGCCGTTCCTTGAAGCGGCGCCGCTGTTCCTTGCGGCTGACCGAGAACCAGAACTTGAACAGGTGGGTCCCGCTGCGGACCAGGTTGCGCTCGAACTCCGGTGCCTGGCGGACGAACTCCTGGTACTCGTCCTCCTTGCAGAAACCCATCACCCGTTCGACGCCGGCGCGGTTGTACCAGCTGCGATCGAAGAGCACGATCTCGCCCGCGGTCGGCAGGTGCTGCACGTAGCGCTGGAAGTACCACTGCCCGCGTTCGTGGTCGCTCGGCTTTTCCAGCGCGACCACACGTGCCCCCCGGGGATTCAGGTGCTCCATGAAGCGCTTGATCGCGCCGCCTTTTCCGGCCGCGTCACGGCCCTCGAAGAGGATCACCACCCGCTGGCCGGAGTCTTTGACCCAGGCCTGCAGCTTGAGCAGTTCGACCTGCAGCCGGTACTTCTGGCGCTCGTAGTTCCGGCGCGCCATCAGGTTCTTGTACGGGTAGCCGCCGGTGCGCCACTCGTCGGACAACTCGTCGTCCACCGCGACCGGCAGCTTGTCCTCGGCCTGCCGTCTTGTCAGGGCCTCGCGGATCACCGTGATGTCGTCGGCCGATGCGCCGGACAGCAGCGCGTCCAGCTTCGCCCGGCGCTCGGCGTCGGGTTCACCGACACTCTCGGACAGGGTCTCGGCCAGCGCGGTCTCCAGTGCGGCGCGTTTGCTGTCGATCCGCTCGCCGATCGCGTGCCGTTCCATCGTCGCCGGCGACGACGTCGGTCCGACGTCGCCGGATGCCACGCGGCGCGGGCCGCGGCCTCCGTTGCCGTTGTTCGTCGCCGCCTTGCGCACGGCCGCATCGTTGGCCGCCAGCCGAGTGACCTCGGATTTGCTCATCTTCGTCTCCCTCGAATGTCGGGCCGCGTCGCCGCGGCCCGGTCCGGACAAACCGACACGCTAACGCCGATGCGGCGCCGATGAACCAACAAAGATCAATGACAACGGCTCCGGACCGCCTGGATCGTGCCGCCGGCGGGCCGACGGGCTCGGCGGATCAACGGGATGACGGCACGGTAGCCTGTTCGGCCGCCTTCGAGCTGGCGGGGGTCGAGGCCTCGTCGGCGGCCGGCTCCTCTGCTGCTTCGATCCGGTCGCGTCCGTGGCGTTTGGCCGCGTACAGTGCAAAGTCGGAGCGTCCGAGCCACTCGTCGGTGCTCTCGCCGCGACTCCATTGCGCCACACCGATCGACACCGTGACCCGGAGGTCCGGATAGGCGTCGTGCCACGGATGTTCGGCGATCGCCCGCCGCAGCCGGTCCATCGCCAGCGCACCGGAGGCGAGGTCGGTCTCCGGCAACAGGACCAGGAACTCCTCGCCGCCGAGCCGCCCGAAGAAGTCGCTGGTGCGCAGCCGGGCGCGCACCAGCGCCGCGAACTCGCGCAGCACCCGGTCACCCGCCGCATGGCCGTGGCGGTCGTTGATCAGCTTGAAGTGGTCGAGGTCGAGCGCGGCGATACATGCCGGGCGTCCATAACGCGCGATGCGGGCGGTTTCGTTGGCGAGTGTCTCGAGCAGGCTGCGCCGGTTCAGGCATCCGGTGAGTTCGTCGGTGGTCGCCAGCCGGTGGATCTCGGCCAGCGATACCTTCAGCTCCCGGTTTCGGGCCTCGAGCTTGACACGGAATTCCCGACCCAGCGCGCCGAGGTACATCGATCGTCCGAGGACCAGCGCGATGAACAGCCACGACAGCAGGCGTTCGGTGGCGGTGGCGGCGGGAACCTCGGGCCGGGCTTCGAGCACGATCAGCACGATGCCGATGCCCAGCACCGTGCCGACCCAGGCCATCACACCCTGGCGCGGGTCGAGGGTCAGTGCCGAGAAGCCGAGCACCAGGAAGGTCACCAGCAGCATCAGCCCGCCGACCGACGGGAACAGCACCGACAGCGACAGTTGCAGCGTCAGGCCGTAGAACATCTGCAGCGTGGTCAGCTGATAATCGCTCAGCCGCTCGAACGCAGGGCTGCGGTTGATCGCGCCGAACACCGCGACATGCAGCGCACCGGCGCTGGCGTAGAGCAGGAAGGCGAGGGGGCTCACCGAGCCGAGCAGACCGAACAGCGCCAGGAATGCCGCATCGACCGCGTAGCTGATCGCGATCACCTGCAGGAAGCGGTGCGCCATCGACCGGCGCCGCTGGTGCAGGTCGGGGAGCAGCGGCGCGCGGCCGGGGACGTCGGGCATGGATTCCATTGGGGCGTGCGCGGGGCCGCGGACGGCAGCGCGTGGCATCAGGGTAGTGCGTGCCGCCGGCTTCGAACGATCGAACAGCGGCGGTCACCCCGGGCTCATGCTGCTACTGTGTCGGACCCCGACAGGTCCTTCCGGCGTCCCCCGGCCGATCCCGCATGGCGAACACGCCCCGATTCCATGAATTCGACAGTCTCGGCCCGACCGGTTTCCACCGGCTCGCCTATCACGAGTGGGGCGATCCGCGTGATCCGCACCTGGTGATCTGCGTGCACGGGCTGACCCGGCATGCACGCGACTTCGATCCGCTCGCGTCCGTGCTCGCGGATCGGTGCCGGGTCGTCTGCCTGGATGTCGTCGGCCGCGGGCGCAGCGACTGGCTCGAACGTTCGGACGAGTACGGATTCGACCTCTACCTGAGTGACGCGGCGGCGCTGATGGCGCGCCTGACCGCACCAGCGCCCGAGACGCTGCTCGAGCGGCTGACCGGCCAACCCGGCCGCAGCGGCGTGCGCCGGATCGACTGGATCGGCACCTCGATGGGCGGCCTGATCGGCATGATGCTCGCCGCCAAGCGCAATACACCGATCGATCGGCTGGTGCTCAACGACGTCGGCCCGATGGTGCCGTGGCAGGCGCTGACACGGCTCAAGCTGTCACACGCCGGTGCCAGTGCGCGCTTCGACGACCTCGACGCGGTCGAGGCGCACCTGCGTTCCGCGTGTGCGTCGTTCGGTCCGCTCGATGACCGACGATGGGCGGAGGTCGCCCGGCACAGCGCGCGCCGCCTCGACGACGGTCGATACGCGCTGGCATTCGATCCCGACATCGTCGGCGCGATGCGACACTCGGCCAATCGCGACGTCGAGTTCGGCAACGACTTCCTGTTCGGGGTCGACCTGTGGCCGGTGTGGGATGCGATCCGCTGCCCGACGCTGGTGCTGCGCGGCGCGCAGTCCGATCTGCTGCTGAGGACCACGGCGGACCGCATGACGGTCACTGGCCCGAAGGCGACCGTCGTCGAACTGCCGGGCATCGGTCATGCACCCTGGCTCGCCGACGCCACGCAGATCGCGCTCGTTCGCGACTTCCTGTTCGGGTCGAGCACCACCTGAGCGCTGCGCCCGCGGACCGCTCCGCGACCCCGAGCAGCCGGTGATCAGCGCCCGGCGGCCGTGCGCAGTGTCTCGTCCCAGTCGCGCGCGAAGCGACCGATGTCGAACCGCTCGAGCGCGAAACGTCGGGCCGCCTCGCCCATCCGGGCCGCGAGCGCCCGGTCCTCGATCAGCGATCGCATGCCAGCCACCAGTCGTGTCGGTCGGGTGTCGATGAACCCGGACACGCCGTCTTCGATGACGGTTGCCATCTCGGTGGTCGCCAGCGCGACCACCGGCAGTCCGACCAGCATCGCCTCGATCACCGCCAGCCCCAGGCTGGTGTACCGGATCGGATTGAACAGGAAACGATGGCGGGCCATGAACGCCGGCAGTCGGGTGTTGCCGATCTCGCCCAGGCCTCCGCAACTTTCCGCGTCGATGCCGACGAGTTCGAGCGCGATCTCGCGCCGGGCCAGCTCGAACAGATCGCGCCCGACGCGGCGTCCGCGCCGGCGCATCTCGTTGACGACGACGATGCCACGCGGCAGCTCGAAGTCCGCCCGCACGTCATCGAGCAGCACCACGCCGTGTTCGATCACACGGTGCGGCGTGACGCCGTGGTCCCACATCAGCGCGTTGAACGGCGTCACGTGCACCAGCAGCGCGTTGGGATCCTGCACGACGTGCAGCGAATCGGTCGGGTCCGGCGGCGGATCGTGCTCCAGGTACACACGGGGCAGGTCGCGCAACAGCGGGCCCGAATGGCCGAGCAATCGGTCTTGCCAGGCGTCGCGAGACTGGTAGAGCACACAATCGAAGCGGCGCGCGTCGAGTGTACCGACCGGAGCGTCGTGCAGGTTCCCACGCCAGGGCAGCGAGCCGCTCAGGCCGGAATACCCGGCGCCGCGCGAGTCGTCGCGGACCAGGTGGAAGTCGTGCGGGGCGTGGGACAGGTAGTGCAGGTAGTTGCCATGCACATGCCAGGTCAGCACGTTCAGGCGGCGTCGGGCCATTCGTGTCGCTTTCGCAGAAGGTCGAACGCGGTGTCGAGCACCTCGGTGACCGGGACACCGAGTGCACATTCGTGGCCGGTCGGGCAGACCACATGCCCGCAGGGTCGACAGGCGACGTCCCGATGGAGCACGCGGTGGCGCGTGGTGTCCAGCGGAGCCCAGCGTGCGGCATCACCGCCCGAGGACACGATGACACTCGGCGTGCCCCGCGCCGCGGCGACGTGTGAGACGCCGGTGTCGTTGGCGACGATCATCGCCGCGCGGTCGATCAGCGCGGCCAGCGTGCCGAGGTCGGTGCGGCCCGCCATGTCGATCGCCGATCCGGACATCCGCTCGCGGATCGATGACACGAGACCGCGTTCCTGCGCCGAGCCGGTGATCACCACCGGGTGACCGGCGTCGGCCAGTGCGTCGGCCACCTCGGCGAACCGCTCGACCGGCCAGCGCCGGCTCGGCAGCCGTGCGCCCGGGTGGACGACGATGGGCCGGGCCTCGAACGCCGCAGGCAAGGTCCGACGCAGCCGCTGCCGGTCGCTGTCGTCGACTTCCAGTTCGAGTCGTCGACCTCGTGCCGGCATGCCGAGGAACGTCGTCAGCGCGAGCAGTCGGTCGATCTCCCGGCCCTGTTCCGGCCAGGGCGTGAACGACGTCGCATCGGGGCACGGTGTGCCGCGCGGATGGAACCCGGCACACCGCGTCGCGCCGAGCCGGGCGACGAGGTCGTTGACGATCGGGCCGCTGCCGTGCATCTGCAGCGCGAGGTCGAAGGAGCGGTCGCGTGCCCGAGCGAAGAATGCCGGCAGCGCGTCGACGTCGGGTGGATGTTCGGGCAGGCCAGGATAACCGGGCAACTCGAGCCAGTCGTCGACGCAGCGCAGGCGGCTGACCAGCGCGCCGGTCCACGGCAGACCGATCAGGGTGATGGTCGCATGAGGGAACGCCGCCCGGATTGCTCGCAGCGCCGGCGTGGCCACCAGCAGGTCACCGAGCTGCAGCGCCCGCAGCACCGCGATCCGGCGCGGGGCGTCAATCGAGGGCGCCGACACGATCGTCCTCTCCTTGCCCGGCCATCAGCGCGTCGACCGCCTCCGCCACGTCGTCGGGTGTGATGTCGAGCAGGCAGCGATGATGGCCGACCCGGCATCGGCTGCTGTAGCAGAAGGCGCAGGCGACCTCGCGATACAGCACCCGCGACGGCACTCGCCAGGGGGTGTGCTGCGGATTGGTCAGCGCATACAGGTCCACGATTGGCGTGCCCACCGCGGCGGCAATGTGGACCGGGCCACTGTTGTTGCCGACCAGTACCCGGGCGCCTGCGATCACCGCGCCGAGTGCGCCGAGGGACAGGCGGCCCGCCATCGAGCGGGCCGCCGGGCCACAGGCGTCGCGCACCGTGGCCGCGAGCGCCGCCTCGTCCGCTGATCCGGTGATCACGATCGGCCATCCGGTGCGTTGGTTGATCAGGCGTGCGGCGGCACCGAACCGTGGTGCCGGATATCGTCGCGACGCCGCGCTGGCACCGGGATGCAGGACGACGTAGGGCTGGTCCATGGAGACACCGGAGTCGGCCATCACCTCCCGTGCCGCATCGCGATCGACGCGGTCGGCGCGAAACGACAGTTGTTCATCCTCGGTGTGGTACCCGACCCGTGCGACCAGATCGAGCTGGCGCCGGACTTCGTGCCGGACCGTCTCCTCGGGTTCGTCCTCGCGGATCCAATCGGTCAGCAGCCGGTACGGATTCTCACGGCTGCGGCCGATCACCGCCGGCACACCGGCCTGGTACAACATCGTCGCCGCCGGCAGCACACTCTGGCTGTAGACGCTGAACACGACCGCCGCATCGAAGTTGCGCGAGCGGATGACCTGAACACAACGTTGGACCGGATCCCCGTCGTCGCGATCGTCGCCACCGGCCACCCACGGTGCGTCGAAGACGATCACGTCGTCGATTTCCGGCACGTGGGGCACGACCGCCGCCCCGCCGCGTGACGCTAGCAGCGTCACCCGCCGTGGCGAGCCCGGCCCGCGCATCGCACGCAGCGCTGGTGTGGTCATCAGCACGTCGCCGAGATTGTCGAGCCGCACGGCGAGCAGATTCGTCGCACGCTGCCACACGGGTGCCGTCGTCATCCCAGCCTCGATTCGGACAGCAGCCAGCGCGTGACGTCGCTGAAGTCACGGCCGACGTGGTCCGGTTGACGCTGAGGGCCGCGTCGCCATTCACTTTCGTTGCCGACATCGAGCAGGATCGAACGGCAGCCGGCCCGGTGGCCGGCTTCGACGTCGTCCAGGATGTCGCCGATCATCCATGACCGCGCCAGGTCGATGTGATGTTCCCGGGCCGCCTGCAGCAGCAGTCCGGCCGCCGGCTTGCGGCAGTCGCATCGCCGCCGCCAGGGCAGCACGACACCCTCCGGATGATGCGGGCAGCAATAGTAGGCCGTCGGGAACACACGTTCACCGGCCAGCACACACTGCAACCGCTCGAGGTACCGGCGCAGGTCCTGCATCGCGAATCGCCCGAGCGCCAGGCCGGGCTGGTTCGAGACGACGAACAGCCGATAGCCGGCCGCGGCGAACGCTCGCAGCGCATCCGCCGCGCCGGGCATCAGCCGCAGCTTGGACGGATCGACGTCGAACGGTTCGTCGATCACCAGCGTGCCGTCCTTGTCCACGAAGACCGCCGGGCCCATCACATCGTCCGTCGGCCGTCTTTGCCCGCCGGACTCAGGCCGCGTCCTCGACCGCCAGCCGCTTCGCCTGCGACGGGTCGATCACTTGCGCGTAACTGCCGGCCAGGTCGCGTGCGACCCGTTCCCAGGTGAATGTCCGGCGCACGCGCAGCCGGCCGGCACGCCCGAGCGCACGTGCCAGATCCGGGTGGCGGCACAGGAACGCGAGGCGGTTCGCCAGCGCGCGCGGATCCCGCGGCGGTACCAGGTAACCGGTCAGGTGATCGACGACCGAGTGCTTGATGCCGCCGACCGCGGCACCGATCACCGGCACGCCGCAGGCCATCGCCTCCAGCGGCGTGATGCCGAACGGTTCGTACCATGGCGTGGTGACGAACACGTCGGCGGTGCGGTACAACATGCCGAGCCGGTCGCGGGCGCGCCGGCCGAGGAAGATCACCCGCTCCTCGACCCGTTCGTCGCGTGCGATCCGGCGCAGCGGCATCACTTCGGGCATCGCCGCGGCGGACGATTCGTCGCGGCTGCCACCGACGACCAGCAGCTTGGCCCGGATGTGGTGCTCGCGCTCGAGCAGGCCGATCGCGCGGATCACGTTGTCGATCCCCTTGCGCGGCACGATCCGGCCGAGTTGCAGCACGACGAACTCGTCGTCCCGCAGGCCGAGGGCGGGGCGCAGATCGGTCGCGCAGTCACCGAGTTCGGACTCGTCGCAACCACACGGGATGGTGTCGATCCGATCGGGCCGGGCCGCATACAGCGAGACCAGGTCGTCGCGGTCCTGCGGGCACTCGGCGATCAGGCGGTCCGCCCGTTGCACGAGCTGTGCTTCGATCAGTTCTCGCACCGGCGGGAAACGATCGGCTTCGGCCTGATGGAGTCGTCGCACCCGACCCAACGCGTGGAAGGTGACCACGAACGGGATGCCGAGTGCGCGCCGGAGTGCCATCGCGGCGAGGCCCGACATGAAGAAGTTCGCGTGGGCGATGTCATAGGGTCGCGCCTGCCGGCGACACCACGATGTCAGTCGACGTCCGAACGCTTCCATGTGCGGCAGCAGGCGTTCCTTCGCGATGCTGCGCGGCGGACCGGCGTCCAGGTGGACCACGCGCACGTGGGGATCGATCACCACACACTCGGGCAGCACCGGATCGTCGCGACGGGTGAACACGTCCACCAGATGACCCTGGCGGGCCAACGCGCGGGCGACCTGGGTCACGTAGATGTTCTGCCCGCCGCTGTCGATGCCGCCGATCGACGCGAGCGGCGATGCATGTTCGCTGATCAGGGCGATTCGCATGGAATCCCGGCCTTCGTGGTTCGGATGAACAGCCGTTTCGCAACCGTCATGCCCGAACACACGGGAGGCGGGCACGAGGAATGCGTAGGCACCGATGGTTTCCAGGGGAACGCCGTGCCGGACAGACGGCGGGAGGCGGCAATGACAGAACAGCAGAACACGTCGACGGAGAGCCCGTCGACAGACCAGCCGGGTACATCACGTGCCTTCGAGCTGCTGCTCGAGGACCACCGCGAAGTGCTCGAGCGGCTGGCCGACGCGCGCGGCGAGGTGCGCGGCGCGGACCGTATCCGGCGCTGCGAGGCGCTGCGTGCGGTGATCGCGCACCATCTCGAGGTCGAGGAGCGGGTGTTGTACCCGCAACTGCGCACACAGGCCGGGATGCAGGCGGTCGTCAAGCGTCTGGTCGCGCAGCATCAGGAAATCCGCGACGCGTCCTCCGTGCTTGCCGATGCGGCCGCGCCCGGCGAGGTGCATGAACGGGCGTTGACCCGGCTGGCCGCCTGTCTCGAGCGGCACTTCACGCTCGAGGAATCGGAGTTGTCTTCCCGTCTTGCGCAATCGACAGGCGCCGACGACGATGCCCTCGCACTCGAGATCGAGGCGGCCCGAAGCCAGTCCCGCGGGGCGTACGGCGTCGGCTGAAACGGCCGGCTCGACCGGCACGTGGACACACCGGGCGGGCGTTCGACGACGATCGCGTTCGACAACCATCACTCGGCAGCGACATTCATTTTCAACCAGCAGGAGCATCAACGTGGAACAACGGGTTCAGGACAATCGGCGCGACGAGATTCGGGTGGTGGAGAGTGCCGCGATGCGGGTGTCGTGGGGTGGGGTGTTCGGTGGCGTGCTGAGCGGTGTGGGGGTGCTGATCCTGCTCGCTGCGCTTGGCCTGGCCATCGGTGTCAGTGCGATCGATCCGAACGATCCGGACGCACGGGCCATCGGGACCGGCGCCGCCATCTGGAGCGGTGTGTCGTTGCTGATCGCACTGTTCATCGGCGGCTGGGCCGCGACGCGGTTGAGCCTGATGTTCGATCGCACCGTCGCGGTGTTCGAAGGCATGCTGGTCTGGGTGCTGAGCCTGATCCTGATCGCCTGGCTGGCTTCCAGCGGCATCAGCCTGGTCGCCGGCATCGGCTCCCGTTTGCTCGGGGGCGCGGTGCAAGGGGTGAGCAGCGCCATGGGGCAGGCCGACCTGCCCGAACTCAACTCGGGCAGCGTCGACCAGATGCTCGGCCGCCTGCGTGATCCGGCCACCGCCGAACAGATCGCACGCGTGGTCGGCGCGCCGACCAGCGAGGTCTCGCGCACGCTGGCCGACGTCGCCCAGAAAGTGGAGGCGGCCAAGGAAGACCCGGCCCGCGCGGCGCAGGCGATGCAGCAGGCCCTGCAGCCACTGTACGAACGGGGCCGGCAGCGGATCACGGAAGGGGCCCAGCGCGCGCAGCCGGCGGTCGCCTCCGGTGCCCGGATGACGTTCCTCGCGCTGGTGCTGTCGCTGCTGGCCGCGATCATCGGCGCCGTGGTCGGTCGGCGCAATGCGGCCGGGCGGGTCGCCGACGATCGCACCGTCGGCTCCGGTCGCGTGCCCGCCCGCGCCTGACGCGCGGGCCCCGGGGCGGGTGATGCCGGGCGCGAGATCCGCGCCCGGCGCCGTCAGTCGGCGCCCGCGCCCGGTCGGCCGGCTCCCCGCTCGCGCCACCAGCGACCGAACGGCAGCAGGGTCTCGACACGGGATCCGGCGACACTCGACAGGTATTCCAGGCCATGTCCGGCTTCGATCAGGAACTGGCGCACGACCGTCCGTTCGCTGATCTCGACGCCTTCGCGAACCCGCGACAGCGCGTGCATCGCGTACAGCCCGAAACAGGCGGCAATCGCGAACAGGAACTCCCAGTGCCGGAAGCGGACGAAGGTGATCGTCTCCTGGCTTTGCGGGGCGACCCATTGCGCCGACACCGACAGTTCACGGGCCGCGAACCATTCCGCCATCGCCCCGCCGCCGAGTGAGGCAAGGGCGGCGGCCAAGGCACCCGACAGACCCGCGACCGCGAGGAACGCGGTTCCCTGGGCCCTCGGGGCGAGCTTCAGGCCGAGATTGCCGATCGCCAGGCTCGTGCCGCCTCCGGCGATGCCCATCGCGATGTGGATCAGGTACAGCACCCACAACGAACCGGCTCCCAGTCCCGGCGTCGCGACGAACGCGATGCCGAACAGCGACGCGAAGTATACGGGCAACGCGACCGAGAGGACCGACTTGTTCGACAGTCGGTCCGACAAGCGACCCCACAACCAGAGCGTCAGCGCGTTGGCGACCTGGCTCGCCGCCCACAACATCGTGACGGTGGCCAGTCCGTAACCGAGCTGCTGCAGCAGATAGACGGTGAGGAACGGCGCGGCGAGGCTGCTGGCGAAGTTCCATGCGGCGAGGAAAACCAGCAGCCGGCGGAATGCCGGGTGACCGAACGGCTCGGCGAGCAGGCGGGCAAGCGAGCGCTCCGGCAACCCGTCGAGCATCGGGGGTTCGGCGACCCGGGTCAGATACCAGGAGCTGACGAAGCCGGCGATGCCCGCGGCCGCGAAGATCAGCGCGAACGCCTGCAGACGTTGCTCGAACGGACCGTACTGGACCAGCGCGCCGGCCGCCAGCGCCCCGACGGTGCCGACGACCGTCGACCAGAGCAGCTTGCGTGCGAAGAACGCGCCCAAGGTCTGCACAGGCAGCAGTTGATGCACCCACGAGTTGAACGAACAGCCGGCCATCGCGCCGAGCAGCGTGATCGCGAGCTGGCCGCCAAGCAGCATCGGCAGGCGCCATTCGGGTGGTTCGACGAACGGCAGCAAGGCCATCGCGAGGATCAGCAGCCGCGACGCGGTGGCGAGCACGACGGTGATCCGCCGCCGGCGGCGCAAGCGCTCGACGAGGGCGATGGCCGGAAGCTGCGCGAGCTGTCCCAGCGAGGGGATAGCCGCCAGCATGCCGATCGCCAGCGGCCCCGCGCCGAGCGCCAGCGCGAAACCGATGATGATGACACCACTGGCCAACGATCCGGCCAGGCTCGCCCACGCGCCGTCACGCACCAGCGAGCGCTGCGAGGCTTCGAGCTGGGCGGGATCCAGCACAGGATCGACGGTTTCGGTCATCGCCGCTCGCCCCTGCAAGAAACACTCCAGCCGACCCGGATCCACCCCCGCGACGCGGTGGCCGCCTGGTGTGTGCCCCGGTGCCGCCGGGATACCGGCCGAGTCGGCCCGGATCGGGCGTTCGTTTGTACAAACGAACGCCGGGTCGTCGTCGGCGGGGCAAGCCCGCCCGATACCGTTCAGGTGGTGCGGAACACCGAGGCGACCTCGACGAGCCGGGCCGCATCCGCCTTCAGGCTGTCGGAGGCCGCCGCGCTCTGCTCGACCAGCGCGGCATTCTGCTGCGTGGCCTGGTCCATCTGGCTGATCGCCTGGTTGATCTGGGACACACCCGCGCTCTGCTGAGCGCTGGCGCTGCTGATCTGGTTGACGATGGCGGCGACCTGGCCGACCGCGCTGACGACCTCGTTCATCGTCTCGCCGGCCACGCCGACCTCGCGGGCGCCCTGGTCGACCCGTTCGACGCTGGCATTCACCAGTGCCTTGATCTCCTTGGCCGCGTCCGCGCTGCGCTGGGCGAGGATGCGGACCTCGGAGGCGACCACCGCGAAGCCACGCCCCTGTTCACCGGCGCGAGCGGCCTCGACCGCCGCGTTGAGCGCCAGGATGTTCGTCTGGAACGCGATGCCATCGATGACCGCGATGATGTCCGAGATCCGGTGCGAACTGTCGTTGATGCCCTGCATCGTCTGGACGAAGCCGGTCACGACCTGGCCGCCGCGATTGGCGACCTCCGACGCATTGGCGGCCAGCTCGCTGGCCTGCTGCGAGTTGTCGGTGTTCTGCTGGATCGTGGCGGTCAACTGCTCCATCGATGCCGACGTCTGCTGGAGTGCACTCGCCTGCTGTTCCGTGCGCACCGCCAGATCCTGCGTGCCCTGGGCGATCTGGCCGGAGGCGGTCGCGACATGGTTCGCGTTCAGCCGCACTTCCGTGATCAGGCGGTTCAGGTTCACCTGCATGTCGCGCAGCGCGGCGAGCAGGCTGGTCGAATCACCGGGCCTGACAACGATGCGCGCGGTCAGGTCGCCGCCGGCGATTGCGCCCACCAGTTGCCGGGCGACGAAGGGTTCGGTGCCGAGTGCACCGGTGATGCCTCGAATGGTCAGCACACCCAGTGTGATCGACACCAGCAGTCCGCCGGCGATCAGCACAAACGACAGGCGGCCGAGCAGCCGGTGACGCGCGACCGCCGTGTCGTTCTCCATCCGGGCGGTGTCGAGCTGGAGCTGGATCAGCGCCTCCAGCCGGCCCTCGACCGGGGCCGCCAGCGCCGGGATGGTCTCGATCACCAGGCGAGCCGCGCCCTGCTGGTCGGCAGCCTTGAAGGCCGCGACCGCGGGTTCGATGCCGTTCGCGTCGAGTCGGCTGCGCGCGACCGTGTACTGCTCGATCAGCCGGGATTCCTCGTCGGTGAGCAGGGTGGCAAGGTAGGCCTTCCAGACCGTCGCCGACTCGTCGGTGTGGCGGGTGATCGCTGTCAGGCTCTCGGCCCGCCGCTCCGGCGTCGGATCGGCCAGCACACGCAGCAACGCGAGCCGGATGCCCTTCAGGTGGCCGAGCACGCCGGCGATCTGGCTGACCGGCACCAGGCGATCGTTGTAGACGGTGGCCAGCGTCGCTTCCGCGCGTGATGCGTTGTAGCTGCCGAGTACACCGATGCCCAGCATCAGCACAGCCATCAGCGTGATCATCAGGCCAAGCCGGGTCGATATCTTGAGACGTTCGAACATGGAACAGGCGAGGGATGGTTTGGGTCCGGCCCCGATTGGACACCCTGCAGCCCCTCGAAGGTGCATCGAACAGCGGGGGAAAAGGGGTCCTGTCGTGGGCGCTTCGGACCTCCGCAGGGCGCCATCGACCACTCGTCGGATCGTGCCGGCCATCCGCATCGCGGCGTCACCGCGGGTGATCGCGTCGGATCGGCCCCCGGAGACGGTGCGGCATCCGGGGCCGCGGGCTCGTTTCCCGGTATCGTGGCATCGGAACGGTCGCGGCATGCGGGGGCCCGGCCGACCGCAAGATGACGAGGAGTCGACATGATCACCGACCTCGGCCCGACGACATCGCGACCGGCCGCCGACCCGGGCCAGGAAAACGACGGCGACGACGGGCCACTGTTGCGCGCGCTGCAGTCGCAGCGGCGCGCGTATCTCGCCGACCCGGTGCCGTCGTACGCGGCCCGGCGTGCCGACCTGGAGACGCTGCGACGGTTCGTCCGCGATCATCAGCAACCGATCTGTGAAGCGATCAGTGCCGACTACGGGCATCGGTCCCGCCACGAGACGCTGCTCGCGGAGGTCTTTCCGGTGATCGACGGCATCGACCATGCCCTGCGCCACCTGCGCGGCTGGATGCGAGCGCAGCGCCGGCCGATCGATCGAGTCACCTTCGGCCTCGCATCCAACCGCGTCGTGCCGCAACCGCTCGGCGTGGTCGGCGTGATCGTGCCGTGGAACTTTCCGCTCAACCTGAGTTTCGTGCCGCTGACCTCCATCTTCGCCGCCGGCAATCGTGCGATGGTCAAGATGAGCGAGAACTCCAGGCATCTGGCACGGCTGCTGATCGAGCGGATGCCGTCCTATTTCCCTGCGGAGAAGCTGCAGTTCTTCGACGAGACCGGCGGCATCGGCCCGCGGTTCTCGACGCTGCCCTTCGATCACCTGCTGTTCACCGGTTCGGGCCAGACCGGTCGCGCGGTGATGGCCGCCGCCGCCCGCAACCTGTGCCCGGTCACTCTCGAACTCGGCGGCCGCTCGCCGGCGGTCGTGCTCGACGATTTCCCGCTGCGCAAGGCGGCCGAACGCATCCTGTTCGTCAAGTATCTGAACGCCGGCCAGATCTGCACGACGGTCGATCACGTGTTCCTGCCGCCGCACCGGATCGAGCCGTTCGTCGCGCTCGCGCGCGAGATCGTGCCGCGACGGTATCCACGACTCGACTCGCCGGACTTCACCTCGGTGATCGATTTGCGAGCGTTCGACCGGCTGGTCGCCGCACTCGAGCAGGCGCGGGGTCGCGGCGCGCGGCTGATCCCGCTGCTCGACGGGCCGACGCTGGACCGCGCGGCCCGGCGGATCGCGCCGCACCTGGTGCTCGACGCTCCCGAGGATTGTGATCTGATGCAGCGCGAGATCTTCGGGCCGATCCTGCCGCTGGTGCCGTTTCACACACTCGACGAGGTGATCGGCCGGATCAACGCCGGGCCGCGCCCGCTGGCGCTGTATCCATTCACCTACGAGGGCACGTCCCTGCGGCGCCTGCTCGAGCAGGTGATGTCGGGCGGCGTCTCGATCAACGACGCGTTGTTCCACGTCGGCCAGCACGACCTGCCGTTCGGGGGCGTCGGCGCGTCCGGCATGGGCCACTACCACGGGCGCGAGGGCTTCGAGACCTTCTCCAAGCTGCGCCCGATCTTCCATCAGTCGCGACTGAGCGGGCTCGAGTTGCTGATGCCACCGTACGGACGGCTCGCCGACGCGATGCTGCGTTTCCTGCTGCGCCGCTGACGGGCCGGAGCGCGGCATCTGTAGAAACCACAACTTGCGCCGCCGCCGAGGGGTTGCGCACAATGTCCGCCGGCGGTGAACGGATCGAAGGTGGACGGATCGGGATGTCCGGCGTCACCGGCCGAGGAGGAGACGAATGCACACGGCGTTGGCGGCGGCCTTGCTCGCGTCCATGCTCGTCGTCGCAGCCGGCGAGGCAATCGCCCAGCGGCCCGATGTCGCAACGATCAAGCCGTACACCGGGACGCTGCAACGCATCCACGAGACCGGGATCGTCCGACTCGGCCACCGCACCGCCTCGCCGCCGTTCGCATTCCTCGGCGCTGACGGGCGGCCGATCGGCTACTCGCTGGATCTTTGCGCGGTGGTCGTCGAGGCAATCGGCCGCGAATTGCGCCAGGAGCTGCGCACCGAGCTGCGCCCGGTGACCCCGGAGAACCGCTTCGAGATGATCACCGCCGGTCAGATCGACCTCGAATGCGGATCGACCACCGCGAACGACGCCAGACGGTCGACCGTCGCGTTCTCGCCGACCAGCTTCGTCACCGGAGCCCGGATGATGACCCGGCGCGCCGACCGGATCGGCAGGTTCGCCGACCTGCGCGGCCGGACCGTCGTGCTGACCCGAGGCACCGTACACGCCGAGGTCATCCCCCGGCTGGCGCAGCGACGCAACCTGGACATCCGTTTCGTCGATGCCGCCGACCACGACACGTCGTTCGGGATGGTGCGCGACGGCCGCGCCGACGCGTTCGTCAACGACGACATCCAGTTGCACGGGATGCTGGCCGAGCGGGCGGGGGCCGCCGATCTCGAGGTGGTCGGCGAGTTCCTGACCTATGCCGACTACGCGCTGATGCTGCGCAAGGACGATCCGGAGTTCGCCGCAGTGGTCGAACGCGCATTCGCCGGCCTCGCCTCGAGCAGCGAGATCCGGGCGATCTACCGCCGCTGGTTCCAGCGGCCGCTGCCCTCGGGCGCGACGCTCGGCATCCCGATGAGTCCGCACCTGGAGCATGTGTTCCGGCTGCAGGGCCTGGCTGCGGACTGATGCGCATGTGTCGGCGCGACGACGGAACAGGTCCGCGATGAGTGTCGCGCTCGAATTCGACACACTCGGCGACGGGCCGCCGCTGCTGATCCTGCATGGCCTGTTCGGCTCGCGCTCGAACTGGCGCGGGATCGCCCGCCAGCTCTCGTCGACGCACCGGGTGTTGCTGCCCGACCTGCGCAACCATGGCAGCTCGCCGTGGGATGACGACATGGGTTATCCGGCGATGGCAGCGGACCTGGAGCGGCTGATCGACACGCAGAGGCTCGAGCGCCCGGTCGTGATCGGCCACAGCATGGGCGGCAAGGCGGCGATGGCGCTTGCACTCGCCGATTCCACACGGGTCGGCGGCCTGATCGTGATCGACGTCGCACCCGTCCGATATGTCGACCGGATGGCCGGCTTCGTCGCCGCGATGCGGTCGATCGACCTGCAGGCCGCCGGCGATCGCGCGACCGTGCAGCGGCTGCTGGCGCAGTCGGTGCCGGATCCCGCGGTGGTGCCGTTCCTGATGCAGAACCTGGTGTTTCGCGAGTCGACGCTTGGCTGGCGGATCAACCTGGCCGCGATCGAAGCGTCGCTCGGCCGGATCACCGGGTTTCCGGAGGAACTTCGCGAGCGGCGCCATCACGGCCCGGTCCGAGTGATCGCCGGCGGTCGCTCGGACTACGTGCGACGACACGACGGCGGCGAGTTCCAACCGATGTTCCCCCGCGTCCGTGTCGACATCGTCGCCGACGCGGGTCACTGGGTGCATGCGGACGCGCCGCAACAGGTGCTGTCGATCATCCGCGACGAACTCGCCATGCCCGCGGGCGGCGAATCGAACTGACGAGGAGACACCATGGACGCCGATCCCACACCCAAACCGTTCTATCGTTCGTTGTACTTCCAGGTGATCACGGCGATCGTGGCCGGGGTGATGCTCGGTCACTTCTATCCGGAGGCCGGCACCGCGATGAAGCCGCTGGGTGACGGCTTCATCAAGCTGATCAAGATGATCATCGCGCCGATCATCTTCTGCACCGTCGTCGTCGGGATCGCCGGCATGGAGGACATGAAGCGGGTCGGCAAGACCGGCGGTTACGCGCTGCTGTATTTCGAAGTCGTCAGCAGCGTCGCGCTGGTCATCGGACTGGTCATCGTCAACCTGGTGCAGCCCGGCGCCGGCATGAACGTCGATCCGGCGACGCTGGACACGCGCAGCATCGCGGCCTACACCGCACCCGGCAAGATGCAGGGCACGGTCGACTTCCTGCTCGCGATCATCCCGTCGACCGTCATCGACGCGTTCGCCAAGGGCGAGATGCTGCAGGTGCTGCTGTTCGCGCTGCTGTTCGGCTTCGCGTTGCACCGGTTCGGCGGCCGCGGCACGCTGGTCTTCGACCTGATCGAGAAGACCTCACACGTGTTGTTCGTGATCGTCGGCTACATCATGAAGGTGGCGCCGATCGGGGCGTTCGGGGCGATGGCGTTCACGATCGGCAAGTACGGTGTCGGTTCGCTGCTGTCGCTCGCCAAGCTGATGGGCACGTTCTACGCCACCTGCCTGCTGTTCATCTTCGTGGTCCTCGGGTTGATGGCCCGGCTGCACGGGTTCTCGATCTGGAAGTTCATCAGGTACATCAAGGAGGAACTGCTGATCGTCCTCGGTACCTCGTCGTCGGAATCGGTGCTGCCGAGGATGATGGCCAAGCTCGAGAACCTGGGTGTGCGCAAGTCGACCGTGGGGCTGGTGATCCCGACCGGCTACTCGTTCAACCTGGACGGCACCTCGATCTACCTGACGATGGCGGCGGTGTTCATCGCGCAGGCGACCAACACACCGATGACACTGGTGCAGCAGCTGACGCTGCTGGCAGTGCTGCTGCTGACCTCCAAGGGGGCGGCGGGCGTGACCGGCAGCGGCTTCATCGTGCTGGCCGCGACCCTGTCGGCCGTGGGCGGTGTCCCGGTCGCGGGTCTTGCACTGATCCTGGGCATCGACCGCTTCATGTCGGAGGCGAGGGCGTTGACCAACCTGATCGGCAACGGCGTCGCCACGATCGTCGTCGGCAAGTGGACCGGCGACGTGGACCAGCAGCGGATGACCGCCCAGCTCAACGGCGAATCGAGCGCCGATGCGGAGACACCCGAACAGGTGCTCGATCCGGTCGACCATCACATGCCGGTACCGGCGAAGGCCTGAATCGAAGGCGGCATAATCGGGTTTTCCGTCCGCATGCGTTGGGAGTGTTGATGAAAGGTGATCCGAAGGTCCTCGATTTCCTCAACCGGCAGCTCAAGAACGAGCTGACCGCGGTCAACCAGTATTTCCTGCACTACCGGATGCTGAAGAGCTGGGGCTTCGAGCGGCTGGCCAGGCACGAGTACGAGGAATCGATCGAGGAGATGAAACACGCGGATCGCCTGATCGACCGGATCCTGATGCTCGACGGGCTGCCCAATCTGCAGGATCTGGGCAAGCTGCTGATCGGCGAGGGCGCGGTCGAGATCCTCGGCTGCGACCTGAAGGTCGAGCTGGCCTCGCAGGGGGTGCTCAAGGAAGCGATCGCCCATTGCGAGTCGGTCCGCGACTATGTGTCGCGTCATCTGCTGCGCGAGATCCTCGACGATACCGAGGAACACATCGACTGGCTCGAGACGCAGATCGAACTCGTCGCCAAGGTCGGCGAGCCGAACTGGCTGCAGACGCAGATGGGCGAGGCATCGTCGTCCTGAGTTTTCCGGGGCGGTCCGCTTCGGCGGACAGGGGTGTTGCAAATAAGAACGATTCGTGTTATGGTTCGCCCAGGCCTCCGAAAGCCCTCCGATCCTGGAAGTCTCCGATGATCGTCTGTGTCTGCCACCGGATCTCCGACCGCGACATCACGCATGTCGCCCGCCGCTGCGAGTCGTTCGACGAATTGCAGTTCACGCTGAACGTCGCCACCCGATGCGGCACCTGCCTGGACTGCGCCCGGGAGACGTTCGAGGCGGCGCGCTGCGGCGCGCATGCCGGCAAGGTCGCCGCACCTCTCGAGTGAGCGGGGCGTAGCCGGGCGCCTGAGGTCACCAGCCGCCGGCAGCCAGCCACTCGTCGATCAGCGCCAGCTTGTCGACGCCGAAGAACGGTTCGCCGTCGACGATCACAAACGGTGATCCGAACACGCCGCGTGTGATGGCGGCGTCCACCTCCGCGCGCAACAGGTCGGCCGCCACCGGATCGGCGAGCGCCGCGTCGATCGGCGCCGCCGGCAGGCCGGCTCGACGCGCGGTGTCGGCCAGCGCCTCGCGATGGTCCATCTGCCGGCCGCAGATCCAGTAGTCCTCGAGCACCGCCCGCGCGAACGGCGTGGCGATCGCGGGTGCGTGTCGGCGCAGGTGCGCAAACGCGCGGCCGGCGGGCAACGGATTCATCGGCTCACCATCGATCGCGCGACCGAGGCGCAGGCCGTGCCGCCGTTCGTAGCGCCTGATCTCGCGGCGCGCATAGTCGGCCTTCAGCGG
Source organism: uncultured Burkholderiales bacterium (assembly GCA_902826305.1). Classification (GTDB taxonomy): domain Bacteria; phylum Pseudomonadota; class Gammaproteobacteria; order Burkholderiales; family Burkholderiaceae_E; genus CADEEH01. The sequence goes on from CADEEH010000084.1 coordinate 19,642, forward strand.
GGTCTGCATCAGCGGCTTGAGCCCCATCACCTTGAGCACCGTGACACCGATCAGCAACGGATGCCAGTCGACCTCGCGACCGTGACGCGCGGCAAGTGCGTCGATGCGCAGGCTGGCGAAATAACCGAACGGCGAGATGAAGTCGAACCAGAAGTCGATCGGCGGCAGCGACGATCCCCTGTCGGCGCCGGTACCGTCGGCGTCTTCGCCCCGATCGCTCCGATCGCTCCGATCGCTCCGAGTCGGACCGGAAGGGTCACCTTGGCCGGCGCTCATGCCTGCTCCGATGTGTCGGCGATGTGATGGGTGAACGTGAACCGCGACAGCACTCGCTCGATGCCGTCGCGGTCCGGTGCCACACCCGGGGCGGGGTGGATCACCACCGACAGGCGGCCGCTGTCGTCGATGCCCTCGATGCGGCCATGAACGATGCCTGCCCGGTCGAGACGATCGGCGACCACGTGTTCGATCGCCCGCAGTCGCAGCGCGGGCTTGTAGATCTTGCCGATCGCCGTCACCGGGATCACATCGACCTGCTCCAGCCGCTTCGGAAAGGCCGGTCGCTCGGGGATCCGCGCACGGGCGAACTCGGCCAACGCGTCGAGTGTGACATCCGCCTGCGGCTTGAGCATCACGTACGCGATCGGCAACTCGCCGGCGTACTCGTCGGGTTCGCCGACGGCGGCCGCCATCTGCACCTGCGGATGGGCGAGCAGCGCTTCCTCGATCAGCCCCGGGTCGATGTTGTGGCCGCCTCGGATGATCACGTCTTTGGCCCGGCCGGTGACGAACACGCGCCCGTCGCCGTCGACATGCCCGATGTCGCCGGTCACCAGCCAGCCGTCGCCATCGAACGTTCCGGTGTTGCGACGTGAATCGGTGTAACCCGGGCTGACGTTCGGGCCCCGCACCCTCAGGATGCCGGTCTCGCCGGCGGCGCAGCGGCTGGCCTGGCCGTCATCGCGCACCGCGACCACCTCGGTGAACGGCAGCGGCCAGCCGCACGAGCCCGCGACACGGGGCGCGAGCACGGGTTCGATGCTGATGACGCCGGCACACTCGGTCATGCCGAGGATGTTGCGCACCG
>CADEEH010000085.1 GCA_902826305.1 uncultured Burkholderiales bacterium
GCGTCCGCCGAACCAGCGCAACGTCCGCTGGTACAGCGGCCAGGACACGTAGACGAGGATGCCGGCCCACGCGATCGCGGTGAGGAACGGCAGCATGACCATCGTGCCCGCGAACAGCAGCGCGACGAGAAGCGAGGCAACGACCGTGCGCCGCAGCCATAGCGGGGTTCCGGCGTTGCGGGGCTGAGCGGATGCGAGCGTGGCGCGTTCGTCGATCATCGGTCGGCAGGAAGTCGGTCGATGCCATTGTGCATCGACCGACCGCCGCCGACGGCATTGCACTCACGAGGGCGTCGGAGAACGGGCGACCGTTCACCGCCGGACACTACCGGATCGCCACCGGATTGATCATCGACTGCACCGCCCCCTTGTACTTGTTGTGGCCGAGCACGAACATGAACTCGTAGACCTTGTCCTTGGCCAGCGGCCCGGTGTTCATGTTCTCGAGGATGTAGGTGCCGTTCATCGCCAGCAGGATCTGGTGCACCTCGAACACACCGACGCCGGCCTCGAAAGGCACCGCCTCGAGGCCCCAGGTATCGGCGCCCACCGCGACGACACCCTTGGATGTCAGGTACTGGGCACCCTGCTTGCCCAACCCGGGTTCGGCGCCGCCGAAGCGTTTGGCGTCCTTGTCGATCAGGCTGAGCCATCCGGTGTGGAAGATGACCACGTCACCTTCCCGGATCTCCACACCCTGCTTCTTGGCGACCGCCTCGATCTCGGCCTGGTTGAACGCGGTGCCTTCCTTGACGACATCGGTACCGAAATGTGCCGCCATGTCGAGCAACACACCGCGCGCGACCATCGCCGGGACGTTCTCCACGCCCAGCTTCTTCAATCCCGACGTATCGGCGAAATCCTTCGCGTGGTTGTTGTTGTAGTAAACGCTGTCCACGCCGATGTGACCCAGACCGTCGAGCTGGCTGCCGATGCCGACCCAGCAGTTCAGGATGTCGTCGTTGTAGGTCGTCTTGGTGGGCCCGAGCGATCCACCCCCGGTCTGGCCGGGCTGCAGGACGATCAGCTTGCACCCACGCGGCGGGTAGGCGGGGGTGTCGGCGGTGACGACGATACCCAGCTCGTAGACCTGGCCGGTCTTCACCAGCTTCGAGGCCGCCAGCGCACGATCGGCGGTCAGGTAGTTGCCGGCGCCCTTCTGGTCGTCCTTGCCCCACTTCGAGGTCGTCCAGCTCTGCTGGGCGACAGCGGTCGCGACCACGCCGGTCGCGGCGACGGCCGCGATCGCGGCCACCCATTTCGTCGAACGTTTCATGTCACTCCTCCGGTTGATGACGATGTCCGGCCCTCGTTGTCGTCTGTGCGTTTCGTCCGACGGACCTGTTGTCGGAACGTGGGGCCGGACGGAGGCTGCATCCTACGCCTCGCCCGCACTCTGCCGCAAAGGGTGGTCCGCAGGGTCATGCAACCGACATCTGCGCGATGGAACTGGCATCATCATCTGCCGATCCGTCCGCCATGTCGTCCAACGAACCCGACACCGTCCCCCGCGGCGCGATCGCCTGCCTGTCGCTGGCCGCATGCGCCAGTGCGATGTCGCTGCGGGTCAACGACGCGATGCTGCCGATGCTGGCCGCACAGTTCGACGTGCCGCTGGGCGCCGCGGCGCAGGTGATCGGCATCTTCGCCACCGCGTACGGCCTGGCGCAGTGGCTGTTCGGACCGCTGGGCGACCGGTTCGGCAAATACCGGGTGGTCGCCTGGGCCTCGGGTGCCTGTGCGCTGACCTCACTCGCCTGCGCGCTGGCACCGGCGTTCGATGCATTGCGCATCGCGCGTGGGTTCGCCGGCGCGACGGCGGCCGCGGTGATTCCACTGTCGATGGCGTTCATCGGCGACGTGATTCCCTACGAACGACGCCAGCCGGTGCTGGCGCGTTTCCTGACCGGGCAGATCATCGGCCTGTCGGCCGGGGTGCTGCTGGGCGGCTTCGCGGCCGATCACCTGTCGTGGCGTGCACCCTACGTCGTGCTCGCTGCCGGCTTCGCGGCGGTCTGTGTCGCGCTGTTCCGCTTCCAGCGGCGACTGCCGGTCGATCCGATCCCCGCGGACAGCACGAAGACCAGTCCGGTCCGGCGGATCGTCGTCGAGTTCGGCGAGGTGCTCGCGGTGCCCTGGGCGAGGATCGTGCTGGCGATCGTGTTCCTCGAAGGGATGACACTGTTCGGCGCGTTCGCCTTCATCGCCTCTCACCTGCACGAGGGCTTCGCACTGTCGTTGTCGGCCTCCGGCGCGACGGTGATGCTGTACGGACTGGGCGGGCTGGTGTTCGCGTTCACCGCGGGCCGTCTGGTATCGCGACTCGGGGAGCGGGGCCTGGCGCGCTGGGGCGGCATCGTGTTGTTCACGGCGCTGCTGGCGATCGCCTGGGGCCCGCACTGGAGCTGGGCGCTGATCGGCTGTTTCGCCGCCGGCCTGGGCTTCTACATGCTGCACAACACGCTGCAGGTCAACGCGACACAGATGGCGCCGCAGCGGCGCGGGGCAGCCGTCTCGGCGTTCGCCTCGTCGTTTTTCATCGGCCAGTCGGTCGGGGTCTATGCGGCGGGCCGGCTCGTCCAGGTGATCGGCACCAGCAACGTGCTGGTCGCGGGCGCAACCGGCGTGCTGGTGGTGTCCTTCCTGTTCGTGGCGATGCACACCCGGCACCGCCGCTGAGCCGACGACCGGGGCAGCAGACCCGGCCGGCGACGGCGTCGTCAACGTCGCGTTAAGGCCGGATTAATCGGCATCACCGAAGATCACCTCCGTGTCGCCCGCCGTGTCGAGCGGGCCTCTCTTCGGAAGTGGACTGGTGTCATGCCTTGGTCATCCTGCCCGGATCGGATCCTCGATCCGGCGCCTCCCGCTCCGCCCCGCTTCGGATTGCATCATCGCGGTGACCCGGCGCGTGACGAGGTCGAATCGTTCATCCGCTCGGTGTACGCCGCCCACTATGGCGCCGACGTGCGCGGGTTCGCGCCGGTGCTGGTGAGCCTGCGCGACGAGCGGGATCACCTGCTCGCCGCCGCCGGCTACCGGCCGGCCGCCGATGGTCCGCTGTTCCTGGAGCGGTATCTCGAGAACCCGGTGCAGGAACTGCTCGACGGCTCCGCGACCGGCGCCGCTCCGGCGCGCGACGTCATCGTCGAAGTCGGCCATCTCGCGGCGGCGCGGGCCGGCGAAGGCCGGCACCTGATCATGCTGCTCGGTCCGCACCTGGCCACCTGCGGCTTCCAGTGGGTCGTCGGCACGTTGACCGAGGAACTGCGCCACCTGTTCATCCGCATCGGGGTCGTGCCGCAGGCTCTCGGCACCGCGGATCCGACCGTGCTCGGTGAACACGCCGGGGACTGGGGAACCTACTACGACCACCGCCCGGTGGTGCTCGCCGGCCATCTGCGCCAGGCACTCGCGCGACTGGCCCGGCGGCAATCGACGCGGCTCGACGCGTGATGAGCCGACACGAGCCCCGGCGGGCGACCGACGACGGAGGTTTCGTCGAGTCGACCGCCGCCGTCATCGAGGAGCCGCATCGGACCTGGAGCGGCGCCGACCTCGCGCTGGAGACGACACGATTCGCGGCGCGGCTGGCCGACCTGGGCACCGCCGTGTTCGCGACGTTGCTCGACAATTCGGCGGCCTGGATCGTCGCGGACCTCGCGGCCGCACGTGCCGGCGTCGTGCACGTGCCGCTGCCACCGTTCTTCACGCCGCAACAGATCACCCACGCACTGGCCAGCGCCGGCGTCGACACGATCCTCGCCGAAGCACCGGTCGTGCGCCGGCTGTTCGGCGGAGTCGAGCACGGCATCGAGGTCGCGGGACGCGAGCTCGCGATCGCGCGGCAAGCGGGTGATGCCGTCCACATGCCGGAGGCGACCGCGAAGATCACGTTCACTTCCGGCACCACCGGCACGCCGAAAGGTGTCTGCCTGACCGCGCAGGTGATGGGTGAGGCCGCCGACGCACTCGCACTGGTGATGGAGCCGCTGATGATCAGCCGTCATCTGTGTGCGCTGCCGATGTCGGTACTGCTCGAGAACGTCGCCGGCATCATGGCCCCGCTCGGCCGTGGGGCCACCTGTGTGACGCCACCGATGGCCGAGCTCGGGCTCGTCGGCTCCTCGAGCTTCGATCCGGCGCGATTCGATGCCACCGTGCGCACGGCCCGACCGCACAGCCTGATCCTGCTGCCGCAGATGCTGCGCGCCTGGACCGGCTGGCTCGCGATGCAGCGGCAGCGGGCCCCGGATTCGTTGCGCATGGTCGCCGTCGGCGGCGCCGCGGTCGGCGCGAAACTGATTCTCGCCGCGCGTGCGCTGGGCATCCCCGCCTACGAAGGCTACGGACTGTCGGAAGGTGCCTCGGTGCAGACACTGAACCTTCCGGGCGCCGATCGCCCCGGCAGTGCCGGCCGTCCGCTGCCGCACGTCCGCCTGCGCGTGACCGGTGACGGCGAGATCGAGGTCGCCGGTGCGCTGTTCTCCGGCTACCTCGGTGATCCGTCGGTGGTGCCCGACTGGTGGCCCACCGGTGACCTCGGTGAAATCGACCCCGACGGCTTCGTCCACCTGCGTGGCCGGCGCAAGCAGGTGCTGATCACCGCCTTCGGCCGCAACGTGTCGCCCGAATGGGTCGAGACCGCGTTGCGCGGCGAAGCGCCGATTGCCCAGGCGGTTGTGTTCGGCGACGCGCAACCGGCGCTGAGCGCCGTGTTGTGGCCGGTGCGCGCCGATGCCACCGGCGCGGTGCTGCAGGCCGCGGTCGACGCGGCCAACGCGACCCTGCCCGACTACGCACGTGTCGGCCGCTGGGTGCGTGGCCGCGCGGCGTTCAGCGCCGACACCGGCCTGGCCACCCCGAATGGCCGACCACGACGTCGCGAGATCCTCGACCTGCACGCCGAGTCGCTCGGCCTGCCTCCACGCTGCACTGAAGGAACTTCGTCATGACCTTCTTCGATCAACTGCAACGGCGCACCGCCGCCGATCGCATGGCCCTGGTATCGGTCCCGATCATCCAGGGTTGCCTGATGGGCCGTGTCTCGCTGCCGAGCTACCTGGCATTCCTCGAGCAGGCCTACCACCACGTGCGGCACACGGTGCCGCTGCTGCAGGCCTGCCGCGCCCGACTGCCCGCCCACCATGCGTGGCTGGAAGGGCCTCTGGACGAATACGTCGAGGAGGAGACCGGTCACGACGAATGGATCCTCGCCGACATCCGGGCCTGCGGCGGCGATGACGATGCGGTACGTCACGGGGCACCGGGCCACGCCACCGAAGTGATGGTCGCGTATGCGTACGACACGATCACACGCCGCAACCCCCTCGGCTTCTTCGGCATGGTCCATGTGCTCGAAGGAACCAGCGTCGCCCTCGCACTGGCGGCGGCCGACCAGATCCAGAAGCCGCTCGGGCTTCCCGATTCGGCGTTCAGTTATCTGCGCTCACACGGCACCCTCGACCAGGAACACACGGCACACTTCGAGCGATTGATGGAACGGATCGACGATCGGAACGACCAGGACGACATCGTGCACGCGGCGCGCGCGTTCTTCCGGCTCTACGCCGATGTCTTCCGCAGCCTGCCGATGCCGGTGGCCGCCGACGGCTCGACCGCGGCCCCGACGAGCCGCGAGGACACGTTGCCGACCCGCGGTGCGACGGTGCCCGCATGAGACCGGCCGACACCCGTGTGTTGCTGACCGGCGCCACCGGCGGCATCGGCCGTGCCGCCGCCGACGCGTTGCTCGAGCGCGGCGCATCGCTGATGCTGGTCGGCCGCTCGCCGGCGACGCTGTCCGAGATGAGCCGTGGCCTCGTGCATCGCCTGCAGCTGGCCCCGGACCGCATCACCTGGAAGGCGGTCGACCTGACGCAGCCGCAGAGGCTCGGCGTGCTCGCCGCCGAGGCGGCTTCGTGGGGCGTCAACGTCGTCGTCCACAACGCCGGAACCCCCGCGTTCGGCGCGTTCGAATCGATCGATGCCGCCCGCATGCAGCAGGTGATGCAGACCAACCTGCTCGCACCGATGCTGCTGACCCAGGCACTGATGCCTCACCTGCGCACGCTGCCGAAGGCGCAGGTCGTCTGCGTCGGCTCGGCGCTCGGACGCATCGGCCTGCCCGGCTACAGCGCCTATTGCGCGAGCAAGTTCGGCCTGCGCGGCTTCGCCGAAGCGTTGCGGCGTGAACTCGGACGCGGTCCGATCCACATCCAGTACCTGGGACCGCGCAGCACACACACCGCGTTCAACAACGACGCGGTGCTCGCCTACAACCTGGCCACCGGCACCTCGATGGACGAACCGGCCGCCGTGGCCGCCGCGCTGGTGCGCATGATCGAGGATGAATCGGCCGAGTGTTTCCTCGGTTGGCCGGAAAAACTCGCGGTGCGGCTCAACGGTCTCGTGCCGTCGCTGCTCGACGGCGTGTTCACCCGGCACCGGGATGCACTGGCCGGCGAGGCACCCACCGTCAACCCCGACTTCCGAGGATCCCGATGATGAAGCCGATTCTGTCCAGCGGACCCCGGGTGCCGTGTGCACCCGGGCGCCGTTCCGCCCTTGTCTCGATGGCCGCCGCGGTTCTCGCCTGCGCGAGCACCGTGATCACACCGACCCCCGCAGGGGCCGCCGAGGTCGACGACGCGGTCACCGAACTGCGCGAGAACTGGGAGGTGATCCGCTACAAGTTGCCGGCATCCGAACGCGAGAAGCGGTTCGAGGTGCTGGCGACCAAGGCACGCAAGGTCAGCGAATCGTGGCCGGAGCGCAGCGAACCGCTGATCTGGGAAGGCATCATCCTGAGCTCGTGGGCCGGCGAAGCGGGCGGCCTGGGCGCACTCGGCACCGTCAAGCGCGCCAAGGCATTGTACGAATCGGCGATCAAGATCGACGGCCAGGCGATGGACGGCTCGGCCTACGGCAGCCTCGGGGTGCTCTACTACAAGGTGCCCGGCTGGCCGATCGGCTTCGGCGACAAAGCGAAGGCCGCCGAGCTGTTGCAGAAGGCGCTCGCGATCAACCCGAAGGGCATCGATTCGAATTTCTTCTATGGCGAGTACCTGTTCGAACAGAAACGTCCCGACGAGGCGATCACCTACCTCGAGCGTGCGTTGCAGGCGCCCTCGCGTCCGGGACGACCGATCGCCGACGCCGGCCGACGCGAGGAGATCCGGGCGTTGCTGGACAAGATCCGCGCGCAGTGAGTGATGCCGGGCCTGCGTGCGGCCCGCGCGGCCGCTGCGAGGCCTGCGCGGCGCTGACGCGGCCGCTGCGAGCCGCCGCGGGGACGCGCGGCCCCCACCCGATCGAGCCGGGCCGTCCGTCGCCGGGGGTCAACGCGGCGATGGCTCGAAGGTCAGCGTCACCCGGACGCCGCGCCCGTCGTCGCATCGACCGAAGGTGACCACCAGCCGATGCATCGTCGCGATCCGCCGCACGATCGACACCCCCAGTCCGCTGCCGCCTTCGAGCTGGCCCGCGGGTCGATGGAATCGTTCACCCATCCGCGACAACTGCTCGGCCGCCAGCGGCTCGCCGTCGTTGTCCACCTCCAGGCGATCCTCGCCGAAGCGCAACGTCACCGTCGAACCGACCGGGGCATAACGGATCGCGTTGTCGAGCAGGTTGCGCAGCATCACCGTCAGCAGCGCGGGATCACCGAGCAGCGGCATCGGATGCCGGCCCTCCGGCGGCCAGTCGCAGCCGATCTCGATCCGGCGTCGCTCGGCGAGCGGCAGGCAATCACTGACCACCTGCTCGACGATCGCGGGCCAGTCGATCTCCTTGGAGGTCGGCGGCGTGTTGCCCGCTTCGATCCGCGACAGCGACAACATCTGGGCCACCAGCCGATCCATCTGGGCGAACCCCAGCGTCAGCTTGGATTCCGCATCACGCCGTTCGGCCTCCCCGCTCGAACGGCGCACGACATCCCACTGCGCGCGCAGCACGGCCAGCGGCGTGCGCAGCTCGTGTGCGGCATCGGCCGTGAAGCGGCGCTCGCGTTCGAGCGCCGAATCGATCCGGGTGAACAGCCCGTTCATCGCGGCGACCAGCGGCTTCAGTTCCGACGGCGCACGATGCTCGGGAACCGGCTTCAGGTCGCCGGCATCGCGGGCACCGATCTCGTCGGTCAGGTCGCGCACCGGCGCCAGCGCACGCCCGACGGCCCAGGCCATCGCCGCCAGCAGCAGCGGCAGCACCAATAGCCACGGCAGCATCTGGCTGGCGATCAGGTCGCGGACCAGGTCGCTGCGTTCGACGGCCTTCTGGCCGGCCGCCACCACCCATTCACCATCGGCCGACGCGAGGTAGTAGACGCGCCAGGGCTGCCCGTCGAGTTGCTGCTCGACGAACCCCGTGCCGGGTGGACGGCTGGGCAGCTGCATGCCGTGCTGGTCGGCGATCACCCCGCCTTCGCGGGCGTTCCAGACCGTGATCGCCATGTCGCCGAGTTCGGTGGCGTCGGTCTCGCTGGTCGAGGTCGTCGGCGCCGGCAGTCCCTTGCCGTTGCGACCGCTCTGCCGATCGAGCGTCGCCTGCACGTGCCGCGCAAGCCGGACCATCTGCGTGTCGAACAACTCGTCGACTTCGTGACGCGCCTGCTTCATCGCGCCGAACAGACCCACCGCCCAGACCACCGGCGCGCAGACGATCAGGTAGACCATCAGGCGGCGGCGCAGGCTCAAGATCCCGCCTCACCGGAACCGAGCGCGTAGCCGACACCACGGACCGTGCGCACGATGCCGGGATCGATCTTGCGCCGCAGGTGATGGACGTGGACCTCGAGTGTGTTGCTGCCCGGCTCCGATCCGCTCCAGTCGTACAACTTCTCCTGCAGGTGCGACTTGGACAACACACGCTGCGGATGCGCGAGCAGCGCCTCGAGCAACGCCAGCTCACGCGCGGTCAGCTCGACCGGGCGCCCCTGCCAGCGAACCGTCTTGGCCGCCGGGTCGTATTCGAGCTCCCCGTGCTGCCAGACCGACTGCGCGCGACCGGTCGCGCGCCGGATCGTCGCCCGCAGGCGTGCGCCGAGTTCGTCGATCGTGATCGGCTTGACCAGGTAGTCGTCGGCGCCGCCATCCAATCCGGCCACCCGCTGGTCGACCGCGTCACGCGCGGTCAGGATCAGGACCGGGATCGTCCGGCCGGCCGAACGCCAGCGCCGCAGCCACTCGAGGCCGTCGGCGCCCGGCAGGCCGAGGTCGAGCACGACCACGTCATACGGGGCCACGGAAAGGGCCGCATCGGCCTGGCTGCCATCGCGGAACCAGTCGACCGCGTAGCCCGACTGGCGCAGGCCGGTCGAGAGCGCGTCGCCGAGCAGTGGGTCATCTTCGACGATGAGCAGGCGCAAGTGGTCGGATCTCCAGCGAGGTCGACCGACTCTACCACCGCGCCGGCCCCGCCCGGGCGGCGGGTGATCAGGCCATCTTCACCGCGGTGCCGCTGACCGACACCATCATCATGCCGTTGGTCTCGCCGAGCACCTCGTAGTCGAAATCGATGCCGACGATGCCGTCGGCGCCGATCTCGCGTGCGGCCGCCTTCATGTCGTCCAGAGCCGCGTCGCGTGCGCCGGACAGCGCGCGCTCGTAGCCGCCGGCCCGCCCGCCGACCACGTCGCGCACCGACGAGAACATGTCGCGGAAGATGTTGGCGCCGATCACCGCCTCGCCGTTGACCACGCCGAGGAAACTCGCGATCCGCGCGCCGTCGTGATCCGGCGTGATCGTGGCCAGGAAGAAACCGTCGTCTTTCTTGGAGAACCAGCCCATGGTGCCGTCCTTCGAGTCGTGAGTGGCGCATACGATACCGCAGCCCCGGCCCACGGGATGCGGGATCCCCCGGCCGGGCGCATACTGATCCGCCTTCGACGCCGGATCCCGGGAGGTCCTCGTGTCCGAACACAGCGTCGCCCACGGTGGCGACGATGGCAGCGCGTCGGCCCCGGCGCGCGAACTGGCCGACCTGCCCGGCCCGCCCCGATGGCCGGTGGTCGGCAACCTGCTGCAGGTCCGCATGGCCGGGCTGCACCACGCGCTGGAGTCCTGGAGCCGGCAGTACGGCCCGCTGTGGCGGTTCGCGATCGGCCGGCACCTGTCGCTGGTGATCGCCGATCACCAGCTGTTCGCCGCGGTGCTGCGCGAGCGGCCGGACACCTTCTGCCGGCCACTCGCCTCCGGCCGCATCGTCGCCGAACTGGGCTTCGCCCCCGGCCTGTTCTCGGCCAACGGCGAACTGTGGCAGCGCCAGCGCCGGATGGTGATGGCTGCGTTCGACCCCGGCCACGTGCAGGCCTACCTGTCGACACTGCACCGGGTCAATGGCCGGCTGCACCGGCGCTGGCAGGCGGCCGCGCGACGCGAACAAGCGATCGTGCTGCAGACCGACCTGACACGATTCACCGTCGACGCGATCGCCGGTCTCGCATTCGGCAGCGACGTCAACACACTCGAATCCGACGGCGACGTGATCCAGCGCCACCTGGACCGGATCTTCCCGGCGCTCCAGCGGCGTGCACTCGCGGTCTTCCCGTACTGGCGCTACATCCGTCTGCCGCGTGACCGCGCAATCGACAACGCGACCTCGGAGGTCCGGCAGGCGATCGCCGGCTTCATCGGCGATGCCCGCGCCCGGATGACGGCCGAACCGGCGCGGCGTGAGCAGCCGGCGAACCTGCTCGAAGCACTGATCGTCGCCGCCGAGGAGCCGGGCAGCGGCCTCGCCGATGCGGATGTCGCCGGCAACGTGCTGACGATGCTGCTAGCCGGCGAGGATACGACCGCACACACGTTGTCCTGGATGATCGACCTGCTGTGGCGACATCCGGAGGCACTGGCGCGGGTGCGCGACGAGGTCCGCGACAAGGTCCGCGCCCCGCTCGCGCCGACCCTCGCCGAGCTGGCGTCGTGTGCCTGGCTCGAGGCGTGTGCGCACGAGACGATGCGCCTGAAGCCGGTGGCCCCGTTGCAGACGGCGCAGGTGGTCAAGCCGACCACGGTCGGCGGCGTGCGCCTTCGGCCGGGCGTTGTCATCTGGGGTGTGATGCGGCACGACACGCTGGACGATCGGCACTTCACCGACGCGCGGCGCTTCCTGCCGGAACGCTGGCTGGACGGCGGACCGATCGCGCAGCACGCCGCCTCACCCCGACGCGTGTCGATGCCATTCGGCGCCGGCCCGCGCGTCTGTCCCGGACGACACCTGGCGATGGTCGAGATGAAGATGGTGATCACGATGCTGGTCGGATGTTTCGACGTCCTCGACGTGTCCGCGCCCGGCGGCGGCGAGACCGAGGAGCGGCTGTCGTTCACGATGGCGCCGGTGGGGTTGCGGATGCGGGTGCGGTAGAGCCTGAGCCAGCAGCTATCCGCGACCAACCAGGTCGCGCAGTTGCGATAATCTCCTTCGAAACACCGAAGGAGACACGGCATGGACGACCTGCTGATTCGCGGCGCGACGCTGCACGACGGGACGGGCGCGGCGCCGCGCCGAGGCGATCTGGCGGTCAAGGACGGCCGCATCCGCGCGATCGGCGACGGGCTGACCGCCGACGCCCGGCAGGTGATCGACGCCGACGGGCTCGCGCTGATGCCCGGCATCATTGACACCCACACCCACTTCGATGCGCAGATCACCTGGGATCCGTACGTGCGCCCTTCCCCGGCGCTCGGCGTGACCACCGCGGTGATCGGCAACTGCGGCTTCACGATCGCGCCGTGCCGGCCGGCGGACCGGGAGCGGACGATGCGCAACTTGACGCAGGTCGAGGGGATGTCCTTCGACGTGTTGTCGCGTGGCATCCAGTGGAACTTCGAGACCTTCGCCGAATACCTGGCCTGGCTGCGTGGGCGCGGCGCGGCGGTCAACGTGATCGCCTACGTCGGTCATTCGTCGCTGCGCACCTGGGTGATGGGTGACCAGGCCAATCTGCGGGCGGCGAATGCCGACGAGATCGCGCGGATGGCGGCGGTGGTGCGCGAGGCGATGTCGGTCGGTGCGGTCGGCCTGGCCAGTTCGACCAGCCCCGCGCACAACGGCGACGGGGGTGTGCCGATGCCGTCGCGGCTGGCCTCCGACGAGGAGCACCTGGCACTGATCGAGGCGATGGCCGCCGGCGGGCGCGGCGTCTACATGGTCACCAAGGGCGCGCAGATGCCGGTGTCGCTGCTGGAGACGATGTCCGCACGTTCGGGCCGGCCGGTGATGATCGCGGCGCTGCTGCACAACTCGACCAACCCCGGCGCGGTGTTCGCGGACCTGGATGCGATCAGCGCCGCCAACGAACGCGGCCGCCGGTTGCTCGGCCAGGTGTCGTGTTGCCCGCTGACGATGGAATACACACTCGCCTCGCCGTATCCGGTCGAGGGCCTCGCGAGCTGGCAGCCGGCGCTCGGCCTGCGCGGCGACGCATTGAAGGCGCTGCTGCGCGACCCGGCATTCCGCCGCAACGTGCGCGACGAACTGGCACGGCCGTCGACGTTCCGGCTGTTCAACGGTGAATGGCAGAAGGTGCACGTCGTGCAGGTCGCCCACGAGCGCAACCGCGCGCTCGAACAGCGCAGCATGGCCGACCTGGCTGCCGAGCAGCACAAGGATCCGCTGGACGTGATGCTCGACCTCGCACTCGACGAGGACCTGGAGACGATCTTCACCGCGCAACTGCTGAACAGCGACGAGGCCGAGGTCGCGCGTTTGCTGACCCATCCGCACAGCATCGTGTCGCTGTCGGATGCCGGCGCGCACCTGACGTTCTTCAACGATGCCGGCTTCGGCCTGCACCTGATGGGCCATTGGGCGCGCGATCGCGGCGTGATGACCCTGCCGGAGGCGATCCGCAAGCTGACGTCGCAGGCAGCCGACCTGTTCGGCCTGCCGGATCGCGGCCGGCTGCGCGAGGGCAACGCGGCCGACCTGCTGCTGTTCGACCCGGCGACGGTCGGTCGCAGCGCCAGTCGGCGGGTGTTCGACCTGCCGGGCGGCGCACCGCGGCTGCACACCGACGGACTCGGTGTGCACGGCGTCTGGGTCAATGGCGAGCTGGTCGCCGACGCCAACGGGCTGCGCGGAAACGCGGCACTCGCCGGCAAGTTGATCACCGAGTTCGCGCACTGACGACAAGGACCGTCGTCGTCGACGGCGGCGTCTCGCGCTACAGTGCGTCCAGGTCCGACAGCACCTTGGCCGCGTGTTCGCGGATCGCGACCCGTTCGTCCGCGCCGAGCCGCTCGATGTTGCGCACCATCATCCGCGTGCGCGGATTGGCCGCGAGCGCCTTCTCGTGCCGGTCGAGGAAGTTCCAGTACAGCGTCGTGACCGGGCACGCGCCCTCGCCGGTGCGCAGCTCGGGCCGATAGCGGCAGCCCTTGCAGTAGTTGCTCATCCGGTCGATGTAACGGCCACTCGCGATGTACGGCTTGCTGGTGAAGCGGCCCCCGTCGGCGTGCAGCGCCATGCCGGCGGTGTTCGGCAGCTCCACCCACTCGACCGCATCGACGTAGATCGCCAGGTACCAATCGGTGACCTGCCGGGGCTCGACCTCGGCCAGCAGGGCGAACTGCCCGGTGACCATCAGCCGCTGGATGTGGTGCGAGAAGCCATGTCGCAGCGTCTGGCCGATGACTTCGCGCATGCAGTTCATCCGGGTGTCCGCTGTCCAGTACCACGCGGGCAGCCGGCGCCGATGCTCGTAGTGGTTCGCCTCGGCCAGGCCCGGCATGTCCAGCCAGTAGACGCCGCGGATGAATTCGCGCCAGCCGAGGATCTGGCGGATGAAGCCTTCGATGCTCGCGAGCAGCACCTGTCCCCGGTCGCTGTCGGGGTCGAGTTTCGCCGCCTGCCAGTGCGCCGTGGCCGCGTCGATCACCTCGCGCGGATCGAGCAGGTGCAGGTTCAGGCTGCTCGACAGCAACGCGTGCCAGCCCCACGGCGTGTCGGTCCACATCGCATCCTGATGTGGACCGAAGCGGTCGAGCCGCTCGGCGACGAAACGCCGAAGCGCCTCGAGCGCCTGCTCGCGGGTGACCGGCCAGCCGAAATCGTCGAGTGAACCCGGGTGGTCCGGGAAGTGTTGCTCGACCAGCGTGATCACCTGTCGGGTGACCGGATCCGGTTCGAATCGCGCCGGCGCCGGAATCGCGCCGGGCCCGGACTTCGGATACCCGCTCCGGTTCTCCGCATCGAAGTTCCAGCGGCCACCGATCGGCTCGCGGCCGTCCGTGTCCATCAGCACCTGATGCCGGCGTCGCATCTCGCGGTAGAAGAACTCCATCCGCAGTTCGCGCTTGTTGCCGGCCCAGCGTTCGAATTCCTCGCGCGAACACAGGAAGTGGCGGTCGGGCAGCACCTGCAGCGGCACGCCGGCCTCGTTCGCAGCCTGCTGGATCGCCGCGAGCATCCGCCACTCCCCTGGCTCGCAGACGACCAGCGACTGCGGCCGGTGACGAGCCAGCACATCACGCAGCCGGGCCGCAAACGACGGTGCCTCCGGCTGTTCGTCCAGGCGCAGATACGTATACGGCAGGCCCCGTCGATGCAGGTCGTTGCAGAAGTGGCGCATCGCGGCCAGGAAGATCGCGATCCGTGCCTTGTGGCTCCAGACCGCGGTCGCCTCGCCGGGCGCCTCGATCATCAGCACACGGTCGAGCGCCGGATCGAATGCGTCGAAGACCGGATTGTTGCGGGTGAGCTGGTCACCCAGCACGAGCACCAGCCGGCGCGGCGACGATCGGTCCGGCGACGCCGCCATCATTCAGCGGCCCGAGCGGGCTTCGCGCAGCATCTGCATCAGGACCGAGGCCATCACACCGCACGCGATCAGGATCCAGCCGGCGAGTTCGAGAGCCTCTTCGATGCCGCCCTGGATCAGGTGGACCGTGTTGCGACCGGTCGACCACGGAGCAGAGACGACCTCGGCGACAATCGCCGCGCCGAGCAGGGCCAGCCCTGTGACCGCGCTGCGCAGCGTCTGCGCTGATCCGGCACGTGTGATGTGCAGGATCAGCCCGGCGGTCACCACCAGCAGCGGTATGTACAACGCGGGCCAGATCACACTGTCCCACTCGCGCGCCAGGCCGAGCGCCCGATAGGCCTTCTCGGCGATCCGCTCGTGCACGCCGATCGCGTCGTCGAGCGACAGGAAGGCACTCGCCGCCGCCAGTCCGATCGCAGGAGTGCGGGAACAACGGGTGCCGAACACCGCGAGCAGAGCGGCCACGCCGGTGGTCGAGCAGGCGACGACACTCAGCCAGGTGAAAGGCGTGCCCTCCTCGTTGGCATCGAAGGCCCACGCGTGACGTCCGTCGAGCAGGAGCGCGTGGCCGAAGTGGAGGATCAGCAAAGCCAGCGCACTGCCAGCGGCGGCCCGGTAACCGAACAGCAGCAACGGAGCGACACGGGCCTCGCTCGGATCGGCGGGCAGCCGCGGAGATGGGGCGATGGACGACAGAACGCCTTCTCCGGCATCGACGGCCAACGGCGCACCCGGGCCGTGCGGGAGCTCACGACTCATGGGCAGCCTCTCTCGCTGTTCGGGGATTCGACCGCGATCGGTGTCGAATCCCAACGAGGACGACGCAGCCGAAGCGATGTCGGCGGACGTTACACAGCGACGATCCGGCCTGTCAACGAAGTCCCTTGGCGCCCGATCCTATTCGTGTCAACGCCTGAACAGGTCGCGCTCGACGCCGGCGTCCTTGAACAGGAAATCACGCGAGGCCTCCAGGTTCGCCCGCAGCCGCGGCAGGTCGACGTCGAGCAGCCGGCCACGCCACTTGCGGATCCGCCCGGCGACGATCACGGTGTCCACGTTCGACCGCTCCATCAGCGACACGATCGCACCGGGCACGTGATTGAGCGGGGCGACGTTGATCGCCTGCGCATCGAGCAACACGATGTCGGCCTCCTTGCCCGCCGTGAGCGACCCGGTCCGGCGATCGAGCTTCAGGTCCTTCGCGCCCTGGATCGTGGCGAAGCGCAACACGTCGCGTGCGGTCAGCAGCGCCGGCAGGTCGGTCTTGCCGGCAATCGCCATCTCGTTGACCAGCGCACGCTGCAGCATCATCGCCGACCGCATCTGCGTGAAGAAGTCGGCCGTCATCGTGCACTCGACGTCGACACTGAGCGACGGTTCGATCCCCATCGCCTGCGCCTTCAGGATCGGCGGCATCCCGTGGCGCATCACCGCCTCGATCGGGAACGCGATCGATACCCCGGCGCCGGCATCCTTGACCGCCTTCCAGCCGGCATCCGAGATGCCGGTCATGTGGATGAACAGGTTGTCCGGGCCGAAGCGTCCGGCGGCGGCCAGCTTGTCGAAGGTGTCGCTCATGCCGAGCGTGCCGACGATGTGCGCGGCGATCGGCAGGCCGAGCTCACGACCGATCTGCCACGCCTTCTCGTAGCCCGGCAGGTAGATCTCGCCGCCCATGAACATCGTGACCAGCTGATCGTCGGAGGCGAAGTGCTGCTTGCGCAGCCGGCGTGCGTCGTCCGGATAACGGCTCTTGTCGCCATGGCCTTCGAAGTAGCCGAACACCGAGCGGCGCCCCGCCGCACGCAGGCCGGCGAGTGCGGCCTCCGAGTGCTCGGGTGAATGATGGATCTGCGAGATGTCCAGCACCGTCGTCACGCCGGCATCCAACTGGCTCAGCGAACCGAACAGTTCGCTGATCTGGACGTCCTGCGGACGGTAGACACGGGCGAACTTGCCAAGGATGTAGTCGAAATAGTTGACCGCGCCGTGCGGCTTGCCGTCGTTGGCAAGCAGCCCGTCGGCGAGGAAACTGCGCAGCGCGGTCTCGAACTGGTGGTGATGGGTGTCGATGAAGCCCGGGATCGCGATCCTGCCGCGGGCGTCGACGACGGTGGCATCACCGGCCGCGAGCTTCGGCCCGACCGCGGCGATCTTTGCGCCGTCGACGAGGATGTCGGCCAGCGGGAAGTCGCCGACGGCCGCATCCATCGACAACACCGCCGCGTTGCGGATCAGGTAGCGGCGACCGGGTCGTCCGCTGGCCGCGGGAACCGGTTCGACCGCCGCAGTGGCGGACGGGGTGAACCAGGCGCCGGTGCCACCGGCGGCAACCGCGGCGGCGATCGATCGGTGCAGCATCGATCGGCGATGCGGCGAGAATCCCGAAGCGCAGAGTGTGCACACGATCCGGCTCCTTTCGGTCATGCGATCGACCGCCGATCATCGACGAACCGATCGGGTCCGTCAATCGAGTGCCCACGCCGGGCCGCGGGCGCCGGCGGGTGAATGTTGCGCGCCTGTCCTCACCTCGCGTCGTCGCGTCGCGCCGCCGTGCTGCGTTCGAACGCCTGCGCGACGAAATCGACGAATGCCCGCACCCGGACCGCGTTGCGGTGCCGTTCCGGCCAGACGATGAAGATGTCGGCGTCCGGAGTCGCGTATTGCGGCAGCACCTGCACGAGTTGCCCGCTGCGCAGGTGGCGGACGATGTCCCACTCCGCCCGCATCAGGATGCCGTGCCCGTCCAGGGCCCAGTGCACCGCGATCTCGCCATCGTTGGTGGCCAGGTTGCCGCGTGTCTTCAATGTCTCGACCTTCGCGGCGCGCCCGCGCCCGCGCGACAGTCGCCAGACACCGTATGCCTCCTCGCCCTGGCGGATGCCGATGCAGTGGTGTCGCAGCAGGTCCGACGGCACTTTCGGCTCGCCGTGCCGCGCGATGTACGAAGGCGCCGCGCACAGCAGCCGACGATTCGACGCGAGGCGGCGCGCGATCACCCGCGATTCCGGCGGCTCGCCGAAGCGCACGCAGACATCCCACGAATCGTCGGTCAATGGCGGCGGATTGACCGACAGCTGGAGTTGCGCATCGATCGCGGGATACCGGCGCACGAACCGCGAGACCAGCGGCGCGACGTGCCGGCGGCCGAAGCCCAGGGTGGCATTGATCCGCAACTGGCCCTTCGGCGTGGCCTTCGAGGCGCCGAGCAGTTGCTCCATGTCGTCGAGTTCGCCGAGGATGCGACGGGCGTGTTCGAGATAGAGCTCACCTTCGGGTGTCAGGCTCATCCGGCGCGTGGAGCGGATCACGAGCGCCAGGCCCGCGCGGGTTTCCATCTGCGCCAGGTGTTTGCTGACTGCCGCCGTGCTGACCCCGAGTTCTCGCCCGGCGGCGCTGAGGCTGCCGGTGGAGGCGATCACCGAGAAGAAAGCGAGGTCCGCGGGCTGGACGACGCGGGCGGTCGAGCGATCGGCCTGCAGTCGTTTCATCTCGATTGTGAACTTGAAGTTAATGATGGATTGACTCTACGCGTGGCCGCGGCCGCCGTCCATCACCTACAGTGCAGCCTCCATCCCGACCCATCGACGAGGCCCACGCCATGAAGACCTACCGGATCGCGACCATTCCCGGCGACGGCATCGGCAAGGAAGTGATTCCCGCCGGCCGCCGCGTGATGCAGGCGCTGGCCGCCTCGGGTGCGACCTTCCACTTCGAGTTCGAGGACTTCGACTGGGGGGGCGACTATTACCGCCGTCACGGTGTGATGATGCCGGCCGACGGACTGGACGCGCTGCGTACCAAGGACGCGATCCTGTTCGGATCGGCCGGTGATCCGGACATCCCGGACCACGTGACGCTGTGGGGCCTGCGGCTGAAGATCTGCCAGGGCTTCGACCAGTACGCGAACGTGCGTCCGACGCGGATCCTGCCCGGCATCGACACGCCGCTCAAGCGCTGCCTGCCCGGCGACCTCGACTGGGTGATCGTCCGCGAGAACTCCGAAGGTGAATACGCCGGCGTCGGCGGTCGTGTGCACCAGGGTCATCCGCTGGAGGCCGCCACCGACGTGTCGATGATGACGCGCGCCGGCGTCGAGCGGATCATGCGTTTCGCGTTCACCCTCGCCCGCTCGCGGCCGCGCAAACTGCTGACGGTGGTCACGAAGAGCAACGCACAACGCCACGCGATGGTGATGTGGGACGAGATCGCGGCGCAGGTCGCCCGCGAGTTCCCGGACGTGCGCTGGGACAAGGAACTGGTCGACGCGGCGACCGCACGCATGGTCAACCGCCCGTCGTCGCTGGACACGATCGTCGCGACCAACCTGCACGCGGACATCCTCAGCGATCTGGCCGCCGCGCTGGCCGGCAGCCTCGGCATCGCACCCACCGGCAACATCGATCCGGAACGTCGTTACCCGTCGATGTTCGAGCCGATCCACGGCTCGGCATTCGACATCATGGGCAAGGGCCTGGCCAACCCGATCGGCACGTTCTGGTCGGTGGTGATGCTGCTCGAGCACCTGGGCGAGGCGGCGGCCGCGACCCGGCTGATGGCGGCGATCGAGCAGGTCACCGCGGATTCCCGCCTGCACACCCGCGATCTCGGCGGCCAGGCGATGACCGCCGATGTCACCGACGCGATCTGCGCCTTGCTGGCCGCCGGCGGTCGACGCAAGGCCGCCTGAGCACGAACAAGATCCAGGAGACGACGATGACGAGATCCGTTTCATCGCCCCCGGCAGCGGTCACATCCGGGCGCCGGCATTTCAACCGATCCGCCGCGATCGCGGGCCTGGTCGCGCTGGCTTCGCTCGGCACCGGCCTGCCCGCGTTCGCGCAGGACTGGCAACCGAGCCGCCCGATCAGCGTGGTCGTGCCGTTCCCGCCCGGCGGCACCACCGACGTGCTCGCGCGCACGCTCGCGGAAAGGCTGGCGCCGGTGCTTGGCCAGCCGGTGTGCCGTACAAAGGCAGCGGACCGCTGACCACGGACCTGCTCGGCAACCAGATCACGATGTCGTTCGACACGATCACGCCGGTCCTGCAGCACATCCGCAGCGGCAAGCTGCGGGCACTCGCGGTGACCACCGGAAGACGCGCCGCGGTGCTGCCCGAGGTGCCGACACTCGAGGAGGCCGGGCTGAAGGGATTCGACATCGGCACCTGGTTCGGCATCCTGGCGCCGGCCGCGACCCCGAAGCCGATCGTCGAGCGGCTCAACGCCGAAATGGTCAAGGTGATCCGCTCGCCGGAGTTCCAGCAGAAGATGGCCGAGATCGGGGCCGAGCCGATCGGCAACGACGCCGAGGCGATGGGACGCCAGATCCGCGCCGAGACCGAGAAGTTCGGCCGGATCGCCCGCGAAGCGGGGGTCGTGATCGAGTAGGTGCGGGGCGAGGCCGGCCGCGCTGCGGCGCGACCGGCGCGCGAGTTAGTCCGGCGGGCGAATTACTTCAGCGCCGCCTTCAGCAGCGTGCCCATCTCCGACGGGTTCTTCGTGACCTTGATCCCGCAGGCTTCCATCACCGCCAGTTTCTCCTGCGCGGTGCCCTTGCCGCCGGAGATGATCGCGCCGGCGTGGCCCATCCGTTTGCCCGGAGGCGCGGTGACACCGGCGATGAAGCCAACGATCGGTTTCCTCATGTTGGCCTTGGCCCACTCGGCGGCGGTTTCCTCGTCGCTGCCGCCGATCTCGCCGATCATCACCACCGCGTCGGTGTCCGGATCGTCGTTGAAGAG
>CADEEH010000086.1 GCA_902826305.1 uncultured Burkholderiales bacterium
CACCTGGAGACCTGCCAGCTCGAGGCGCGCGACACGCTGAAGATCACCGACGAACATCCGGCGATGACTTTCGAGGACGCCTACGCGGTCCAGGACGAGATCCTGCGCCGCAAGCTCGAGCGCGGCGCGCGTGTCGCCGGCTGGAAGGCCGGCCTGACCTCGCACGCGAAGATGAAGCAGATGGGTGTGGCCGAGCCGGTGTTCGGATTCCTGGTCGACGAGTTCTCGGTACCCGATGGCGGCGAGATCGAGACCGCCCGGCTGATCCATCCGAAGGTCGAGCCGGAGATCTGCTTCGTCACCCGCGAGGAACTGCGCGGACCCGGCTGCCATGTCGCCTCGGTGCTCGCGGCCTGCGACCTGGTGCTGCCGGGCATCGAGGTGATCGACAGCCGTTACCGTGACTTCAAGTTCGACCTGACCAGCGTGATCGCCGACAACACGTCGGCCGCGCGTTTTGTCGTCGGTGGCCGGGTGGCCCGCGTGCGCGACCTCGACCTGCGCACGCTGGGCATCGTGCTGGAGAAGAACGGCGAAGCGGTCGCGTTCGGCGCGGGCGCCGCGGTGCTGGGCCATCCGGCGGCGGCGGTGGCGATGCTGGTCAACCATCTCGGCCGACAGGACCGGGCACTGCCCGCGGGCAGCCTGGTGCTGTCCGGCGGCATCACCGAGGCGGTCGCGGTCAAGGCCGGCGATCACGTCTGCCTGCGTGTGCAGCACCTGGGCAGCGTGTCGGTGCGATTCACCTGACCGGGCCGTTTCGCGCGGTCGGCGCGCGTGGTAGTTTCGGACCGGGCCGCGAACCATCACCGGCGGCCCGGAACGACACCATGCCCCACACCGCCGCCGATCCGCTCGAAACCCTGCTCGACAACGTCAACGTCGCCGAGATCGCGGCGATGCCCTCGCCGGCCGAGATCGCCGCCAGGCTCCCGCTGACCCATGCGGCCGCGCGCACCGTGCTCGCCGGCCGGGCGACGATCCGGGCGATCCTCGAGCGGCGGGATCCGCGCCTGTTCGTTGTCGTCGGACCGTGTTCGATCCACGATCCCGAGGCCGCACTCGACTACGCGAGGCGGCTGCACACGCTGGCCGAATCGGTGCGCACCACGATCGTGCCGGTGATGCGGGTCTACTTCGAGAAGCCGCGCACCTCGGTCGGCTGGAAGGGTTTCATCAACGACCCGCGGATGGACGATTCGTTCCGGATCGACGAAGGCATCTTCCAGGCGCGCCGCCTGCTGATGCAACTCGCCGAACTCGGCCTGCCGACCGCCTCCGAGGCACTCGACCCGATCTGCCCGCAGTACCTGTCGGAACTGATCTCCTGGTACGCGATCGGCGCGCGCACCACCGAGTCGCAGACCCACCGCGAGATGGCCAGCGGCCTGTCGGCGCCGGTCGGCTTCAAGAACGGCACCGACGGCGGCCTCGAGGTGGCGATCAACGCGATCAAGTCGGCCCGCACGCCCCACGGCTTCCTCGGCGTCAACGGCGACGGCCGCACCAGCGTGATCCGCTCGCGCGGCAATCCGCACGGCCATCTGGTCCTGCGCGGCGGCGGCGGCCGGCCGAACTACGACACGGTCAGCGTCCGCATCGCCGAGCAGGCGCTCGTCCGCGCCGGCATCGATCCCAGCATCGTCATCGACTGCTCACACGCGAACGCGATGAAGGACCACACGCTGCAGCCGCTGGTCTTCAATGACTGCATCCACCAGATCCGCGAAGGCAATCGTTCGATCGTCGGGCTGATGCTCGAATCCAACATCGAAGCCGGCAACCAGCCGATGCCCTCGGAACCGTCGCAGCTTCGCTACGGCGTGTCACTCACCGATCCGTGCATCGACTGGGCCAGCACCGAGGACACGCTGCGACGCGCACATCACGATCTGCAGACGGTGCTCGGGCAACGCATACCCGCATAGGGCTGACGGCGGGCACCGTCCGATCCCGACCACCGGTCGGTCCGGGTATCGCGTCCGTCGCCCAATGGTCGCGGAAGTTTGTGGTCATTGACCGACGGGTCATGGCGGCACGCTACCGTACGCGTCGCATTACGAGTCATTCGACTCGGCGAGTTCCGGGCGCATCGCGCTGGTCGACGTTGCCGTCTGCGTCGCCGCGGGCCGCATCGACGGGCTGATCTTCTCCGTCTCGATGCGTTCTCGCCCGCCACTGAACACTGGATCCATGATCTTGTTCGACGCAGCTGGATGGTCGATCACGCTGGCCGGTTCGATCCGGTCGGCCCTCCGTTCGCGGCCGATGCGACGTCATAGGAGCATGGCGCCGACCGGGATCGTCCGGATCGCAGGGCTGATGATCGTGTTCGCGACTTCCACTTCGCATGGCGCCGAGACGTTGACGCTGGAGCGTGCCTTGTCGCTCGCCGACACCGGCAACCCCCGGATCCGCGCCGCGGCCGCGCAGGCGGACGCCGCGGCCGCCGGCATCACGACCGCGCGGGCATTCCCCAATCCGGATGTCGAGGCGTCGGCCGGACGGCAGCGCGGGCGCGGCAGCCCGGCCGCGCCGGAAGGCCCGGCGGCCGGCATCGGCCTGGTGCAGCCGCTGGACCTGCCGTATCTGCGTGAACCGCGGATCCGCGGCGCCGAGGCGAACGTCGACGCGCGTCGGCTCGCATTCGCCGAAGTCAGGCAGAGCGTGCGCGCCGAGGTGAGGCAGGCATTCTTCACGGTCTTGCGACGCAAGGCCGAACTCGAACTGGCGATCGAGAACCAGCGCCTGCTCGAGGACATCGGCAAACGAGTCGAAGTGAGGGTCCGGGTCGGCGAGGCGCCGAAACTCGAGGCCACCCGCTCGCAGGCCGAGACCTCGGTCGCGGTGAACGCGGCCTCGGCGTCGCGACTGCGCGTGCAGCAGGCCCTGTCCTCGTTGCGGGCGACGATCGGCACGCCGCTGCCCGCGGACATCGACGTGTTGGACGACGGCATCGAGCCGGCGATGCCGCCGGCACTCGAACTGCTGCGCGAAGAGGTCCTCGCCCGCCACCCGTCGATCGGCCAGGCGCGCGCCGAGGCCCGCCGCGCGCAGGCCCGGCTCGAATCGGAACGTGCACTGCGCTACGCCCGACCCGCGATCCGCACCGGCCTCGACCGCCTGCCCGACAGCAGCGTCTGGACCCTCGGTGTCGCGGTCCCGATTCCCCTGTGGGACCAGCGCCAGGGACCGATCGCCGAGGCGGCGTCGGCCGTGCGGGAGGCCGACGCGGTGGTCGAGCAACGTCGGGTCGAGCTGATCGGGGCGATCGAGGCGGCCTACGGTCGATTCCAGGTCGCCAACCAGACGGTCGGCGCCTACGAGGGTGGCATCCTGCGCCAGGCCGAGGCGGCGCTTCGCGTCGCCGAATCGGCGTATCGATTCGGCGAGCGGGGCTTCATCGACGTGCTCGATGCCCAGCGTGTGCTGCGTTCGGCGCGCATCGAGTACCTCGGGGCGCGCTTCGATCGGCGTTCGGCGCTGATCGAGATCGAGCGGCTGCGCCAGCTGTTTGCGACGGAGGCCACGCCATGAGACGCCTGCTTGGTGTGATCACGCTGTCCGCGATCCTCGCCGCGTGCGGGGAGGACCCACCCCCGGTCGCGGCGCCGCCGGCACCCAAGGATCCGTTCGTGATCGTCGCCGGCCCTGACCTGATGGCCCGGGTCCAGGTCGCCCCGCTCGGCGAGACCGAGGTGCGCGACACGATCCGGGTGCCGGGCCGCATCGAGGTCAACGAGACCAAGGTCGCGCGGCTGGGCTCGCCGGTGACCGGTCGCGTCAGCGACATCGAGGTGCGCGAGGGTGACGACGTCAGGCGCGGGCAGATCCTCGCGACGCTGACCAGCACCGAACTGTCGAACACACAACTCGAGTACCTCAGGGCTTTCTCGCAGCGGATCGTCGCCGACCGCGCCTCCACGCGTGCCAGCCAGCTGCACGACGCCGACGTGATCGGCACGGCCGAACTGCAGCGCCGGCAGGCCGAGAGCGACCAGGCCAAGGCCGACCTGAACGCCGCCGCCGACCGGCTCAAGGTGCTCGGCATGTCGGAGCGCGCGATAGCGCGCCTGGCCAAGGAACGTCGCGTCGATTCGACCTCACACGTGGTCGCCAGCATCGACGGCACGGTGATCGATCGACGCATCAGCCCGGGCCAGGTCGTGCAGCCCGCGGACACGGTCTACATCGTCGCCGACCTGTCGGACCTGTGGATCGTCGCCGACGTGCCGGAGACGATCGCCGGCACCGTGCGTACCGGGCAGAACGTCGAGGTCGAGATCCCGGCGCTGCCGGACCGGCGACTGCGCGGCGCGTTGTCGTTCGTCTCGGTCACCGTCAATCCGGACACACGCACCGTGCGCGTCCGGATGGACATCCCGAACTGGGAACGGCAGTACAAGCCGGCGATGCTGGCGACCGTCCTGATCCAGGGCTCGCCGCAGCAGCGCCGCGTGATCCCCGCGTCGGCGATCATCCGCGAAGACAACCGCGAGTACGCGTTCGTGCAGACGGCCGGCGACACCTTCGCACTGCGCCAGTTGTCACTCGGCGACGAATTCGAGAATGGCCGGGTGCTGCTCTCCGGTGTGCGGCCGGACGAGAAGGTGGTCGTCGAAGGTGCCTTCCACCTGAACAACGAACGCCGGCAGCGCGCGCTGCAGAACGGCGGGTAGTCCGGTGCTCGACGCGATCGTCCGCGCCGCGCTCAAGCAGCGCCTGATCCTGCTGGTGTTGTCGGTCGCGATGCTGGCCGTCGGCATCCAGGCGATGCGCAAGCTGTCGGTCGACGCTTTCCCGGATGTCACCAACGTCCAGGTGCAGATCGCCACCGAGGCGACCGGCCGCTCACCCGAGGAGGTCGAGCGGTTCGTCACGGTGCCGCTGGAGATCGCGATGACCGGCCTGCCCGGTCTGGTCGAACTGCGCTCACTCAACAAACCCGGCCTGTCGCTGATCACGCTGGTGTTCAGCGACGCGACGAACGTCTACTTCGCGCGCCAGCTGGTGATGGAGCGTCTGCTCGAGGTCGGCACGAACCTGCCGGCCGGCATCACGCCGATCCTCGGCCCCGTGTCGACCGCGCTGGGCGAGGTCTACCAGTACACCCTCGACCGACCCGACGATGGCGAGCGTGCGCTCAGCCGCGAGGAACTGCTCGAGCGACGCACCATCCAGGACTGGGTCGTGCGCCCGCTGCTTCGTTCGATACCGGGCGTCGCGGAAATCAACTCCACCGGCGGCTACGTCAAGCAATACCAGATCCAGGTCGACCCGAACCGGCTGCGCTACTACAAGGTGTCGATGGGCGACGTGTTCCAGGCACTCGCGCGCAACAACGCGAACTCGGGCGGCGGCGTGATCAACCAGGGCCAGGAGGCGTTCCTGGTCCGCGGCATCGGCCTGATCGGCAGCCTCGACGACATCCGTTCGATCGTGCTCAAGGAGATCGGGGCGACGCCGGTCTACATCCGCGACGTGGCCGAGGTCACGATCGGCGAGGAGGTGCGGGTCGGCGCGATGATCAAGAACGGCTACACCGAGTCCGCGGGCGGCATCGTGATGATGATGCGCGCCGGCAACGCGAAGGAGGTCGTCAGCCGCGTCAAGGCACGTGTGCAGGAGATCAACGATCGCAACATGCTGCCGGGCGGGCTCAAGATCACCCCCTACTACGACCGCTCGGAACTCGTCGACGAGGCGTTGTGGACCGTCACCAAGGTGCTGCTCGAAGGTGTCGTCCTGGTCGTCATCGTGCTCTTCCTGTTCCTCGGCGACGTCCGCTCGAGTGTCATCGTCGTGGTCACGCTGGTGCTGACGCCGCTGCTGACGTTCGCGGTGATGAACCGTTATGGCCTGTCGGCCAACCTGATGTCGCTCGGCGGCCTGGCGATCGCGATCGGCCTGATGGTCGACGGATCGGTGGTGGTGATCGAGAACTCGTTCGCCAAGCTCGGCGAACGGCCCGACGAGTCGCGGGCGCGGGTGATCCTCGACGCGGTGCTCGAGGTCGCCACGCCGGTGATCTTCGGCGTCGGCGTCATCATCCTGGTGTTCCTGCCGCTGATGACGCTGCAGGGGATGGAAGGCAAGATGTTCGCCCCGCTCGCCTACACGATCGCGATCGCGCTGGCGATCTCGCTGGCGCTGTCGCTGACCCTGTCGCCGGCGCTGGCGTCATACCTGCTCAAGGGTGGCGCGGATCACGACACGTGGCTGATCCGTGTGCTCAAGCGCCCGTACCTGGCGATGCTGCACTGGGCGCTGGGCAACGAGAAGAAGGCGATCGGCGCCGCGGTCGCGTGTTTCATCGCGACGATGGCGATCTTTCCGTACCTCGGCACCGCGTTCATCCCGGAGATGAAGGAAGGGTCGGTGTCGCCGGCGATGGACCGGGTGCCGAACATCTCGCTCGACGAATCGATCGCGATGGAGATGGAGGCGATGCGCCGGGTGCTGAAGGTGCCGGGTGTCAAGTCCGCGGTGTCGCGGATCGGGCGTGGGGAAAGTCCCGCCGACCCGGCCGGACCGAACGAAGCCGACCCGATCGTGAGCCTGAAGCCGCGCGACCAGTGGCCCGACGGCTGGACGCAGGACGACATCGCCGATGCGATCCGCAACGAACTCAAGGCGATACCGGGCGTGCAACTGGTGATGGCGCAGCCGATCTCCGACCGGGTCGACGAGATGGTCACCGGCGTGCGGGCCGACATCGCGGTCAAGATCTTCGGCGACGATCTCGGGCAGCTGAAACGAACGGCGGACGACATCGCACGGGTCGCCGGCTCGGTCAGCGGTCTGCGCGACGTCCGGGTCGATCGGATCACCGGCCAGCAGTACCTGTCGATCGAGATCAACCGCCAGGCGATCGCCCGGCTCGGCATCAACGCATCGGACGTGCACGACGTGATCGAGATGGCGGTGGGCGGTCGTCGGGCGACCGACATCTACGAAGGTGAACGTCGCTTCGCCGCGGTCGTGCGTCTGCCCGAGAACCTGCGCGACAGCCTGCCGGACATCCGGCGCATCACGCTGACCGCCCCTGGCGGCGCGATCGTGCCGCTGGACAACCTGGCGCGGATCGAACTGGTCGACGGACCGGCGCAGATCAATCGCGAGGTCGCCAAGCGGCGGATCGTCGTCGGCATCAACGTCGCCGGCCGCGACCTCGGCGGCTTCGTCGCCGAACTGCAGCAGAAGGTCCAGCAGCAGATCAAGCTGCCCGAGGGCTACTACCTCGAGTGGGGCGGGCAGTTCCAGAACATGCAGCGCGCCCTGTCGCACCTGATGGTCATCGTGCCGGTGACGATCGCCGCGATCTTCTTCCTGCTGTTCATCCTGTTCAACAGCTTCCGCTTCGCGACGCTGATCATCACCGTGCTTCCGTTCGCATCGATCGGTGGCGTGATCGCACTCGCGGTCACCGGCGAGTACATCTCGGTGCCGGCATCGGTCGGGTTCATCGCGCTCTGGGGCATCGCGGTGCTCAACGGGGTCGTGCTGGTGTCGTACATCCGCAAGCTGCGCGATGACGGGCTGGAGTTGAGCCAGGCGATCGTCCAGGGTGCGACGCTGCGCTTCCGGCCGGTGATGATGACGGCCACCGTCGCGATGCTGGGCCTGATTCCGTTCCTGTTCGCGACCGGCCCCGGCTCGGAGGTGCAAAGGCCGCTCGCGATCGTGGTGATCGGCGGACTGATCACCTCGACCCTGCTGACCCTGGTGGTCGTGCCGACACTGTATCGGATGTTCGACGAACAACGCGTGGAGGCTTGAAAGCCGGTCGACAGGAGGTTGCGTCGATCGGCATTCGCTGGAGACATCGATGAAGGAAATCATCGCCGTCGTGCAACCGGCCCGGCTCGCCCGGCTGCGTGACGCGTTCCGCCGCATACCGGATTTTCCGGGCATGACCGTGATCCGGGCCGAGGGGTCCGGTTACCATCCGCACGTCCCCGTCGGTTCCGGCATCAAGGGTGAGTTGACCGATTCCTCGAAGCGGGTGCGCCTCGAGATCGTCGCCTCCGACGAACAGGCCGCCGTGCTGGTATCCCTGATCCATTCGATCTGTCACACCGGGCGCGTCGGCGACGGTGTGCTCTGGGTCAAGCCGGTCGACGCGTTCCGTCGGCTGCGTGATCAGCCGCCACATCCCGAGGGAAATGCCGGTTCACCCTAGTCTTCATGGCCGCCCGCGCCGAGCCGCGCGGCCTGATGTTCCGCTGCCGCTGTCCGCCGGCGGCACGAGGCGCCGGATTCGACGTCGGTTATAGTGGCTGCCGCGCAGGATCATCGCACCGACGGCGGAATCATCGACACGCCCAGAACATCCGTCCATCGTCGCACCGTGCTGCGGATCGCCAGCCGTTGCGCTGCCGCGCTCGGCCTCGCGCTGATGGGAACGGTCGCGGCCAGCGCGCAGCCCGTCAGCGCCGGTCCCTACGTCCCCTCGCCCACGGTCATCGTCGACCGCATGCTGAAGATGGCCGCGTTCAGGCCGGGCGACGTGATCGCCGACCTCGGCTCCGGTGACGGCCGGATCGTGATCACCGCGGCCAAGCGTTACGGCGTGCGCGGCTTCGGGGTCGACATCGACGAGTACCTGGTCCGGCTCGCCACCCGCAACGCGGCCGCCGAGGATCTCGGCGACAAGGTCCGCTTCCTGGTCCGCGACCTGTACCAGACCGACCTGAGCGAAGCCTCCGTGGTCACGATCTACCTGTTGCCGGGCAGCGTCACGAAGCTGGTGCCCAAGCTGCTGGCGGAACTGCGGCCCGGCACGCGGATCATCTCGCACGACTACCCGCTGTCACCGATGGTGCCCGACGACGTCGATTCGTTCGACGTCGAGGAGAAGGTCAACATCAGCGGCTCGGTGCGGACCGTGCTGTTCCACTACACGGTGCCGGCGCGCCTCGGCGGCGCGTGGCAGATGGCGCTGCCGGCGCGCGTGGCACGCGGCGCGGTGCGCCTGCTCTTCACCCAGGACGCCACCGGCATCCAGGGCCAGGCGATCGTCGACGGGCGCACGGTGCCGCTGCAGTCGTTGCGTGTACGCGGGCGGCGGGTCGATTTCACGCTGCCGATCGGCCGGGGAACTGCCATGGAGTTCTCGGGTACGGCCGGCGACGAAGTGATCGAGGGAGAGGTCGTCTCCAACCCGTCATTCAACTGGCGGGCCTCCCGTTCCGGTCCTGTGCCCACACCCTGATCGGCCGCCGCCCAGGCGGCCCGTGATCACACCGGATCCAAGACCCTCCCGCCTGCGAAAGCGCACGGCCGGCGGCCGGCACGGACGAGTAATATTGCAGTGCAGTATCCCAACAAAAAGGAGCCTCCTATGAAATACCTGCTCACCGCCTCGATTCTCGCCCTCGCCGCGTCGGCCGCCACCGCCGCCGGCACCTTGACCGACGCCCAGGTCGACGCCGCCTTCGCCAAGGCGGACCCCGACAAGGACGGCACGCTCGATGCAAAGGAAGCGGCCAAGTTCGGCATCGCTGCGGCATTGCTGAAGAAGGCCGACCCGGACAACGACGGCACCCTGGACAAGAAGGAGTTCGCCGCCGCGATCACCGAACGGTTCAACGCCGCCGATCCGGACAAGGACGGCACGCTGGACCGCCGCGAAGCCCGCAAGGCCGGTGTGCGGGGCCCGATGGTGTTCAAGAAGGCCGATCCCGACAAGGACGGCACACTCGACCTCGGCGAGTACCTGTCCGCACTGACCGCGCAAATCAAGTAACGCGGTCGGTTCGTCGAAGCCAGGGCCCGACGACGGCCCTGGTATCCGGTCTCACCGCGCGAATCGGGACGCGCAGTGGTTCTGGAGCTGGTTCTAGTTCTTCTCGAACATCGTGTGAACGTCCTGTGGCGTCGCCGGCGTGACTGCCGCGCGCCGCCGACGCCGCACCCGGCGCCTGGCCTCCTGGCCAAGCCGGTAGGCCACCCAGAGCCACGCGCCGGCCACCGGCACCGCGATCAACGACATCGCCGTGCTGCTCAGCCCGAGGCCTTTCAGGCCGGTGAAGATCCAGCCGGACGCGGTGTCGCCGGTCCGATGGACCAGCGTGTCGATCACGTTCTTCGCCTTGTACTTCTGCTCCGGCGGCAGCACGTTGAACAGCGTCTCGCGCGACGGCTTGGAGATCGCGTATTCGCCGGCACGACGCAACGCACCGAAGGCCACCAGCGTCGCCAGGCCTGGCCAGGCCGCCAGTGCGGCGAATCCGACCACCGAGACGACCGGCATCACGACCAGCATCGCGGTGATCCCGGCGCTTCGGATCAGCGCCCCGAACGCCACCAGCTGGATCAGCAGCGTCAGCACGTTGACCAGCAGGTCCACCATCGCGAGCATCCGGACCCGTTCGGTGCTGTCGGGGATCAGTTGCGGCACCAGTTCGACCTGCTGGAAGTAGAGGAACGTCGACAGCAGCGAATAACAGAACAGGAACACGCAGATCCCGAGCAGGTATGGGGACAACAACACGTCGCGAAGACCGGCCCAGATGCTGCCGCCCATCGCCTTGTGTTCGGCCGCGCGGGTCGCGTCCTCCTCGGCGGTGGACATCACGCGATGCCGGTGTGCATACCGTACCGCCCAGGCGCGAAGCCGGCCGATCGCGACGACAACCAGCAGCAGGAACCCGGCCGCCACCAGCATCAGGCCGCGGCTTCCGACCAGCGGGATCGTCGCCGCGGTGATCACCGGACCGGTCAGCGCGCCGGCGGTGCCGCCGGCGGCGATGAATCCGTACAACCGACGCGCCTGCTCGGTGTGCAGCATGTCGGCCATCAGGCTCCAGAACACCGAGACCGCGAACAGGTTGAACACACTCAGCCAGACATAGAACACACCACCGACCAGGGCCGTCTGCTGCTGACTGCTGGCCATCACGCCCCAGAACAGCAGCAGGTGGAGCACGAAGAATCCGTACAGCCAGGGGAGCAGGCGACGGCGGGGGAAACGCGAGCTGAGCCAGCCGAAGACCGGCACCAGCACCAGCATCGTCACGAACACCCAGGTGAACAGCTCCTGCAGACGGTCGCGACCGATCTGCATCGCCATCTCGTCGCGAATGGGTCGCAGGACGTAGTAGCCGGCGAGCAGGCAGAAGAAGTAGAAGAACGACCAGAGAGCGCCGGCGAGCTCGTCGGGCTCGGCGCGGGTGATCCGGCAGAGCCAGCGGGTCAGCGGGGGATTCGGGGCCATCGGCCCGAGTGTCGCACGGAGGCCGCGGGGAGCAGGCCGGTGCGAGAAGGTTTCACCCACACGCCCGGGCGGCGCACCTGGCAGGTGCGCCGTGGGCTTCTTCGCGGCCGCCTGGTGGACGGCCGTGTGCGGGTACTCAGAACGTGTGCCGGATGCCGAACATCAGGCTGCGCGCGTTGTAGCCGGCGTCGACCGGGCCGGCGGCGGAGTTGCCCGAGCCCTGCATGCCGAATGTCGCGTCCTCGTTGTTGAGCATCAGCCCCAGCGAGGTGTACAGCGTGGTGCGACGCGACAAGTTGTACAGGTACGCGAAGTTGACCAGCGTCGCGTCGCCCTCCGAACCGTTCGGTGCATCCAGCCGGGTGACCATCCCCCAGATTTCACCGGGGCCGAGCTTGGCGGTCGCGCCGACCGAGAGCGCCTTGAACGCATCGCCGGTCGACGGCGCACGGCGATAGGCCGCCACCGCCAGCGCGAACGGTCCGAAATCGTACTTGCCGCCCAGCGCGGTCTCCTTGCTGGCCGGACCGATCGTGGTCGCGGTGCCGGTCACGCTGGGCTTGAGCTCCTGGTGCGACAGGCCGAGCGACAGCGGGCCGGCCGCGTACTCGACGCTGCCGCCGACGAATCGGCCGCTGGCCTGAGGCGGCTCGAAACGTTCGTCACCCGAGCCGTAGATCAAGGTTCCCTTGAGCCCGCCGAAACGCGGCGTCTCGTAGACGATCGAGTTGCTGATCCGGGTCGTGCTGTTGCGGGCCCAGTTGCTGACCGTGCCGTTGAGTGAATAACCGAAGGCGCTGTTGCGCAACAGGACCCAGTAGCCCGGCGTGTACTGCCGGCCGAGCTTGACCACACCGAACCCGCCCTCGAGACCCACGAAGGCCTGCCGATCGAAGATCGCCCCGGCCGTCCCCAGGGCGCCGGTATCGGACCGGAACCCGTTCTCGAGCGTGAAGATCCCCTTCAGGCCGCCGCCCAGATCCTCCGAGCCGCGCAGGCCGAAGCGGCTGGTGCTCGCCATGCCGCTCTCGATCCGGACGTTGCCGCCGGCATCGTTGACGCTGGCGTATTCCAGGCCGGTATCCACGATGCCGTACAACGTCACGGAACTGCCTTGTGCCTGGACCAGGGGCGCCGCGCCCAGGGCCAACGAGGCCAGCGCCAGTCGTCGAAGGGTCTGTTTCACTGTTTTCTCTCTCCGCTTTTGCCGATTGGAACCGCGGGACTCATACGGACAACGCCGCCGGTCCAGGTTTTCCGGATGGTAGCGGGGGGTCCTGGACTCAGTCCATCAAGGTTCCGTGACAGCATTGCAGGAAAGCAACGCTTCGTCCCCGCAACGCGAGGGATGGACGCCGGCAGCCGCTCCGCTACCATGGCGGACGAACCCGCCGAACGCCGCGCGACCTGGAGCCCCTGCCATGGCCCTGATGGATTTCCTGAAGAAGCAGTTCATCGACGTCATCGAGTGGACCGAGCAGCGCGACGGTGTGCTCGCCTGGCGCTACCCGATGGCCGACAACGAGATCCAGACCGGCGCCCAGCTGACGGTGCGCGATTCGCAGCTGGCGCTGTTCGTCAACGAGGGCAAGGTCGCCGACCTGTTCGGCCCGGGCCGGCACGAACTGCGCACGTCGACGCTGCCGATCCTGACCTACATCAACAACTGGGACAAGCTGTTCGCCTCGCCGTTCAAGAGCGACGTGTTCTTCTTCAGCACCCGCCAGCAGCTCGATCGCAAGTGGGGCACGCCGCAGCCGATCACGATCCGCGACAAGGACTTCGGGGCGGTGCGTCTGCGCGCGTTCGGCAACTTCACCTACCGGATCGCCGATCCGAAGCTGTTCCTGCCCGAGGTCAGCGGCACCCGCGAGCTGTACACCGTCGACGAACTCGACGGCCAGCTGCGCGGACTGGTGCTGCAGAACATCTCCGATGCGATCGCCTCCTCCGGTGTGCCGTTCCTGGACCTGGCGACGAACCAGGTCGAGTTCGCGGCCGCCCTGGCCAAGCAGCTCGATCCCGACTTCGTCAAGCTCGGCCTCAAGCTCGAGGCGGTCACGGTGCAGAACCTGTCGCTGCCGGAAGAACTGCAGAAGATCCTCGACCAGAGGATCGGCATGGGCATGGTCGGCGACATGAACAAGTTCATCCAGTACCAGACCGGCCAGGCGATCCCCGGCATCGTGTCCAATCCGGGGGGTGTCGCCGGTGATGCGATGTCGCTGGGCGCCGGTGTCGCGCTCGGCCAGACGATGGCCAACTCGCTGCAGCAGGGACTGGCTCAGGGTGGTGCGGGCGGCGCGGCGGGAGCAGCAGCCGCCGCGGCCGCGGCCGCCACGATCAAGCCCGAGGACGTGATGGCGACGATCGAACGGCTGCACGAGATGGTCGGCAAGGGCATCCTGTCGAAGGAAGAGTTCGACGCGAAGAAGGCCGAGCTGCTGAAGAAGCTGGTCTGATCCGACCGTTCGAGCTGCGCACCCTGACGCCCTGATCCGGTGATCCAGCGCGTCTATCGCGCGGCGTGCCCCTCGTGTGGTGCGCCGGTCGACTTCCAGTCCGCGCAATCGGTGCTGGCGGTCTGCGGTTATTGCCGCAGCACGGTCGTTCGCGACGGCGAGACGCTCAAGCGCACCGGCAGTGTCGCCGAACTCTTCGACGACTTCTCGCCGCTGCAGCTCGGCACCGGCGGCAAGGCCGACGGTCGCGGCTTCACGCTGGTCGGCCGCCTGCAGTATCGCTACGCGGATGGGACCTGGAACGAGTGGTACGGGGTCGACGACAGCGGAGCCGGCTTGTGGGTGTCGGAGGACAACGGCCACTACGTGCTGATGCGCGATGCGCCGGCGGGAATCGCGGCACCGCCGCCCGAACGGCTGGTGGTCGGCCAGCAGCAGCAGATCGGCAACGGCTTCTACCGCATCGTCAACGTCCTCGATGCGGCGCTGATCAGCGCACAGGGCGAGGTGCCGTTCAGGCCGGTCACCGACCGGCCGATCCGGTCGGTCGACGCACGAACCAGCGACGGCCGGGTCGCGACGATCGACCTGTCCGATCCCCAGGCGCCCCGCCTGTACCTGGGCCAGGCGGTCACACTCGCCCAGCTGGAGTTGACCAACCTGCGCGAGCCGCAGGAAAAGGCCGTCGGCAGCCAGGGCTTCGCCTGCCCCAACTGCGGCGCCTCCGTCGAGGCGCACCTGGCCGGCACGCAGCGGCTGACCTGCGCCAGCTGTGCGAGCCTGATCGACATCTCGCAGGGTGTCGGCGCGGCGGTCATCGAGGCGAAGCAGAACGCGCAGATCCCGATGGCGATTCCGCTCGGGGCCACCGGCACGCTGAAAGGCGCCGAGTGGCAGGTCGTCGGTTTCGTGCAGCGCTCGGGCGCCGAAGCCGGCGACGACGAACGCTTCTTCTGGAGCGAATACCTGCTCTACAGCCAGCGCGCCGGCTTCCGCTTCCTGGTCGACACCACCGATGGCTGGAACCTGGTCCAGACGCTGCAGAGCGCACCGGTCTACGGCGGCGGCCCCGGTGTCGCGTTCGGCGGCAAGACCTACGGGCTCGAGTCGAGCTATCGGGCCCGCGTCGAATTCGTCTGCGGCGAGTTCTACTGGAAGGTGAAGATCGGCCAAGAGCTGACGGCGACCGATTTCCGCAACGGCGCCCAGGTGCTCAGCCAGGAGCGCGACGCGACCGAGGAAACCTGGTCGGCCGGCGAGCGGGTGCCCGAGGACGAACTGGCGAAGGCCCTGCCGGTGGACAATGCGGCGAGTTACGCCGCCGGCGCCCCGCCACCGCCGTCACCGCTGGAGCTGTCGCGGGGCGGGGGCATCGGCGGCGTCGGCGTGCCCGGCGGCGCGGCGCGTGTGACCACCGGCTCGGGTTGCCTGACGCTGTTCGCGATCCTGTTCCTGATGGTGATCATCGCCATCATCCTGGACTCATGCGACGACGACGATTCGGGCGGATGGGGCGGTTCGGGTTCATCCTTCGGCGGACACAAGTGATGACGGGCGCCGGCACACGAGGCGATACTTTCAATGACTTCCCCGGCCTCGAGCCGGTCAGATCGGAGGCGACATGGAATGGCTGAGACCCGCGGCGTTTGCCGGCTCGTTGATCTACTCGATCATCGGCGTGGTCGTGTTCTGGGTGTGTTTCATGCTGATCGACCGGCTGACGCCGTACAAGCTCTGGTCGGAGATCTGCGAGCGGCAGAACATGGCACTGGCGATCGTCGTCGCGGCGATGGCACTGGGCATCTCGCTGATCGTCGCCGCGGCGATCCACGGCTGACGACGGTCCGTCCCTGAGGAGGCGCTCATGACCGCACTCACCGCCTATGCGCGGCGATGGCTGGCGGCCGAACCGGGCCGGGCGGCCGAGTTCGCCCTGCTGCTGTCGGTGTTCGTCGTCGCCGCCTGCGGGCTGATCTACGAACTGGTCGCCGCCGCGCTGGCGTCGTACCTGCTCGGCGATTCGGTGCTGCAGTTCTCCACCGTCATCGGCACCTACCTGTTCGCGATGGGCATCGGCTCGTACCTGTCGCGGCATGTCGAGGACGATCTGCCGGCGGTGTTCCTGCGCATCGAACTGTTCGTGGGCCTGGTCGGCGGGCTGATGCCGGCGGCGCTGTTCCTGCTGCACGCGAGTGCACCGGCGCCGTTCAGGATCGCGCTCTACGCGCTGGTCCTGCTGGTCGGCATCCTCGTCGGCCTGGAGATCCCGCTGGTGATGCGGATCCTGAAGCGCCAGTATTCGCTGCGCGAGCTGGTCTCGCAGGTGCTGACCTTCGACTACCTGGGTGCGCTGGTGGTCTCGCTCGCGTTCCCGCTTCTGCTCGCGCCGCAGCTCGGGATGATCCGGACCGGGATGCTGTTCGGACTGCTGAACGCGACGGTTGCACTGCTCGCGCTCTGGGTGTTCCGCGGCCAGATCCGGCACTTCGGCTCGCATCTGGCGGCCACCGCGCTGGTGATCGCGACGCTCGCGGTCGCGATGGCCGGCGCCGAGGCGCTGACCCGCTTCGGCGAGGATCGCTTCTACGGCCAGCGGATCGTCCACGCCGAGTCCTCGCCGTACCAGCGGATCGTGGTCACCGAGTCCCGCGGCGAGACACGACTGTTCCTGAACGGCAACCTGCAGTTCAGTTCGTTCGACGAGTACCGGTATCACGAGGCACTGGTGCATCCGGTGGCGGCCGCGCACGGCGGGCCGCGCCGCGTGCTGGTCCTGGGCGGCGGCGATGGCATGGCGGTGCGCGAGGTGCTGCGGTATCCATCGGTGGAGTCGGTCACGCTGGTCGACCTCGATCCCGCGGTCACGACGATGTTCCGGACCGAACCACGACTGGTGAAGCTCAACGACGGCGCGTTGTCCTCGCCGAAGGTGACCGTGCTGAACGAGGACGCGTTCACGTTCCTCGAGCGCGGGCAGGATCGATTCGACCTGGTGATCTGCGACTTCCCCGATCCGTCGAACTACTCGCTGGGCAAGCTGTACACGACCGCCTTCTACGCGCTGCTCGAGCGACGGCTGGCGGCCAGCGGGTTCGCGGTCGTGCAGACTACCTCGCCGCTGTATGCACGGCGAAGTTTCTGGACGGTCGCGACGACGATCGAAGCCGTCGGCCTGACGGTGACGCCGTATCACGCGCTGGTGCCGAGCTTCGGTGAATGGGGTTTCCTGATCGCCTCGCGCCGCCCTTATCGTGCGCCGCTGTCGGTGCCCGAGGGGCTGCGTTTCCTCGATCCGCCGGCGGTCGCGCGGCTGTTCGAGTTCCCGATGGACATGCGACGTGTACCCACCGAAGTGAACCGGCTGGACAACCAGATCCTCGTCCACACCTTCGAGCAGGAATGGGGACGATTCGGTCCCTGACACGGCGGCGGCTGCTGGCCGCCGCCGGCGCGACGGGCACCCGGGCGGCGACCGGCGCATCGGTGGCGGCCGTCACGTCGACGGCGGCCACCGCGACGGCCATTCTCGGCGCGCCGGCGCTGATCGGCGGATGTGCGCGGCGCGGCCCGATCACCGGCGGCTTCGTCGGCGCCTCCCACGAGCGCGGCCATCACCTGCGCAACGGTCCGCCGGCCGCCTCCGGCGAGCCGCGACGGGTCACGGTGGCGATCCTCGGTGCCGGCATCGCCGGACTCGCGGCGGCACGCGCGCTGGCCGCCGCCGGTGTCGACGACTACCGGCTGTTCGAACTCGAGAATGCCAGCGGGGGCAACAGCCGCGGCGGCGAGGTCGCGGGTCTGGCCTGCCCGTGGGGTGCCCATTACCTGCCGACGCCGGGCGAGACCGCCGGCGAGGTCCGTGACCTGCTCGCCGAACTCGGGCTGGTGCGCAGCGTCGAGGGCGTCGACCGCTACGACGAACGTGTGTTGTGCCATGCGCCGCAGGAACGGCTCTTCATCGCCGGCCGCTGGCAGGACGGGCTGCTGCCGGTCGAGCACCAGCCGGCATCGACGATCGCTCAGTACCGGCGGTTCTCGGAACGGATCGCCACGTTCCAGGCGTCGCACGGATTCGCGGTGCCGGTGACCCGGGCGCGACCTTTGCCCGAGATCGACCGCCTCGACCGGATGACGTTCGCGCAGTGGCTCGACGCCGAGGGATTCGATGCACCCGCGTTGACCTGGTACCTCGACTACTGCTGCCGCGACGACTACGGCGCGGGCTGTCGCCAGGTATCGGCGTGGGCGGGCATCCATTACTTCGCGAGTCGACACGGCTTCACCGCGCCGGGATCCGCGGAGCGTGGATCGGACGGCGTGCTGACCTGGCCACAAGGCAACGGATGGCTGGTCGAGCGGATGGCGGCACCCCATCGCGATCGCATCGAGTTGCGGTCGATCGGTGTGCGGGCCGCCGACACCGGTCGTGGTGCGACACTCGACGTGATGGAGGCCGATTCGGGCCGTGTCGTACGCTGGCAGGCCGACTGGCTGATCCTCGCGGTGCCGCTGTTCGTCGCCGCGCGCCTGGTCGACCGGCCGCCGGCCGCCCTGGCCGCGGCCGCGGCCGGTCTGGACCACGCGCCGTGGGTGGTGGCCAATCTCCACCTGCCGACCACGCCGCTCGAACGGCCCGGCGCGCCCCGCGCGTGGGACAACGTGTTCTACGACAGCACCTCGCTCGGTTACGTCGATGCCATGCATCAGAGCCTGCATCCGTACCCCGGCGCAACCGTGCTCACCTGGTACTGGACCGGCGGCGTGCTCGATGCCGCGCAGCGGCGCGCCTGGTTCGCGATCGGCTGGCGGGCATGGGTCGACCACATCCTCGCCGACCTCGCACCCGCGCACCCCGATCTCGAACGGCATGTCGCGCGCATCGACATCATGCGCTGGGGCCATGCGATGGCGGTGCCGCGGCCGGGTGTGCACACCCAGCCGGCATTGCGCCACCTGGCCCGGGCCGACGGACGCATCCGTTTCGCCCATGCGGACCTGTCGGGCCATTCGGTGTTCGAGGAGGCGTTCATCCACGGCCACCGGGTCGGCGGCGAAGTGGCGCGGGCACTCAGCGGGCGGGCGGCCTGAGCGACGCGGCCAACGTGGTGATGAACGACGCCACCTTCGGCACCGGTTGCCTGGTGCGCCGATGCACCGCATGCAACGCGTGGCACGGCGTGTTCACCGGCCGCCAGTCCGGCAGCACCCGGACCAGGTCGCCGCGCGCGATCGAGTCGTCGACCAGGTAACCGGGCATCAGCCCGATGCCCGCACCCGCCGCCAGCAAGACACGTGCGGCGAGCACACCGTCGACCACCACCTGACGGACGACCTCGACATCCTGCCAGTTGCGTGTGCGGGCATGCACCAGCCGAAGCGACAGCGGTCCTTCACGAAGCACGACGACCCGCGCCGAGGCCAGGTCCCGCGGCACGCTCGCCGCCAGCCGCGCGGCAAGCCCCGGGCTCGCCACCACCGACCAGTCGAACCGTGCGATCGGTCGCACGACGAAGCCGCCGCT
Source organism: uncultured Burkholderiales bacterium (assembly GCA_902826305.1). Lineage (GTDB taxonomy): Bacteria > Pseudomonadota > Gammaproteobacteria > Burkholderiales > Burkholderiaceae_E > CADEEH01. The sequence continues at coordinate 19,202 of CADEEH010000086.1, forward strand.
CGCCGGCGGATCGGCGGTGATCAGCACGTCGTGATCACCGGACCAGCCCGCATCGACCGCGACCGGGACCAGCACCAGGTCGACCGCGGAGTGATCGACACAGAACCGTGCCACCGATGGCGCGAGCAGCGCGGCGACGATGTCACCGGCCACGCCGACCCGCAGCACCCCGGCCGGCTCGAGCGCGAGCCCGCCGACCACCCCCTGCGCCCGCTGCAGTTCATCGAGCGCGCGCCGGGCATGTTCGACGAACCGCTGACCGGCATCGGTCATCCGGACCAGATGCGAGGATCGCTCGAGCAACGCGATGCCCAGGCGTTGCTCGAGGGCCTTGATCCGCTTGGACAGCGCCGATCCAGTCACGCCGAGCCGGTCGGCCGCGCGCGAGAAACTGAGCGCATCGACGACGGCGACGAACGACGACAGTTCGGTCAGGTCCCAGTCGAGCATCGACGATGGCGGGCGTTCGGGCACGACCGCGATTGTCCCCGCCGCCGGCCGCGCCGGCAAACGGCATCGTCATGCCGTCGACCGACGAGGTTGACGATGCGCCGCGGCAACGGCTAACGTGGACGCCCCCGTCGCCGCCCCGGCGGCGATCACCCGAAGCCTCCCGATGACCCCGAAGACCGGTCCGCTCCTGTTTCCCGCCACCACCGCCGGCAGCCTGCCCAAGCCCGGCTGGCTTGCCGAGACCGACCGGCTCTGGCCGCGCTGGAGCGCCGAAGGCGACGCGCTGTCGCAGGCGAAACACGACGCGACACTGCTCTGGCTGAAGGAACAGGAGATCGCCGGCCTGTCGATCGTCACCGATGGTGAACAGTCGCGGCAGCACTTCGTGCACGGCTTCCTGGAGGCGGTCGAAGGCATCGACCGCGAACACAAGGTCGAGATGGCGATCCGCGACGGCCGCTACAAGGCGATGGTGCCGGTGGTCACCGGGCCGATCCGGCTCAAGGGCCGGGTCCACGCGTTCGAGGCGACACTCGCACGTGCCGGCACCGACCGTACGCTGAAGTTCACGCTGCCCGGTCCGATGACCATCGTCGACACCGTGGCCGACCGGCACTACGGCGATCGTGCATCCCTCGCGCACGCGTTCGCCGAGCTGCTGAACCAGGAGGCGCGGGCGCTCGAAGCCGACGGTGTCGACGTGATCCAGTTCGACGAGCCGGCGTTCAACGTCTACATGGACGACGCGG